>NZ_JBHSPB010000015.1:0-194065 GCF_042656465.1 Streptomyces gamaensis
GGACGGGCTGGATTTTCCAGCCCGTCCGGCGTTTGAGGACCGGGGTCTGGGGCGGAGCCCCAGTTACGGGACCCCTTACCGCCCCCGCAGCTCCCGGTACCGCGCCACCAGCGCAGCGGTAGACGCATCCAACCCGGAAACCTCCGCGGAAGCGGAAAGCGCCGGCTCCACCCGCTTCGCGAGCACCTTCCCCAGCTCGACCCCCCACTGGTCGAAGGAGTCGATGTTCCAGATCGCCCCCTGCACGAACACCTTGTGCTCGTACAGCGCGATCAACTGCCCCAGCACGGACGGCGTCAGCTCCCGCGCGAGGATCGTCGTCGTCGGCCGGTTCCCCCGGAACGTCTTGTGCGGGATCAGCTCGGCGGGCACGCCCTCCGACGCGACCTCTTCCGGGGTCTTGCCGAAGGCGAGCGCCTGACCCTGGGCGAAGAGGTTCGCCATCAGCAGGTCGTGCTGGGCGACGAGACCGGGCTCCAGGTCGGCCACCGGCCGGGCGAAGCCGATCAGGTCGGCGGGGATGAGCTCGGTGCCCTGGTGGATCAACTGGTAGTAGGCGTGCTGCCCGTTGGTCCCGGGGGTGCCCCAGACGACCGGCCCGGTCTGCCAGTTGACCCGCTCCCCGTCGCGCGTGACGGACTTGCCGTTGGACTCCATGTCCAACTGCTGGAGATAGGCGGGGAACTTGGACAGGTAGTGGCTGTAGGGCAGCACCGCGTGCGACTGGGCGCCGTGGAAGTTGCCGTACCAGATGCCGAGCAGACCGAGCAGCAGCGGCGCGTTCCGCTCCGGCGGCGCCGTGCGGAAGTGCTCGTCGACGAGGTGGAAGCCGGCGAGCATCTCACGGAAGTGGTCGGGGCCGATGGCGATCATGAGGGAGAGGCCGATGGCGGAGTCGTAGGAGTAACGGCCGCCCACCCAGTCCCAGAACTCGAACATGTTGCACGGGTCGATACCGAACTCGCGGACCTTGGCCTCGTTCGTCGACAGCGCGACGAAGTGCTTGGCCACGGCCTCCTCCCCGGCGCCGAGTCCGGCCAGCAGCCAGGCGCGCGCGGAGGTGGCGTTGGTGATGGTCTCGATCGTGGTGAAGGTCTTGGACGCGACGATGAACAGGGTCTCGGCCGGGTCCAGGTCCCGCAGGGCCTCGTGCAGGTCGGCGCCGTCGACGTTGGAGACGAAACGCACCGTCAGGTCGCGGTCGGTGTAGGCGCGCAGGGCCTCGTAGGCCATCGCGGGGCCGAGGTCGGAGCCGCCGATGCCGATGTTGACGACGGCGCGGATCCGCTTGCCGGTGTGGCCCTTCCAGTCGCCGGAGCGCACCCGGTCGGTGAAGACCTGCATCTTGCGCAGGACGGCGTGCACTCCGGGCACGACATTCTCGCCGTCGGTGGTGATGACGGCGGACTCGGGGGCGCGCAGCGCGGTGTGCAGCACGGCCCGGTTCTCGGTGGTGTTGATCTTCTCGCCGCGGAACATGGCGTCGCGCAGCGCGGCGACGCCGGTGGCCGACGCGAGCTCGCGCAGCAGGCGCAGGGTCTCGTCGGTGACGAGGTGCTTGGAGTAGTCCAGGTGCAGATCGCCGACAGTGAGCGTATAGCGCTCGGCGCGGTCCGCGTCGTCCGCGAAAAGCTGCCGCAGCTGCACCTCCCCCAGCTCTTCCCGGTGCTTGGCCAGTGCCTGCCACTCGGGGGTCCGGTCGAGCCTGCCGCGGCCTTCTGCGTTCATATCGGACATCGCTCACTTCTCACTCGTAGCTGACTCATCGTCCAACCTAACGGAACGGGGCTTTGTTCCAATGTCAGGGCGGGGGACGGGACGCGAACGGCCCGGCCGCGCACCCCTCGTCGAAGGAGGGGGCGCGGCCGGGCCGCTTCGCTGTCACTGTCGGCCGGTCAGATCTCGCCGCGCAGCTTGGCGAGGGCCTCGGCGAGGATGGCCTCGCCGTCGGCGTCACTGCGCCGCTCCCGGACATAGGCGAGATGGGTCTTGTACGGCTCGGTGCGCGGCGGGTCCGGCGGATTGTCCCGGTCCTGGCCGGCCGGGAAGCCGCAGCGCGGGCAGTCCCAGGTGTCCGGCACCTGTGCGTCACTGGCGAAGCTCGGCTGCGTCTCGTGCCCGTTCGAGCACCAGAAGGAGATGCGGAGGCGCGGGGCCGACTCGCCCCGCTCGGCCTCCCCCATCGGCCCCGCTCCGACCCGGCTTCCCCGGATCGCGTTGCCACTTGCCACGGTCGTAACTCCCTGCGTGATGGTGCTGCACTGTGCCGAAAGCGGCTGCGCCGCGGGGTCGTACGAACGGCTCCGCTGCGGGCGCCCCAGTCTACGTAAGGCCCAACGCGCGTCCACTGGCAGGAGTTGCGGCCCGGCCGCGTGGACGCGAGCCCATGATAGGCCCCGTCCACGACGGTACGTCAGCGATTGAGCTTCATCAGCAACCCGAGCACGACAATGCACGCGAACCACAGCAGGCCGACGACGATCGTGATGCGGTCGAGGTTGCGCTCGGCGACCGAGGAGCCACCGACGGACGACTGCATGCCACCGCCGAACATGTCGGACAGGCCGCCGCCCTTCCCCTTGTGCATGAGCACCAGCATCATCATCAGCAGGCTGAAGACGATGAGGGCGATCGAGAACCCGATGACCACGGCTTGACCAACTCTCTCGGACTGAAGTACAGGCTGGAACAGGTGCGGGGCCGGGCGGCGCGCGAACGCGCCGGTCCCGGCCCCGACAGGGTACTTCGACGACGGTCCGTCGTCATAGCGGCCGCCGGGGCGGCCGCGGGGACGGACTCGTGGGCGGGCTACTGGTCCCGGAAGCGGACGATCTTGACGAACTCGTCGACGTCCAGCGAGGCCCCGCCGATCAGGGCGCCGTCCACATCCGGCTTCGCCATGATCGCGGCGACATTGCCGGACTTGACGGAGCCGCCGTACTGGATGCGGATCTTGTCGGCGACCTCGCGGCCGTACAGCTCGGCGAGGCGGCCGCGGATGGCCCCGCAGACCTCCTGCGCGTCCTCGGGGGTGGCGACCTCGCCGGTGCCGATGGCCCACACCGGCTCGTAGGCGATCACGATGGACTCGGCCTGCTCGGCCGGGACGTCCGCGAGCGCGCCGTCGACCTGGGCCAGGGTGTGCGCGACCTGGCCGCCGGCCTTGCGCACGTCCAGGCCCTCGCCGACGCACAGGATCGGGGTGAGCCCGTGCCGGTAGGCGGCCTTGACCTTGGCGTTGCAGAGCTCGTCGGTCTCGTTGTGGTACTGGCGGCGCTCGGAGTGCCCGATCACCACGTAGGTGCACTTGAGCTTGGCGAGCATCGAGCCGGAGATCTCGCCGGTGTAGGCGCCGGAGTCGTAGGCGGAGACGTCCTGCGCCCCGTACTTGATCTTCAGCTTGTCGCCGTCGACGAGGGTCTGCACCGAGCGCAGATCCGTGAACGGCGGCAGCACGGCGACCTCGGTGCCCTCGTAGTCCTTGTCGGCGAGGGCGAAGGCGAGCTTCTGGACGTGGGCGATGGCCTCAAGGTGGTTGAGGTTCATCTTCCAGTTGCCCGCCATCAGCGGGGTGCGGCCGGTGTTTTCCATGGATGCCACGGTGGTTCAGTCCTCCAGTGCGGCGAGGCCGGGGAGCGTCTTGCCCTCAAGGTATTCGAGGCTCGCGCCGCCGCCGGTCGAGATGTGGCCGAAAGCGTTCTCGTCGAAGCCCAGCAGGCGCACGGCCGCGGCCGAGTCGCCGCCGCCGACGACGGTGAAGGCCTCGGAGTCGATCAGGCCCTGCGCGACGGCCTTGGTGCCGTTCGCGTAGTCGGGGTGCTCGAAGACGCCCATCGGGCCGTTCCAGAAGACCGTGCCGGCGTCGGCGAGCTTCGCCGCGTACAGCTCCCGGGTCTTCGGGCCGATGTCCAGGCCCTCCTTGTCGGCGGGGATGGCGTCCGAGGCGACGAGCTCGGGGCTCGCGGGGGCCTTGGTCTTCAGGTCCGGGAAGTCGGCGGAGACCAGGACGTCGACGGGGAGGAGGAACTCCACGCCGCGCTTCTCGGCCTCGGCGAGGTACTCCAGGCAGACCGGGATCTGGTCCTCCTGGAGCAGGGAGATGCCGACCTCGTGGCCCTTGGCCTTGAGGAAGGTGTACGACATGCCGCCGCCGATGAGGATGCGGTCGGCCTTCTTCAGCAGGTTGTCGATGACGCCCAGCTTGTCGGAGACCTTGGCACCGCCGAGGACGACCACGTACGGGCGCCGTACGTCCTCGGTGAGCTTCTTGAGCACCCCGACCTCGGTGGCGATCAGGTCGCCCGCGGCGTGCGGCAGGCGCGCCGGGAGGTCGTAGACGGAGGCGTGCTTGCGGTGCACCGCGCCGAAGCCGTCGCCGACGTACAGATCGGCCAGCCGCGCCAGCTGGTCGGCGAACGCGCCGCGCTCGGCGTCGTCCTTGGCCGTCTCGCCCGCGTTGAAACGGAGGTTCTCCAGCAGCGTGACCTCGCCGTTCGCCAGGGCGGCGACGGTGGCCTTCGCGCTGTCGCCGACCGTGTCGGTGGCGAACGAGACGTTCTTGCCCAGCAGCTCACCGAGTCGCTTCGCGACCGGGGCCAGGGAGAACTGCGGGTCCGGGGCACCCTTGGGGCGGCCCAGGTGGGAGGCGACGATCACCTTGGCACCCGCCTCGGCGAGCTTGCTGATCGTCGGGGCGACGGCGCGGATGCGGCCGTCGTCGGTGATGGTCTCGCCCTGGAGCGGGACGTTGAGGTCGGCGCGGACGAAGACCCGCTTGCCCTCGACGCCGCCCTGGATGAGCTCGTCGATCGTCTTCATGGAGTGACTCCGTGACGTCCGTGATGGATCGGTGTGGTCCAGGGGGCCGGGGATGCCCCCGGGGAGAACGGGGCACGGGACGGGGCCCGGACGAGCGCGTCGCCGCGCCGTACGAGCCCCGTGCCCACAGTGCCTCGATCAGCCGGTGATCAGAGCTGGCCGCCGACGAAGACGGTCAGGTCCACCAGGCGGTTGGAGTAGCCCCACTCGTTGTCGTACCAGCCGACGACCTTGACCTGCTTGCCCTGGACCATCGTCAGCTGCGAGTCGAAGGTGCAGGAGGCCGGCCAGTTGACGATGTCGGAGGAGACGATCGGGTCCTCGGTGTATTCCAGGACACCCTTGAGCTGGCCCTCGGCGGCCTTCTGGAAGGCGGCGTTGATCTCTTCCTTGGTGACCTCGCGGTCGAGCTCAAGGACCAGGTCGGTGACCGAGCCGGTCGGGACCGGGACGCGCATGGCGATGCCGTCCAGCTTGCCCTTGAGCTGCGGGAGGACCAGGGCGGTGGCCTTGGCGGCACCGGTCGAGGTCGGGATGATGTTCTCCGCGGCGGCGCGGGCGCGGCGCAGGTCGGAGTGCGGGAAGTCCAGGATGCGCTGGTCGTTGGTGTACGCGTGGACCGTGGTCATCATGCCCTTGACGATGCCGAAGTTCTCGTCGAGAACCTTGGCCATCGGCGCCACACAGTTGGTGGTGCAGGAGGCGTTGGAGATGACGTGGTGGTTGGCCGCGTCGTACTTGTCCTGGTTGACGCCCATCACGATGGTGATGTCCTCGCCCTTGGCGGGCGCGGAGATGAGGACCTTCTTGGCGCCGGCGGCGAGGTGCTTGGCGGCGTCCTCGCGCTTGGTGAAGATGCCGGTGGACTCGATGACGATGTCGGCGCCGAGCTCGCCCCACGGGAGGGCGGCCGGGTCGCGCTCGGCCATCGTCTTGAAGGTCATGTCACCAACGGTGATCGTGTCGTCGGTGTGGCTGACCTCCTGCTGCAGACGGCCCAGGATCGAGTCGTACTTCAGCAGGTGCACCAGGGTGGCATTGTCGGTCAGGTCATTGACACCGACGATCTCGATGTCCGCACCCTGCTCCAGGAGCGCACGGAAGTAGTTGCGACCAATACGGCCAAAGCCGTTGATGCCTACGCGGATCGTCACGAACCGATCTCCTCGTTGGTGTGCCGGACATTCCGCCGGCGGCTTATTGGGATGTCCCCGACCACCAACGACCCTACCTCTAACAAGGGGGGTACGTGACATTTGGTTGCGCGGCCCCGGGGTGCCGCGCGGGCAGGGGCGCGAACACGCGGACCCCGCTTCCCACAAGGGAACACGAGGGAAAGCAGAGCCCGCGTGAGCGGGGTGGAGCTCACCCGTGCACGGCCTTCAGGGCGGCCCGGAGCAGGTCCGCGCGGGCCCGTTCGGACGGCACGTTCTCCAGGCCGAAACCGAGCAGCACGGTGCGCTCGGTGGCGATCGCGGCGAAGGAGCGCGCGAGCTCCCGGGAGCGGGACCAGTCGCCCCGGTTGCCGGGGCTGCCGGCCGGCGGTCCGGGCACGGACCAGGCGCCGAGGGAGGTCTCGAAGCCCTCGGTGGACGGCTCGCCCTTCCCCGTGGTGACGGTGGCCTCGTCGACGAAGGCCCCGGCCCCGCCGTTGCTCGCGTCGGTCACGTACGCGATCGCGAGCTCGGCCTTCTTGCCCGCGTACGGGCCGAGGTCGACGGAGACGGGCCGCCAGCCGCCGGAGGAGCCGGTGAAGCTGTTCCAGGTGCCGGTGGTGCCCTTGGCGGCGCAGCCGCCGCCGTCGCGGGCGAGGTAGTGGCCGAGGAAGGGGTGCAGCTTCAGGTACGTACCGTCACCGCAGTCGGCGGGCACCTTCGCGGACGTACCGCCGTTCGTGTCGGGCAGGGTGGTCCAGTCGTCACTGCCGACGGTGTGCGCCTCGACGACGACGTGGTCGTAGCCGGGTTCGGTGTCGTGGCTGAGCCGGAAGGACAGGTTCGGCTTGTCCGCGGGGCTGACCCCGGTCAGGTCGACGGTGCGGGCGAGACGCATCCAGGCGGCGTCCCGGTGTTCGGCTGCGGCCATCCACTCCCCCGCGTACGGCTGGAACGGGCCGCGCACGCCCGGGTAGTCGCCGGCGCCGGCGCTGCGGAACTGCGGGAACCGCTCGGGCGGCAGCTGCGCGGAGGTGGGGACGTACGAGCTCGCCGCGCCGGCGTTCTTCAGGCCGGTGGCGACACCGGAGAGCGGGCCGGTGCCGGCGAAGGACGCCGCGCCGGTGAGCGGTGTGCGGCCGGTCGCGCCGAGCCAGTACTTGCTGAAGTCCTCGGTGTCGGCGCCCTCGACGCTCACACTGCCGCCGGCCTCCTTGCCGAGGGTGACGAGCCTGCCGCCTTCGTTGACGAAGTCGCGCACGGCGAGCGCGGTCGCGCCGTCCGGCCGGTGGTCGCCCGAGTACCACACGACGGACCTGAAGTGGCCGAGCACGCCGAGCGGATGGGGCGCGCCCTGGGCGGCGACGTCCCACACGGCGGCCTGGTGCCCGGCGGCGGCGAGGGCCTGGGTGTAGGCGGCCAGCTGCCGGGTGGGCGCGCCCTCGTCGGCGAGGACGAGGGTGTCGGCCTCGGGGCGCCGCCAGACGGTGTAGGTGAAGGGCTCGCTCGCGGTCGGCCCGCCCGCCTCCGTACGGCCGGTGAACCACACCTGCACCTTCGAGCCGACGTCCGCGCCGTCGACGTAGCCGCGGTACTCCTCGAAGCGGATGTTGTCCGTGCCGCCGTAGCGGTCGCCGCCGCGCCACGCGGTGAGCGGCGCGGTGCGCGTACTGCCGCCGTCGACGCGGTAGTTGAGCCGCTTGTCGCGCACGCTTCTGCGGGCGGTGACGGAGACCTCCTGCTCCTCGCCGCGCGCGAAGGAGGCGGTGAAGGCGTCGGGCGTGAAGTCCGGGGCGCTCAGGCCGACGGAGGAGGACGGGGTGTCGGGGTGCTCCGCGGTCTCGGCGACGGACAGCGCGAAGGGGATGTTCTTCTCGAACTCGGCCTGGATCAGCCTGCGGTCGTCCGGGAAGTGGAACGAGGACGGGCAGTCGGCCGGGTTCCAGCGCCCGGTGGTGTCGGCCTTCGAGGCGGTCTGACAGGTCGACATCTCCGGCGTGAACATCATGACGCCGTTGACGTTGGCGGCGTGGCCGTCGGCCTCGCCGTTGGTGGTGTACAACTCGGCGGCGCGCTCCGGCCGGTAGCCGGGGACCGCCGGTTTGTCGGGGGTGCCGGCCAGCGCCCGGTAGAGCACGTCGTCGGGTGTGGGCGTGGCGATCTGCCAGCCGACGCCGTACAGCAACAGCTCGGCGGCGGAGTGGTAGTTGACGGCGTAGCGGAAGCGGACGCGCTTCTCGAAGGCGTCGAGGGCACGCGTCTCCGGCTCGGAGGCCGGGCTCTTGCCGCGGTAGGTCTCGGAGGCCGGGTCGGGGGACGAACCCTCGTTGTCGTAGCCCCATTTGTAGGGGAAGTTGCGGTTGAGGTCGACGCCGTCGCCGGGGGTGATCTTCCCGTCGCCGTTGTTGTCGCGCAGGTTCTTGCGCCACAGCCGGGTCGCCGGTCCCTCGAAGGTGTAGTCGTAGCCGTCGGGGTTGGCGGAGAGCACGAACCACAGCTCGGTACGGTCGACGATGCGCGTAATACGGTCGTCGCGCCCGTAGTTGTCGATGTAGTGGTGCATCAGCCGGCGCGTCATCTCCGGGGTGATCCACTCCCGGGCGTGCTGGTTCGACAGATAGAGCACGGCCGGTCTCGCGCCGTCGGGGGTGCTCCCCGCGTCCTTGGTGACCTTGACGGCGAGGATGTCCTTGCCCCTGAGGCTCTTGCCGATGCTCTCCACCTTGGCCAGGCCCGGGTGCTCCCGGCCGGTATTGACCATCTCCTCCATGAGTCCGCCCTTGGGCGCGTACGGGCGGAAGACGCCGTCGCCCTGGGCGGCGAGCTGTTCCCGGACGTCCCGGGGGATGCGCTTCTCCTTCAGGGCCACGCCCTGCGCGCGCAGGCTGCGGGCCTGCTCGCCGGTGAGGACCAGCTCCACGGACCGCGCCGCCCCGCCGGCGGGCCGCTCGCCGAGCTCGTGCCCGTCGACCCCGGCCCGCGCCAGCAGCGGCAGCTGGGCGCTGGTGACCTCGGCGGTCCACACGCTCAGCGCGCCGTCGTCATGACTGTGCGGCGGAGCCGGTTGTGCCTGTGCGAAGGGTGCCGCGGCGAGCCCGCCGAAGAGCAACGAAGCGGCCGCGAGAATCGTTCTCGCCCTGCGTCTCATGAACCCCCCTTACCCCGGTTCGGCACGTCGCTGTACCGACGCCAGGCTGGTGACGCCGCATGAGTGTGTCAATGGCGTCCGGGGGGCCCGGCCGAAAACCGTCCGCCCCCGGCGCGTCGGAGGCGGCGGGGGCGGACGGGGAAGGCTTTTCGAGCTGACGGACGGTCAGCCCGCGACGTTCTCCGCGAGCTCCTCGGAGAGCTCGGTCAGATCGGCCAGGTTCGACTCGGTGCCGGGGATGCCGAGGTCCTGGGCACGCTTGTCGGCCATCGCGAGCAGCCGGCGGATCCGGCCCGCGACGGCGTCCTTGGTCAGCGGCGGGTCGGCGAGCGCGCCCAGCTCCTCCAGGGAGGCCTGCTTGTGCTCCATGCGCAGCCGGCCGGCGGCGGCGAGGTGCTCGGGCACCTCCTCGCCGAGGATCTCCAGCGCCCGCTGCACACGCGCGCCGGCGGCGACGGCGGCACGGGCCGAGCGGCGCAGATTGGCGTCGTCGAAGTTGGCCAGCCGGTTGGCGGTGGCCCGCACCTCGCGGCGCATCCGCCGCTCCTCCCACGCCAGCACGGACTCGTGGGCGCCCAGGCGGGTCAACAGGGCACCGATGGCATCACCGTCGCGGACCACGACACGGTCCACGCCGCGCACCTCGCGGGCCTTGGCGGCGATCTGCAGTCTGCGGGCCGCGCCGACGAGCGCGAGCGCCGCCTCGGGCCCGGGGCAGGTCACCTCCAGCGAGGAGGAGCGGCCGGGCTCGGTGAGCGAGCCGTGGGCGAGGAACGCGCCCCGCCAGGCGGCCTCGGCATCGCAGGTCGCCCCGGAGACCACCTGCGGCGGCAGGCCCCGGATCGGCCGGCCCCGGCCGTCGACCAGCCCCGTCTGCCGGGCCAGCTGATCGCCGCCCGCCACCACCCGCACCACGTAGCGGCTGCCGCGGCGCAGCCCGCCGGGGGCCATCACCACGAGGTCGGAGGCGTGCCCGAAGATCTCCAGGATGTCCCTGCGCAGCCGCCGGGCGGCGATCCCGGTATCCAGCTCGGCCTCGATCACGATGCGGCCGCTGACGAGATGGAGTCCGCCCGCGAACCGCAGGATGGCCGAGACCTCCGCTTTCCGGCAGCAGGTCCGGGTGACGGGGAGCCGGGAGATTTCGTCCTTCACCGCTGCCGTCATCGCCATGGGCCGATCCTTCCATGCATCCGAAAAATACGGTCGTACGCGGCGGCCAACAGCTCCGGGTCGTGCGTGGGGGAGCCGTCCGGCGCGGCCACGCGCGCCAGCTCGACCGTGGCCCCCAGTCGCTCGGCGGCGTCCGTCAGGCTCTTGCGGTCGGGCACGGCGTCCTCGTCGGCCAGCACCACGTCCAGGGCGAGTTTAGGGGCGTGTCGTGCCAAAACCTCCAAATGACGCTGCGGGGAGAAGCCACTGGTTTCGCCCGGTTGCGGGGCGAGGTTGAGCGAGAGCACCCGGCGGGCCTTGGTCTCCTGCAGCGCGTCGAGGAGTTCGGGGACCAGCAGATGCGGGATGACGGAGGAGAACCAGGAGCCGGGGCCGAGGACCACCCAGTCGGCGTCCAGGACGGCCTCGACGGCCTCGGGGACGGCGGGCGGGTCCTCGGGCACGACGTGCACGGACTGCACCTCGCCGGGGGTGAGCGCCACGGTGGCCTGCCCGCACACGGTGCTGGTCTCCTCCGGGGCGGCCGGGTCGTGGCCACGCACGAGGGCCTGCAACTGGAGCGGCACCGCCGACATCGGCAGCACCCGGCCGTGCGCGCCGAGCAGCTTGCCCACCAGGTCCAGGGCCTTGACGTGGTCGCCGAGCTGCTCCCACAGGGCGACGATGAGCAGATTGCCCACCGCGTGCCCGTGCAGATCGCCCTCGCTGGCGAAGCGGTGCTGGATGACCCGGGCCCAGGTCTGGCCCCAGTCGTCGTCGCCGCACAGGGCGGCGAGCGCCTTGCGCAGATCGCCGGGGGGCAGCACGCCCAGCTCGTCGCGGAGCCGGCCGCTGGAGCCGCCGTCGTCGGCGACGGTGACGACGGCGGTCAGGTCGCCGGTGATACGGCGCAGCGCGGCGAGCGAGGCGGACAGCCCGTGGCCGCCGCCGAGGGCGACGACCTTGGGCTGGGCGCCGCAGTTCGCGCGGGCCTCACGGCCCCGGGTGCGGCTGGGGACGAGCCGCCGCATGCGGCGCATCCGGAAGGTACGGCCGGTCACTCGCGCCCCATGTCCCGGTGGACGACGACGGTCTCGACACCCTCCGAGACCAGGCGGTGGGCGAGCTTCTCGGACATGGCCACGGAGCGGTGCTTGCCGCCGGTGCAGCCGACCGCGATGGTCACGTACCGCTTGCCCTCGCGGCGGTAGCCGGCGGCGATGAGCTGGAGGAGCTCGGTGTAGCGGTCGAGGAACTCCTTGGCGCCCGGCTGGTTGAAGACGTAGCCGGAGACCTCCTCGTTGAGGCCGGTGTAGGGGCGCAGCTCGGGCACCCAGTGCGGATTGGGCAGGAAGCGGCAGTCCACCACGAGGTCGGCGTCGACGGGCAGGCCGTACTTGTAGCCGAAGGACATCACGGTGGCCCGCAGCTCGGGCTCCTCCTCGCCGGCGAACTGGGCGTCGAGCTTGGCGCGCAGCTCGTGCACGTTGAGGCTGGAGGTGTCGATCACCAGGTCGGCGTCGCCGCGCAGCTCGCGCAGCAGGTCGCGCTCGGCGGCGATGCCGTCGACGATGCGCCCGGAGCCCTGCAGGGGGTGCGGGCGGCGCACGGACTCGAAGCGGCGCACGAGGGCGTCGTCGGAGGCCTCCAGGAAGATCACGCGCCGTTTGACCTTCTTGGCCGCGAGGTCCGCGAGGGACTCGCGGAGGTTGTCGAAGAAGCGCCGGCCGCGCACGTCGACCACCACGGCGATCCGGGCCACATTGCCCTGCGAGCGGGCGCCGAGGTCCACCATGGTGGGGATCAGGGCGGGCGGCAGGTTGTCCACGACGAACCAGCCGAGGTCCTCCAGGCACTTGGCGGCGGTGCTGCGGCCCGCCCCCGACATGCCGGAGATGATCACCAGTTCGGGGATGCCCGCCGCTTCACCGGCGCCGTCCGCCGTTGTGCCCGTACTCACCTGTGCTCCGTCTCGATCGGTCCCGGTCATGCTGGCTTCCCCCGTTCCGTTGACAACGCCGCGGGCGCGGCCCCGTCTTCCCTCGCCGATCCCCGCGGGCCCCGGCCTGCCGGCCGGGAGGGAACCGGACTGATTCTGACCCATGCCGCTCCCCCGGCGGCGCTGCGGTGGCCGCGCGAGCGCGGCGCGAGCCCCCGGTCACGGCTGCTCCTCTTCCAGGATCTCGCCGGTGGCCATGTTCACGGCAGGGGCCGCGGGGGCTGCCGTGGCGAGCGCGGCGGCGACGGTCTCGGCGGTCCTGCGGCCGATGCCGGGCACCTCGCAGATCTGCTCGACCGTGGCGGCGCGCAGCCGCTTGAGGGAGCCGAAGTGCTTGAGCAGGGCGCGCTTGCGGGTCTCGCCGAGGCCGCTGACGGCGTCGAGAGGGCCGGCCTTCATCGACTTGGCGCGTTTGCCGCGCTGGTAGGTGATGGCGAAGCGGTGCGCCTCGTCGCGGACGCGCTGCAGCAGATACAGGCCCTCGCTGGTGCGGGGCAGGACCACGGGGTCGTCCTCGCCGGGCAGCCAGACCTCCTCCAGCCGCTTGGCGAGACCGCAGACCGCGACGTCCTCGACGCCGAGCTCGTCCAACGCGGCGCGGGCGGCGGCGACCTGGGGCGCACCACCGTCGACGACGACGAGCTGCGGGGGGTAGGCGAAGCGCTTGGGGCGGCCGTCGTCGTCCACGGCGGGGCGGTCGGCGTCCGCAACCGGACCACGACCGGCATCCGCCGCCGGACCCCCGTCGGCAACCGCCACCGGACCACGGCCGCCGTCCTCCACCGCACCGCCGCCGACAGCCGCCACCGGACCACTACCGGCACCCGACGCCAGACCCCCGTCGGCAACCGCCACCGGACCACGGTCGGTTTCCGCCGTCGGCCCCCCGTCGAAGCCCTCCACCAGGCTGCCCGCGGCGGGCGCGCCGTTCTCGGCCGCGGTGCCGGGGTCCTCCTCGCCCCACTCCCCCGTGCGCTGCTTCTCCTGCAGATAGCGGCGGAAGCGGCGGCCGACGACCTCGTGCATGGCGCGTACGTCGTCCTGGCCGGCGAAGCTCTTGATCTGGAAGCGCCGGTACTCGCTCTTGCGGGCCAGGCCGTCCTCGAAGACGACCATGGAGGCGACCACGTCCTGCCCCTGGAGGTGGGAGATGTCGAAACACTCGATGCGCAGCGGCGCCGAGTCCAGGCCGAGGGCCTCGGCGATCTCCTCCAGGGCGCGGGAGCGGGTGGTCAGGTCGGAGGCGCGCTTGGTCTTGTGCAGGGCGAGGGCCTGCGCCGCGTTGCGCTGGACCGTGGCCATGAGGTCCTTCTTGTCGCCGCGCTGCGGCACGCGCAGGTCGACGCGGGAGCCGCGCCGCCCGGTGAGCCACTGCACGAGCGGCTCGGCGGGCTCGGGCAGGGCGGGGACGAGGACTTCCTTGGGGACGGCGTCGCCGCTCTCCTCGCCGTAGAGCTGCTGCAGGGCGTGCTCGACCAGCCCCGCCGTGTCGACGGCCTCGACCTTGTCGGTGACCCAGCCGCGCTGGCCCCGGACGCGCCCGCCGCGCACGTGGAAGATCTGCACGGCGGCCTCCAGCTCGTCCTCGGCGACGGCGATCAGATCGGCGTCGGTGGCGTCGGCGAGGACGACGGCGTTCTTCTCCATGGCGCGCTTGAGGGCCGCTATGTCGTCCCGCAGCCGGGCCGCCTTCTCGTACTCCATCTCCTCGGCGGCCTCGCGCATCCCCTGCTCCAGGCGGCGCAGGTACGCGCCGGTGCGGCCGGCCATGAAGTCGCAGAATTCCTCGGCGAGTTCGCGGTGGTCCTCGGGGCTGATGCGGCCGACGCAGGGGGCGGAGCACTTGCCGATGTAGCCGAGGAGGCAGGGGCGGCCGATCTGGGCGGAGCGCTTGAACACCCCGGCGGAGCAGGTGCGTACGGGGAAGACCCGCAGCATCAGGTCGACGGTCTCGCGGATCGCCCACGCGTGCGCGTACGGGCCGAAGTAGCGCACGCCTTTCTTCTTGGGGCCGCGCATGACCTGCACGCGCGGGAACTCCTCGTTCATGGTGACGGCGAGGGACGGATAGCTCTTGTCGTCCCGGTACTTGACGTTGAACCGGGGGTCGTACTCCTTGATCCAGGAGTACTCCAGCTGCAGCGCCTCGACCTCGGTGGAGACCACGGTCCACTCCACGGAGGCGGCCGTGGTGACCATGGTGCGGGTACGCGGGTGCAGGCCCGCGAGATCCTGGAAGTACGAGGAGAGGCGCTGGCGCAGGCTCTTCGCCTTCCCCACGTAGATCACGCGGCCGTGCTCGTCGCGGAACCGGTAGACCCCCGGCGAGTCGGGGATCTGTCCCGGCTTGGGGCGGTAGCTGCTGGGATCGGCCATGTTCCAACCCTACTTGCGGGCACTGACAACGCCGTGACTCCCCGGTTACGCCCGTACGCTCGCAGGGGCCGCCGCGGGCATGGAGCGGCCCCGGTGGCGAGTGCGCGCCACCGGGGCTCTTGGGGCGGTCGGAGTCCGCCCCGGGTGGGTGGCCCGGCGCGTCAGCGGCGACGCAGCCTGCGGGCCACCAGGGCACCGGCACCGAGCGTCAGGGCCGCGCCGGCGGCTGTCGCTGCGGTGGCGGTGGTCGAGAGGCCCCCGCTGTCGGCGGGCCCGGGGGCCGCGGCGTTCACGGCGGTGTCCGGGGAGCCCTGGGAGGAGGTGTCGTAGCCGCCGGCGAGGCCCTTCTTCGCGTAGGCGGAGCCGGGCAGCTTGTCGCCGTAGGCGCGGTGGACGCGGTCCTGGTACTTCTCCACCGTCGTGCCGTTCTCGCCGACGGCGCGGACGGCGTCGGGGGACAGCGGCAGGACCTTGTCGCCGCGCTGGACGTACCAGGCGTTGATCTGCGGTTCGCGGAAGACGGTGCCGCCGCTGAGCCTGCGGGCGCCTTCGGCCGCGTAGCGCGTCTCGTCGTCGCCGGTGGCGATGTTGACGACCTTCCAGGAGCCGCCGGTCTCGGCGGCCCACACGGAGGCCTTCTGCCCGTCGGCGGCGACGGCCTTGCTGGCGAGGACCTCCAGCGCGGCGACCGGGGCGCCTTCCTTGCCGGCGACGAAGTCCGGGGAGAGCGCGTAGACGGGGACGGTGTCCCCTTCGATCCTCGGCTGGGCCTTCGCGCGTGCCTGCGCGCCGCCGAGGGCGTCGCCGCGGTCCCCGTCGCGGGTGAAGAAGCGGGAGAGGGTGTCGAGGGTGGCGGGGGCGGCGGCCGCGTCGTGGGCGGCGGCGATGCTCGCCGCGGCGGGCGCCTGGGGTGCCGCCGGGACCGGGGTGGCGGCCTGGGCGAGCGGGGCGGCACCGAGGAGGGCGGCGGCGAGGGCGCCGCCGGTGAGCGCGGTGCGGGTGACGGCGGCCTTGCGCGTACGGGCCGTACCGCTCGTACCGCTCGTACGGCCCGTACCGTCCGTACGGTCCTGCGGGCGCGGGGTGTTGGTGGTCATGGCCTTCACGCCCCGATCCGGTAGAGCGAGTGGGTCCACGAGAACCGGTTGTTGTTCACGTACCAGTCGTGCGAGGCCCAGTTGTAGCGGTCGCTGGACGGCCACGGGTCGCCCCAGTAGACCCACGTGCGCGAGTCGTCGTAGCCGTAGAGGACGTGCATGTGGCCGCCCCCGGAGGACCACTGGATGCGCGTTTCGACGGGCCGGCCGGCGTTGATCTCGTTCTTGACGGTCGCGTAGCGCAGCCATCCGCTCACGTAGGAGCCGGAGTTGATGCCGGCCCAGTCGAGGGCGTTCTGTACATTGCCCAGCGTGGCCTGGTTGTTGGGGCACTCGGTGCCCTGCCGGCGGTTGAAGGCGGCGTTGCAGAACTGGTTCTGGCTGTAGTTGCGGCCGTACCAGGTGGCGATGGTGTTGCCGGAGCCGGCCCAGCACCAGTTGCTCTTCTGCTGGGCCTGCATGGAGATGTCGAGCCGTTTGGCGGCGGCGAGCCGTGCCTGGGCGTCGCCGGCCGTGGCGCTCGCAGTGGCGTTCGCGGCGGCGCTCGTCGTGGCGTTCGCCGTGGCACTCGCCGTGGTGGGGACGGCGAGCAGCGCGGTGGCGAGGGCCGCGGTGGTCAGGGTTCTGCGGCGTATACGGCGGCGCGCTGGCGCGCCCTGTGCCGATGCATGGTGCATGGACGTTCCTCACGAGCAAGGGGGGTTGGTGCGGCGACTGCCGCGAAGCGCGTCCGGACGCTGGGCAGGAGCATCAAGGAGTTGTCAGGGGCTGGTCAACACGGTTCAATGCTGGGCGAGCCGGTTGTGTGAACAGTGCGAAGCAGATGTGAACGGCTGGTGCTTGCTCAGGTGGAACGCGGCGCTCCGCCGCACCCTGGCCGCGTGCACCGCCGGTGAATATTCACAAAGGTGGCGAGCGGATGAGACAGACCCGCACCCGGACCGACGTGGCCGAAACCGAGCTGGCGCAGGCCCTGCGCACCGGCCCCTTCCACCACGCCCTGCGGACCGCGCTGTCGGCCCGCGGGCTCGCCCTGCACCGGGTACAGCACCGCCTCGCGCAGCGCGGCGTACGCGTCGGGGTGACGAGCCTGAGCTACTGGCAGCAGGGCGCCAGACGGCCGCGCCGCCCCGAATCCCTGCGCGCGGTCCGCCTGTTGGAGGACGTACTGGAACTCCCCGCGCACGCCCTGACCCGGCTGCTGGAGCAGCCCCCGGCGGAGCGGTCCGGCGAGCGGCCGCCCAGCCGCTCGTACCGCTCCCTGGTCGAGGAGTCCCGCGCCCTGGAACGCCTCCTGGCCGAACTGGAGGCACCGCCCGACGGCGGCCTGCACACCGTCTGCCACCTCGAACGCGTCCTCATCGGCAGCGAGCGCGAGATGCGCAGCCGCGACTCGCAGCACGTGGTCCGCGCACACCGCGACGGCGTCGACCGCTACATCGCCATCCACCACGGCGACCCCGGCTGCGATCCCTCCCGGGTCGTCGTCCGCGCGACGGAGAACTGCCGCGTGGGGCGCGTCCGTTGGCACGCGCGCTCCGGCGTACTCGTCGCGGAACTCCTCTTCGACGCCCGGCTGCGCTGCGGTGAGACCTACGTCCTCGGCTACGGCTTCGACGACGGCACCGGCGGCCCCAGCAGCGAGTACGTCCGCGGCTTCAGCTTCGCCGGCGGCCAGTACGTCCTCCAGGTCCGCTTCGACGCCGCGGCCCTGCCCGTACGCTGCCACCGCTTCACCCGCACCTCAGCGGCCGGCCCCCGCTGCGGCCGGCAGGAACTGACCCTGGCGGGCCGGCACCGCGGGGTGCATGTGGTGGAGCAGGGGGTGCGGCCGGGGATTGTGGGGATTGCTTGGGACTGGGCTTGAGGGGGTTGGGTGGTACGGGCCGGGCCCGCGATCAGCATGCCGCCGGGCTGCTGCCCGGCACCGGGCCGGGCCGCACGTCCGCGCTCCCCGGCCGGAGAGGGCCCTACGCCTCCGGACCCGCGATCAGCTTCCCGCCGGTCTCCCGGACCGGTACGGACGGCAGCGGGGCACCCGCCGGGCCCTGCAGCACCTTGCCCGTCGCCACCTCGAACTCGCTCCCGTGGCAAGGGCAGCGGACCTTCCCGTCCTTGACGCTGTCCACGACGCACCCGGCGTGCGTGCACACCGCGCTGAACGCCTTGTACTCGCCCTTCGCGGGCTGCGTGACGACGACCCGCTGCTCGCGGTAGAGCTTCGCCCCGCCGACAGGGACCTCTCCCGGATCACCGAGCTCCACCGGCGCGGTCGGCGTCGCCGAGGGCCTCCCCCCACCCGCCCCCTGGCACGCACCCGCCGCCCCGCACACACCGACCGCACCGGCGAGGGCGGCAGTGCCGCGCAGAACGGTACGACGGGAGGCTTGCGGTGCGGGGAGGCTGCTCATGCGGGGCTCCAGCGGGGGCGGTGGTTCTTCCGCCTTGACCCTACCGGCAGCGTTCCCGCTGGCTGGGGCCGCACCCCGGCACGGCGAGGCCGCCCGGTTCCGGGGCGGGGCGGGAGGCCCGGGGCAGGGGTGCGGGGTGCGCGTTGCTGTGTCCTACGCCGCGGCCGGGTGTGTGCCGGAGGCGGGGTCCGCCAGGTGGGCTAGCACTGCGGCTTGGGGGTGATCTCCCAGGTCACTGCGGCACCCGCCCGTACCTCCAGAAAAGCCGAAGGAAACTCCAGGAGAGCCCCGGACAGCTCCCCCACAGAGTTATGAATCCCCGAGATCCGCACTACCTTGTCGAGCCCTGGAGCGCCGATCCGCTCGATCTCCTCATGAGCCCACGACTCGGCAGGCCAGCACCAGTCGGGCAGTTCGGGCCAGGCCCCCTCCGCAACCTCCAAGCTCCAGTCCGTGGCACAGGAGAGAAGAACGGAGCGGCCGTCGGCGAGCAGGAACTCCATTCCTTCGGCCGGTGAACGCTCATTCCCTGTGTCGAGCAGGCAGACGATCGCGTACGCCTTCGTGACCCGTTGCCCGGACAGCAGATTCAGTGCGGACCGTCCAGCCCCTTCGGCCGGCTTCACCGGACGTGCTTCGCTTGCTCTTCCCTCAGCCTGCGTGCGATCTCCAGATCCACGTCGAGCGCGCTGAGCCTGGCCGGGTCACGCTCATCGTCGACCACGCAGACACGGAGCACGCTGCCGACGGCGGTGGATCGACCGCCCGAACGCCAGGCCGGGTCCTTGGCGATGTCAATAAAACCTCGGGTTCCGTCCGGGGATTCGACATCCAGGCCCCAGGGGCGAATCGCAACCACTGTCACGTCAACCTCTTGATCCAGCAGAAATTTCATACTCGCTCACTCACTGGGCGGATGCGTCCGAGGACCAGCAGGCCGCCCTCGATCCAGAACCGATGGGCCGTCAGAATCATATGCTGGCCTGGTTCGTGGCAGCCCGCTGGGCATCCCACAGCCCGGCGGGCAGGTGGCAGGCGCCGACGCATCCTGCTGCCCGTTGGAGAATCCGAAGAACCTCATCACCGACCGGCGTTGATCTTCTACTGTGCCGACTTCGCAAAGTTCGGCCGGCTCGAAGATGTCCACCAAGTCCGCGTCGGTCAGAGGCGGATCCCTCCGCAACGGGTAGGCAAGCCGACCGTTCGACATCTGGCGCCCCATCCCCGACGGGAAGACCGTGGGACGTGCGCCTTGACAGCAGATGAGGAGGCCGTCTTGCTCAAGGCTTTGACGAGCGTCCTTCAAGCAGTCGAAGAGATCTCGGCCCGCGTGAACGCTGGTTGTCCCGTTAGCCCGGATCAGCTTGATGCTCGGTGCGCCCGAGTCCTCGACTTCGAGGTCGACCGGCTCGCGACGGCCGTCGCTGCCGACGGCGACGAGGTGAAATACGTCCATAACTCCCCTGCGGGCATGTAGTTGGGGTTGTCTTTCCATGTAGCGCCGCGAAGCCAGACTCCGACAACCCACCGTGAGCTCCGCGCCCTCAACGGGGGAGAGATCAGCGGGAGCATCAGACGTTGCTCGGCCACCGCTTCAGACCTGTATCAGGAATTCCTCACTCGCCTCCCGTGTCCGCGAGCAAGGATCGAAGACGCCTGACTTCCTCTACGAGGCGCGGCACGGCTTCCCGAGCCATGGCGATGAAGGCCGCATTCTCGTCCCACCGCTCATCCCCGGAGTCGACATAGCGCGGATGCACCAACGTTGCAGCGACGATTTCCCGGTGATCAAACTCTGGCCATCTCTCGGCACGACCGGTATCCGGAGCCGTACTCACCGCGACAAGATTCATGGCATGGGTATCGTCCAAAGCGCGGACGAACCAGGGCCCTTGAGTGGCCGCGGAACACAGCTCCTCGATCTCTTCGAGCTCATCTTCACGCATGCGATTACCTTCCCCCGGCGCGCCCACCCGCCGAGGGTATCTCACCAGTGATCACGCTTCAGAGCACATTCAGTGGACGCCGTCGGGCGCTGAACGCCACGAGGGAAAGCACAGGGCGCCGGTCCGGATCGCGGTGATGGAGGAGCGATCCGCCGTGGCTGGGCCGCGTACGCCCGTACGCAGCGCACCCTCGGCCGGCACCGGTCGCGAGCGCACCGCACGTGGTACTCCGAGCCCGTCTGATTCACGCCGCCGCTTCGCGGCAGGTCGGCATCGCCCTCTACGGGCCGCGCAACGACGTGGACAAGGTACTCAAGGGCGCCAGGATGTATCCCTGAGCCAACCGGACCGGCCGTCGGGCCGGGGAGAGCGACGTGCCCAAGGTGACCGCTCCTCCGCGTGCACAGCCATGAATTCCAGGGCCCAGGTTTTCTGGAACTCCGGCTTCGGTGGGACCAGTTCGGTACGGGCGCCGCAGTGCCCTGCCCGGCGCCTGTGGCGTCACCGGGCGAGGTGGGTCCCGACCAACTGAAGCACCATCCGCAGACGCAAAATCTGGTTCAAGGTTCCTTATATCCTTGAACAAAACCCTGGACTGCGGAAACGGAGCATCACCATGCCTGGGCCGGACGTCACGGTCATCATTGCCGCGTACAACGCCATGCCGTACGTCACGCGCAGCGTCACGTCCGTCCTCGACCAGACTCTGGGTACGGACCGCATCGAGCTGATCGTCGTGGACGACGGTTCCACGGACGGTACGTCGGCCGAACTGGACCGCCTGGCGGCGCACGCACCGCAGATGCAGGTGATTCACCAGCCGAACTCCGGCGGCCCGGCCGCACCCCGCAACCTCGCGCTCGGCCGTGCCACCGGCCGGTACGTCTTCTTCCTCGACGCCGACGACCACCTCGGGGCCGAGGCCCTGGAGCGCATGGTCGCGGCGGCGGAGGCGAACGGTTCCGACGTCGTTCTCGGGCGCATGGTGGGTGAGGGCGGGCGTCGCGTACCGCAGTCGATGTTCCGGCGCAATCAGCCGAAGACGGACGTCTTCAGCTCGCGCGTGTACTGGACGCTCGGCCCCTTGAAGCTGTTCCGACGCGAACTGATCGAGCGGCATCAACTCCGCTTCGACACGGGCCTGTCGATCGGCGAGGACCAGCCGTTCACCGCCGCCGCGTATCTCAAGGCCGCCGCGATATCCGTAGTCGCGGACTACGACTGCCTGCACTGCCTCGCGCGCGAGGACGGCAACAACATCACCGCGCGGGAACACAGCACGCGGATGCGTATCGACCTCTTCCGGACGATGACCGAGCTCATAGCGGAACACGTCCCGGCCGGCCCGGACCGTGATGCTCTGATGCACCGCCACTTCGCCGTAGAACTACGTGAAGCCGTACTGCAGTTGTTCCGCGAGCCGGAACGCGGCGTACAGGACAAGCTGCTGCGTGAGCTGGCCGACCTGATATCCCCGTACTGGACCGAGGGCCTGGCGGCCCGCCTCCCCGCCATCTTCCGGCTCCGCTGCCACCTCATACGCCATGCACTCCTCGACGAACTCCTCACTCTCGTCCGTTGGGAACTGGACCGGGGCGCGGCGAACTCCGAGATCACCACCCTGGCGCCCGCAGCCACGGTGGACCCGGACATCCACACAGAGAAAGGCCGCGCCTACGCCCTCTATCCGTACTTCCGGGACTCCACGCTCAACATCCCCGACGACTGCTACGACATCACGTCCGAACTGCGCCTTCGCCACCGTGTCGACTCCACCGACATCGACGGAACGGGGCTGCGCCTCACGGGGCACGCGTACATCCATCGAATACCGGCGAACGATGTGGCCATGGAGCTGGTACTCCGTAAGCGGGGGACAGAAGGCGAGCAGCGCCTGCCGGTGGATTCGGTTCCGGACGCCGGAGAGGACGGCGGCCCGTCCCGCTTTGACATCACGATCGACTTCGCGTCGCTGTCGGCCGGCCTCTGGGACATCTCGCTGTCGGTGGACGCACAGGGCGTGGTCAAGGAGGCCCGCCTGGGCAGCAGTCGCGCCGACTCGGTCACGACCGCGACGACCACGCTGGTCACGAGCACGGGGACGGCCGTCGCTCTCTTCACCACGAAGCCCTACGGCAATCTCACGCTGGACGTGGGTGAGACCCGGCATCGCGTGCTGCCCCATCTGCGTGTCGCGGGTGCGGAGTGGTCGGCGGGCAATCCGGCCACTCTGATCGTGAACGGATGCTGCACGCTCGCTGGTTGGCCCGACGGAGCGTTGACGGTGAGCGCCAGGGGGCCGCGCGGGGCGGAGCGATCCGTGCCGGTCGAGGTAGTGGCACCGGGCGGTACGTTCAAGGCGGTGGTGCGGTGCGATGCCGTGGGGGAATGGGAGTTCACCCTCCGCCTGGCGGTGGGGGATCACGAGTCGTCCGTGCCCGTACCGCCACAGGCGTCGCTCAAGCCCGCTCGTTGGCGGCGGTTCGGGATGCCGTGGTACGCGAAGCCGATGGCAGGGCAGGATGCGTTGACGTTGCGGGTGGGGCGAGTCGAGTTGCTGAAGGCGGTGCGGAATCGGCTGACGAGCCGGTAGCCAGGGGCCAAGCGAAGGGTGGCTGGGAACGCGTCCCGGCCACCGTGTGCGAGTGCGGCTACTCCTCCGTGTGCGAGGCCATGAATTCCAGGGCCCAGGTTTCCTGGAATTCCGGTTTCGGCGCGACCAGTTCGAGCCGGACCCTGCGGCGGCCGGCTGAGCCGCAGCAAGGTAGTTGTGACAAAGGCAGGCGCGTGGTCACTTTGCGTCAGCGGCTGGCCCTGCCGGGGGCTCGCTTCTGGCAACGCCGGTGCAGGCCACTACCGCGGTGGCGGTGGCGTTGAGGAAGAGCATGAACGTCCAGGACCTGTCCGGCGCATCGATACGCCCGATACAGAGAGGCTCTTCTGCTGCCTGGAAGAGGAGGTCGACAGTGGCAGCGAGGGCCAGTGTCGGCTGGCCGCGCCGGTGGGTGATACGGAGCCGCCTCCGGTAGACGTGTGCGAGACGGTCGGCAGGAACCGGGCCGTCCCAGACGATGAAGGGTCCACCGGCGATCAACGCATCGCGTGCAGGTCCACACGCCGTGGTCTGCCCGCCGAGCATCCCGGCGAGCCCCTCACGCGTCATTCCTCGACCTGGTGACAGGACGGTTGCTGATTGAGCGTCTGTGACACGCAGCCTGCCTCCCAGGTGACAACCAGGCTGCTTCGGCCCGGCCCTTCTGTCAGCTTATTCGGCTCCGCCGACCCGACTGGCCGCACCCGGACAAACGCCGACCTGGGCCCCAGTACGTGGCGACGATCTCCATCGGCTGGTCAAGGAGCCACCAGACGTCGTCAAGCATCTGCCGCAGTCCCGAGTTGTGCGTGAGCCGGAGGCCGCTCGGCAGGCGGCGATGCGGCAACGATTTGCCTACGATCTGGGGCCAGTGACGTAGGCAAACTGTGTTGTCGATCCCGATGCCCGGTGACGGCGCCCCTGCGGGCAGTTCCGCTGAAGCGGGGGCCGAAGTGAAAGGGTGACCGGGAACGAGTCCTGGCCACCCCGTGGTGCGCGTGCGGCTACTCCCCTGTGTGCGGAGCCCCGAATTCCAGGGTCCAGGCCTCCTGTAACTCCGCCTTCGGAGTGCAGGCCGCGGGGTGAGGAGGCCAGCTGCCGGGTGGCATGGATGACGGACAAGCGTGTTTCCAACTACGGGTCGGTTGGATCGGGGTTCGCGGCCCTGGCGCCATCCGGGTTCGATGCGGGCTTGGGGCGAGAGTGGTTCAGAGGGCGCCGGTCCGGATCGCGGTGATGAAGGCGGTCCAGGCCGGCGCCCTGGGTATGAGTACGGGGCCGTGGGGGGTACGTTTGCTGTCGCGGACGGGGACAGTGGCGGGGGCAGGGGCGGTTCCGGTTATGTGGTCGGCGACTTCCAGGCAACTGCCGCCAGCGCCACCGCTGTGGCTGCTTTTGCGCCACATCTCTACGCATTCGCCGCCGGTGCCGTTGCTGTGACTGCTCTTACGCCACGTACCACGATGCTGTTCAAGCGTCGTTCGCATGCGTGTAGTCCTCCGCCGTGGACTCGATCAAGGCCAGGGACGCCTCAGGTGGCAGTGCGGCGGCCCGTACAAGATCGTAGGATTCCATGTACCGGGCGACTAGCGCCGGATCATCCAACAGTTGTCCTGTGTGCTGCCCCTCGGTGTAGACCACTGGGGCGTCATCGGGGAACGCCATGACCGTGGCCATGCCACCCATGAGCGCGTGGGCTCCTGCCGCAAGTGGCAACACCTGGATGAGCACGCGTCGACGGCGTACGGTTTCGGCAATGTGCATGAGCTGTCCGGCCATGGTTGCTGGTCCACCGACGCACCGTCGGAGCACATTCTCATCCAGAATCGCCCAAAACGAGGGCGTTGTTGGATGGTCAAGGATGCGAGCCCGCTCAAGTCTCCCGGAAACCAGTCGATCAACCTGGGCAATGGGAGCTACTGGCATAGCGGCACTGGTGACTGCTCTTGCGTACTCTTCTGTCTGGAGCAGGCCGGGCACGAACGTCTGGGCGTAGGTGCAGATGGACTTGGCATACGGCTCCAGCTCGGCCGCCTCTGCGAAGTAATCCGCATGCTTGGACTTCCGCATCGCTCCGCAGTGCCGTTCGAAGAACCCGTTCGTACCCAGTCCGACATCAAGCCGCTGCGCCAGATCCGGCGGCATCCGCCGTGTCCCGGCCTCCAGCTGGCCGATGAACGCCCCGCTGCACAGCACCAGTTTGCCCAGGTCGGTCTGCGACAGCCCCGCCGTCTCCCGCAGGTGCCGCAGTTCCGCCCCGTACAGGGCCTGCGGGGACGCGGACGGGTCGAGTTCCTTGGCAGGGGGCATCGGGCAACTCCGTGTACGCGGCATCTGACTATGTCATTGGCTGGACCACAGGCACTCCCGAGTGCACCGCTCCGTCGCCAAAGTGAGCTGGCACACACGGTAGTTGCCCGTTCCGCATGAGCGGGACACGTTCGATGGAGGTTCGATGCACACCCCGGAAATCGGTGAGATCGTGCGCGACACGGAGGCCAATCGCCTCGGCCAGGTGATGGCCAGAGAAGGCAACGGCTACGCCCTCCGACCCGTGCGCGGCGGCATTGAGTGGACCGCTCAGCCGTCCGCGCTCGAACCGCTCACCGAGCGGGAGTTGCTGAGTGCCCGGGTGGCGGAGGGCAATGCCGGGAGCCGGCGGGGCAGCCGGTGACGGAGCAGGAGGAGGAGACGCACTGGTGCCTGCGGTGTGCGCGGCTGAGCATGGCGCGGACCATGGCGATCCGGGACGGGCGGATGCGGGACGCGTTCGCGATCGAGGACGAGCGACAGCAGCACGTACGGGAGGTGTGCCCGTGAGCGTTCCGGTGCCGCACTCGGGCGGGGCTACGGTCATCGCCCGCAGTGAAGTGGATTCGTGTACCGAGTGCGGGCGGCTCGCGGACCTACGGGACCGGGCCGCCGCCTGCCGTGACTGGGCCGCGTACGCCCGTACGCAGCGCGATTTCGGCCGGCACTGGGCGCATACGCACCGCACGTGATGCCCAGGCCGACTCACGCCGCTGCTTCGCGGCAGTCCCGGCACAGTCCGGGGTGGGGTGCTCGGAACGCGCGGTCGCAGCCGTCGCAGTTGCGCAGGGGGTGGGGGCGTACGGGCTCCGGCTTCGGTGCGGCCGGTGCGGATGCGGGCAGGGCGGGCGGGAGCCAGTCGGTGAGGCGGTGGGTGAGGATTCTGGCGGGCCATTTCAGGCCCTCCGCCGGGAGTTCGCGGGTCAGGGTGTGCCTGAGCTGGTGCGGGCCGATACCCCGGTCCAGCCAGGTCCGGACGAGCGGGGCCATGCGCCGGATGTCCCGCCCGGAGAGCAGCAGGCGCGGGTCGCGGCGGCGGAGGGAGGCCAGGAGGTCGGCCGCCTCCTGGTCCACGGGTTCCTGGTCCACGGGCGGGAGTTCGGGGGCCTTCCGGGTGGGGGCGGGGGCGGGGGCCGCCGGTACGTTCGCGGGGGTACGGTCCGTACGTGTCGGCAGCTGCGGTTCCGGGTGCCCCGGCCCGTCCGCAGGATTACGGCCCGTACCGTCCGGAACCGCCGGGCCACCCGGCGCCATCCCCCACCGCGCCCCCGGGTGCTCGTACCACGTCGTCCGCGTCCGCACCCGCCCGTCCTTCCCCCGCACCCGCTTCCGCAGCAAGTACCCGGCCGCCTCCAGCTCGTTGAGCGCGCGGCCGATCACGGTCGCGCCCTCCGGGAAGACCTCCACCAGCTGCTTGATACCGATCCTCGCGCCGTCCGGGAGGGCCTGGATGTACACCGCCAGGCCGCGCGCGACCAGCGACAGCGAACCGTGCAGCGCCAGGTGATTGCCGACGACCGTGAAACGCTCGGTGTGGCGGTGACGGACATGGGTGACCCCGCGTCGCGGGACGGTGGATGAGCTGGAGCGGGCGGACGCCTGGGCGATAGGCTGGGTCTCAGTCATTGGGAAGGTCCGACTTCCTTGATGATCAGGCCCTCGGCCAGGATGGCAGTCCTGTCGGGGGCCGTCTGCGTGTATGGGGTTCTTGTCGCGAACGTACACACGCAACTCGCCCCGCATCCCGCGTACTTCGCCGCCTCACCCGATGGAGTGAGACCGGCCCCAAAGACGACGCCCCCGTCACCTGAGGTTCCAACAGGGCTGGAAGGGCTTGGTACTTACCCCCAGTTCTTTACAAGAAGGCGTCGGGGCCCACCGGTTCCCGGTCCACCGGGTCCCGGTCCCCTCGACCCGGTACCGACCCGGGTACCTTGAACCGACCTTGGCCGGAATGCGCTGCATGACCAGAGGAGCCGAGGAGCCATGACCGCGCAGCATCACGAGCCCTCTCCCGAGCTGATCCCACGGCCGGAGATGGCTTTCCCCGAGCTACGTGCCGCACTCGCTCGTGTCGCCCCTTCTCGACTGGCCGAGTTCCAGGCGGACCGCGACCTGGCGTTCACCTCGGCCACCCAGCACGGCTCGTTCCGCCCCATCCGCCTCTTCCAGGTCAAATGGGCAACAGAAATCGAGATCGAGCGCCTTCCCCGCCTGGCGGCCCGCTACCGGGCGGCCCTGGACGCCGCGAACACCCTGGACCGCCATGACCCGAAATGGCGTGAGGCCATGGACGATTGCCTGGCGGTTCGCGAGGAGGCCCAGGCCGCAGTGACGGATGCCTGACAGGCAGCGGCCCGCATCCGCGAACAGTTCACGACGCACTGGGCGACGCCCCACCGCGTAAGGCAGTCATGACCCTGCCGCAGCCGACCGCACCGGGGCCCCACGGGCGCACCCGGGTCCCGTGACCGTTGCTCCGCGTCTGAGCAGCTAAACGGCGATGGGTGCGGTTCGTTTCGAGGGAAGATCGTGGTCGGGCGGTCAAGCTGTAGCCCGCCTGGTCGGAGGTGGGCGGAGGAACAGACGACTCGTCACCCTCATTTGGCGATCAGCTCTTCCGCATCCCCGAAGAGAGGGATGGACGTCAATGGCTCCGCCCTGGGCGGGACAGCTGCGAGTTCGCTGCCCTGCCCGGGGCCACGCAGTCGTGGCGGTGATCGGCTTGCAGCTTGTGCTCAGACCAGGGTGGTGATGCAGAACGGGTGGCCTGCGGGGTCCAGCAGGACCCGCCATCTGTCGGGGTCCGGCTGGAATTCGGGCTTGACGGCCCCCAGAGCGAGCAGGCGAGCCTGAGCGGCGTCCAGATCGTCGACGCCTAGTTCTATATGGGCCTGCTTTTCCTGGGAAGGGTCCGGCCAGGTGGGACGGCGGTAGTCAGCAAGCCGGTTGAATCCCAGTCCGGCGGCGCCGTCCTGGCTGAGCAGGACGAAGTCGTCGGTGGAGAAGGCTACGGGCATACCGAGGGCTTCTCCGTAGAAGTGGGCCAGCTCGGCAGGGTCGGGGCAGTCGAATGTGACAGCCGAATAACGGAACGTCAATGCTGACGTGTCTTCATGGCTCATGGAAGGACGGTATTAGGGAAGTAGGACAGGCTGGGCCCTATATGTGGGGGCATCTTGATCGTGCACCAGACCACTGGCAAGGCTCCCCGGGCAACAAGGGAGGGGCTGCCCCTGGGAGGGCGCTGTCCGGGGCTGTGGGCGGGACTGCTCACCTCTACCGTGGTGGTAGAGGGGGTGGCGGATGGGCTCGTTGTTCGAGGAGCTGGAGATTCGGGAAGCGTCCGCTCAGGCGGGGGGGAGGAACTGGAGGCCGAGCTCGCCGACTTGAACGGCCGACTTGAGGAGGCCCGGGGAAGCCTGGAACGGTTGCGGATCGCGCGCGAGACGGTCGACGAGTGCTGGCCGAGATGACGCCGGAGGACGAGCCGGTAGCAGGAGCAGCCATGAAAACGGCCTTCTCCCGGAACAAACTCTCCCCACCCTTCCATGCGATGATCCCGAGATGACCGACAGTGGCCTTCTCCTTCAGCAGTTCACGGCACCCCACCAGGTCACACCCCAGGTGAGGCAACGGCTTGCCGAATGCTGGGTGGAGGTCACCAACGCCGGAGGAGCGGCAGGCTTCCCCTTTCCTCCTATCGACGACGGGCAAGCGGCCCCGGCGGTGGACAGGATCGTCCATTCCCTCGCCCCCGAAACCAGTCGCTTGCTCACGGCCTCGGTCCAGAGGGAACTCGTCGGCTGGCTCAACGTCCGCCGGGATCCTTTTGAACTCACCGCGCACTGGGGCACGCTCCACCATGTCCAGACCCGCCCCGCACTGCGGGGACAGGGCTTCGGAGTGGCGCTCATGAACGAAGTTCGCACGATCGCCCGCGACGAGATGGGCCTGGAACAACTCCACCTCGCCGCCCGCAGCGGCATGGGCCTTGAGAAATTCTACGGACGGCTAGGCTGGAAAGAGATAGGCCGCTGGCCCCAGGCCCTCCGTCTTGCCCCAGGCGACAACCGCGACGAGATCCTTATGCTTCTCGCCCCACTCTGACATCGCACGGCCTGATCAACACCGTCACTTGAGAAGAACCGCGCCCAACGGTGATCCCGAGGTTCTCGCGGGTCCGGTGGAGGAACTCGCGGACGGCCGGCTCGCGTCGCCAGGGGGCCAGGGCGGCGTTGAACTCGCGCACGTAGTCCAGCGCGCGGGCCGATTTCACGCGGGCGAGGATGGCGACGGAGCGGTTGCCGAGCTCCAGGCCGTGGTCGAGGTCGCGGGCCTGGAGGTGGGCGGTCCCCACGATCGCCAGCCGCATGCCGACGGAGCGGGTGAAGACCCCGGGCTGCATGGCGACGGCCTGCTGGTTCCAGGCCAGGGCGGCCTTGGGGTTCTTCACGTCGCGGAAGACCTCGGCGGCGTCGGCCGAGAGCCGCGCGTGATGATAGAAGTCGATCCACCCCGGCTCGTCGCCGCTGTCCTCGCGGGTCCGTTCGAGGAGCCCTTCAGAGGCGGCCCGGGCCCTGGAGGCGGCACGGGCATCGGAGGTTCGCGCGTGAGCGCGGGCTTCGATGAGCTTGGTGAAGGCCAGCACCCGGGGCACCGCGTCGTGTTTGGCCGTTCGAAGGCGCCTTGGGCCATGTCGATGGCCTCCTCTGCGAACCCGCGCATGAGAGCCTGCATGGCCATGGTCGTCAGGACATAGCAGCCGAGCTGGACGTCCCCGCCAGCCCGGGCGAGGCAGAGGGCCTGGATGAAGTGCCGCTGGGCGACCTCGTGTTGGCCGACGTCGAAGGCCGTCCAGCCGGCGAGGCGGGAGAGCTCGGCGGTGACGGAGAACAGCTCGCGGCCGACCTCGTCGGAGAACGATCCTTGCAGCAGCGGGGCGGCCCGGTGTTCCAAGCAGGTGGTGACGGAGTTGGCCCGCCAGTTCCCGCCGCCGTATTTGGAGTCCCAGCGGCGGGCCTCATCGGCGGCGTCTCGCAGTTCGTCCAGATCAAGGCGGCCGACCTGCGCCAGGCCGCAGTGATGGGCGGTGCCGTCGGCGGGGGTGACGAGCCAGCGGGTGACGGGGGTGGTGCACGCGGAGAGCGCGAAGCTCGATCCGGTCAGGAAGTCGCGGCGGTTCACACTGCTCCAGAACGAAGTGGCGACGCGGACGGCATCGGCGGCCCCGTCACCTGAGGTTCCAACAGGGCTGGAAGGGCTTGGTACTTACCCCACGTTCTTTACAAGAAGGCGGCAGGACCCACCGGGTCCCGGTCCACCGGGACCCGGGGACAGCGGCAACGGGGCCGGGAAAGCACACCGCTCCCCCGGCCCCGCCGAATCGAGCCGTCAGCTCTTCCGCGCCCGCGAAGCCGTCTTCTTCGCCGGAGCCGCCTTCTTCGCGGAAGCGGCCTTCTTCGCCGAAGCGGAACCGGTGGAACCGGCCTTCGCCGAAACCGTCCTCTTCGCCGGAGACTTCCGCGCCGCCACCGTCTTCTTCTTCGCACTGGCCGCCGGGCAGTCGCTCACCCGGTCCCCCAGCAGCTCCCGCAGGAACTTGCCGGTGTGGCTGGACGGCTCGGAGGCGACGTCCTCCGGGGTGCCCTCGGCGATGACGAGGCCGCCGCCGGAGCCGCCTTCGGGGCCCATGTCGACGACCCAGTCGGCGGTCTTGATGACGTCGAGGTTGTGCTCGATGACGATGACGCTGTTGCCCTTGTCGACGAGCCCGGACAGCACGGAGATCAGCTTGCTGATGTCCTCGAAGTGCAGCCCGGTGGTGGGCTCGTCCAGGACGTAGACCGTGCGCCCGGTGGAGCGCTTCTGCAGCTCGCTGGCGAGCTTGACGCGCTGGGCCTCGCCGCCGGAGAGGGTGGGCGCGGGCTGTCCGAGGCGGACGTAGCCGAGGCCGACCTCGTGCAGGGTGCGCAGGTGGCGGGCGATGGTGGGCACGGCCTCGAAGAAGGAGAGGGCCTCCTCGATGGGCATGTCCAGTACCTCGGCGATGGACTTGCCCTTGTAGTGGACCTCCAGGGTCTCCCGGTTGTAGCGCGCCCCGTGGCAGACCTCGCACGGCACGTACACGTCCGGCAGGAAGTTCATCTCGATCTTGATGGTGCCGTCGCCGGAGCAGTTCTCGCAGCGGCCGCCCTTGACGTTGAAGGAGAAGCGGCCGGGCAGATAGCCGCGGACCTTCGCTTCCATGGTCTCCGCGAAGAGCTTGCGGACGTGGTCGAAGACGCCGGTGTAGGTGGCCGGGTTGGAGCGGGGGGTGCGGCCGATGGGCGACTGGTCGACGTGCACGACCTTGTCGACGAGGTCGTCGCCGTCCACGCGCGTGTGCCGACCGGGAACGGCCTTGGCGCCGTTGAGCTCACGGGCGAGGTGCGTGTAGAGGATGTCGTTGACGAGGGTCGACTTGCCCGAGCCGGAGACGCCGGTGACGGCGGTGAGGACACCGAGGGGGAAGGCGACGTCGATGTCGCGCAGGTTGTTCTCGCGGGCGCCGCGCACGGTCAGCTGCCGCTTGGGGTCGACGGGGCGGCGCACGTCCGGGGTGGCGATGGACTTCTTGCCCGCGAGGTAGTGCCCGGTGACCGAGTCCTTGTTGCGCAGCAGCTCCTTCAACGGGCCGCTGTGGACGACCTTGCCGCCGTGCTCGCCCGCGCCGGGGCCGATGTCGACGACCCAGTCGGCGACCTTGATGGTGTCCTCGTCGTGCTCGACGACGATGAGGGTGTTGCCCATGTCCCGCAGGCGCACCAGCGTCTCGATGAGGCGGTGGTTGTCACGCTGGTGCAGGCCGATGGAGGGCTCGTCCAGCACGTACAGCACGCCCACCAGACCGGAGCCGATCTGGGTGGCGAGGCGGATGCGCTGGGCCTCGCCGCCGGAGAGGGTGCCGGCGGCGCGGTTGAGGGAGAGGTAGTCCAGGCCGACGTCGACGAGGAAGCGCAGCCGCTCGTTGACCTCCTTCAGCACCCGCTCGGCGATCTTCTTCTCGCGGCCGGTGAGGGTCATCTCCCGCAGGAAGTCGGCGCATTCGCTGATCGACATCGCGGCGACCTCGGCGATGGACTTCCCCTGCACGGTCACGGCGAGGACGATCGGCTTGAGCCGGGTGCCCTCGCAGGCCGGGCAGTGCACCTCGCGCATATAGCCCTCGAAGCGCTCGCGGCCGGCGTCGCTCTCGGCCTCGGAGTGGCGGCGCTTGACGAAGGGCACGGCGCCCTCGAAGGCGGTGGTGTAGGCGCGCTCACGCCCGTAGCGGTTGCGGTAGCGCACCTCGATCTGCGTCTTGTGACCATTGAGGAGCGCCTTTTTCGCGCGCTGCGGCAGTCCGGCCCAGGGGATGTCCGTGCGGAAGCCGAGCTCGCCGGCGAGGGCGTCGACGAGGCGGCCGAAGTAGTCCTTGGTGTGGCCGTGCGACCAGGGGCTGATGGCGCCCTCGTCGAGGGACTTCTCCGGGTCGGGGACGATCAGCTCGGGGTCGACCTCCATGCGCGTGCCGATACCGGTGCACTCGGGGCAGGCGCCGAAGGGGGAGTTGAAGGAGAACGAGCGCGGCTCCAGCTCCTCGAAGGACAGGTCGTCGTACGGGCAGTACAGGTGCTCCGAGTACATCCGCTCGCGCTCGGGGTCGTCCTCGGGGAGGTCGACGAAGTCGAGGACGACCATGCCGCCGGACAGGCCGAGCGCGGTCTCGACGGAGTCGGTCAGGCGGCGCTTGGCGCTGTCCTTGACGGTGAGGCGGTCGACGACCACCTCGATGGTGTGCTTCTCCTGCTTCTTGAGCTTCGGCGGCTCGGCGAGCTGGATCGTCCGCCCGTCGACGCGGGCCCGGCTGTAGCCCTTGGTCTGGAGGTCGGAGAAGAGATCGACGAACTCGCCCTTGCGCTCGCGCACGAGCGGCGAGAGCACCTGGAAGCGGCTGCCCTCGGGCAGCTCCAGCACCTTGTCGACGATGGCCTGCGGGGACTGCCGGGTGATCGGGCGGGCGCACTGGGGGCAGTGCGGCTTGCCGATACGGGCGAACAGCAGCCGGAGGTAGTCGTAGACCTCGGTGATGGTGCCGACCGTGGAGCGCGGGTTGCGCGAGGTCGACTTCTGGTCGATGGACACCGCCGGGGACAGGCCCTCGATGAAGTCCACGTCCGGCTTGTCCATCTGGCCGAGGAACTGGCGCGCGTAGGAGGAGAGCGACTCGACGTACCGGCGCTGCCCCTCCGCGAAGATCGTGTCGAACGCGAGGGACGACTTGCCCGAACCCGAGAGCCCCGTGAAGACGATGAGCGCGTCACGGGGAAGGTCGAGCGAGACGTTCTTGAGGTTGTGCTCGCGAGCGCCACGGACGATGAGACGGTCAGCCACGCCGGTCGGCACCTTTCGTGAGAGTCCTGGGAACGGGTCTCGCAAGGGGAGAACGGGTCCTTCGGGACTGCGGGATTTCCTGAGGCTGTGAGAGCGGTTCGCCGGCGAGGATCGCCACGGCGCGCACCGCGCCCCCGACCCAGGGTATGGGGGGCGGCGAGTGAACGTCGGATCCGCTTCCGGACCGAGCCTATAGCACGCACATTCGATTTAGGGTGGAAGTCCACCACCTTCACCCGCACGAGTGGCGGCACTATCGTCGGCCGCATGACGGATCATGTGCACGACCTGGCCTCTGTACGTGAAGCGACCAGCCGACTGCTCAGCGCGGCCGCCTCCCTGGACGACGCCGCGCTCGCCGCCCCCTCCCGGCTGCCGGGCTGGACGCGTGGCCACATCCTGGCCCACCTCGCCCGCAACGCGGACGCCCTCGTCAACGTACTGACCGGCCGCCCCATGTACGCCTCCGCCGAGGCCCGCGACGCCGACATCCAGCGCGACGCCCCGCGCCCGCTCGCCGTCCAGCTCGCCGACCTCCGCGAGGGCGCGGCCCGGCTGCAGCGGGCCGCCGACGGGATCACCGACTGGTCGCGCACCGTCGTCCTGCGCAACGGCGTCACCGACACCGCCGCACGCGTCCCCCTGCGCCGGTGGACCGAGGTCGAAATCCATCATGTCGACCTTGATATCGGCTACGAACTCGAAGACCTGCCCGGGGAGTTCACCGACCGGGAGATCGCCTTCCTCGCCCAGCGCTTCGCGGGCCGCGACGACCTCCCGGCCATCGAGATCGTCGCCGACGACGGCCACGCCTGGCACACGGGCGCCGCGCGGGGCACCGCGCTCACCGTCACCGGCCCCGCCCCCGACCTCCTGGGCTGGCTCACCGGCCGGCGGGCACCCCGCGCCCTGGACGCGGGCGGGGCCCCCGTCCCCACCCTGCCGCCCTTCTAGAACTAGGCTTGATCCCATGACTTACACCGGAGCAGTGACGGTCGGCGGCCCGGCGGACGTGCACGAGCTGACCGACCTCATGATCTCGAAGGTCGCGGTCGGCCCGATGAACAACAACGCCTATCTGCTGCGCTGTCGCGCGACGGACGAGCAGTTGCTCATCGACGCCGCCGCCGAGCCGCACACCCTGCTCACCCTGATCGGGGACAGCGGCATCGCGTCCGTCGTCACCACGCACCGGCACGGCGACCACTGGGGCGCGCTGCGCGAGGTCGTGGACGCGACCGGCGCCCGCACCTACGCGGGCCGGTACGACGCCGAGGGCATCCCGGTGCCCACCGACGTGCCCGTGGAGGACGGCGACGTCATCCGCGTCGGCCGCGTCGAGCTGGTCGCCCGCCACCTGGTGGGCCACACCCCGGGCAGCATCGCCCTGGTCTACGACGACCCGCACGGCCACCCCCATCTCTTCACCGGCGACTGCCTCTTCCCCGGCGGCGTCGGCAACACCCACGACGACCCCGAGGCGTTCACCAGTCTCCTCGACGGCGTCGAGAGCAAGCTCTTCGGCCAACTCCCCGACGAGACCTGGGTCTACCCCGGCCACGGCGCCGACACCACGCTGGGCGCGGAGCGCCCGCACCTCGCGGAGTGGCGCGCACGCGGCTGGTGATCCAGGGGCCGCGCGGCAGCGCGGACCCGGATACGCGGACGGCTCCGGGCCTCGAAGGCCCGGAGCCGTCTGCCGCGACGCGGTCAGCTGTGGTGCGAGATCTTTCCGGTGTAGACACCGATGGACCAGTACCCCGCGTTGGGGGTCTGGAAGGTGTAGTGCGGCTCGGTCACGAGCGGCGCGAGGGGCCAGTTGATGTGCAGTGCGCTGTACGGCCCCTTGTAGCCCGTGTCCCTGATGAGCCGGTCGGCGTCAGTGATGTCCATCTGCACGGACGGGACGGGGATCCCCCGGGCGCCGATCATGTGCTGCGGGACGAACTCGACGACGAAGGACGGATCCCAGGGCTTCTCGTTTGCGAGGAAGATGGTTCCTTCCTCGACGGCGAAAGCGAACCGCCACATGCCGAAGTCGTCGACATTCGCCGACGTGCCATTGGGAGTCCGCCCGTCCGCGAAAAGGAAGCGGGCTTCCGGATACTCTTCCCTGGCCCGCTCGTCGGCTTGATGGAGCAGGCGGACGAACTTCTTTTCCACTGCTGTCATTTGCCCTCCCTGGTCGACTGGGGACCCTTGAGCGCTGCCAGGGAGCATCCTGCCCTGCGGTGCGCCGTGTAACCGGGATGTTTCCGGACGCAACTCGCGTTCCTCATGCGGCAATCTCATTCCCCTCCGCCACAGAGCCGACCGAAGTGGAGCTCGTGGACTGGCCGAAAAGTGAAGCATCTCAAGCATGCTGCGCCACACCCCTCCCTCCCCGCACACGCGCATGAGTGGCCGGTTCCAAGGAGCGCCCGTATCCGACCGCGCCCAACGGAAGTTGGGCAGTGCATGCAGCGACATGACGCGCAAACCGGCCGTCCCCCGGGCATGTTCCGGCTGGCGTCGGCCGCCATGGCCGGGACCGCCATCGAGTTCTACGACTTCTTCGTCTACGGCACCGCGGCGGCGCTCGTCGTCGGCCCGCTCTTCTTCCCCACCGCCTCCCCCCTGACGGGCACCCTCGCCGCCTTCGGCACCTTCGGCGCGGGCTTCCTCGCGCGGCCGCTGGGATCGGTGCTCTTCGGCCACCTCGGCGACCGGCACGGCCGACGGCCGGTCCTCGTCCTCTCCCTGCTGCTGACCGGGCTCGCGACCGTCGCGGTCGGCCTGGTGCCCACGTACGCGCGCATCGGCCCCGCCGCGCCCGTCCTGCTGCTGCTCCTGCGCTTCGTCCAGGGGCTGGGACTGGGCGGCGAGTGGGGCGGCGCGGTACTGCTGACCGTCGAGCACGCGCCCGCCCACCGCCGCGCCCTGTGGTCGAGCCTGCCGCAGCTCGGGCCGTACGTGGGCTTCCTGCTGGCCAACGGCATCACCCTCGCCCTGTCCGCCGGCCTCGACGAGCGGCAGTTCCTCTCCTGGGGCTGGCGGGTGCCGTTCTGGTGCGCCGCACCGCTGGTCGCGGCCGGGCTGCTGCTGCGGGCCCGGCTCGCCGAGACCCCCGACTTCCGCGAGCTGGCGGCGCGCGGCACCGCCTCCCTGCCGTTCGCCGAGGTCGTCCGCGACCACTGGCGGCTCGTCCTGCTCACCGCCGGCGGGCTCTCGGTGGCGTATTCCGTGTTCTACACGGTCACCACGTGGGCGCTGTCGTACGGCACCGAGCGGCTCGGGGTCGACCGCACGGTCATGCTCGGCTGCGTCATGACGATGGTCTGTGTGACGGGCGCGGCCACGCCGCTGTTCGCGCTGCTGGGCGACCGCGTGGGGCGCCGTCCGCTGTGCCTGGCGGCCTGCGCGGCCATCGCCCTGTGGACGGTCCCGCTGGCCGCCCTGCTGCACACCGGACGCCCTCTGCCGATGCTGCTGGGCTTCCTGGGCGCGGGCCTGGCCTCCTCGGCCGAGTTCGCCGTGATCGCGGCGTATCTGCCGGAGCTGTACGCGCCCCGGGTGCGCTGCACCGGTGCGGCCGTCGGCTACAACCTGGCGGGCGTCCTGGGCGGCGCGGTCACCCCGCTCGTCGCGACAGCGCTCTCCCGGGGCGACGGGCCGCCGTGGGGCATGGCCGTCTTCCTGACCGCCGTGGCACTCCTCAGCCTCGGCTGCTTCGCATTCCTCCCGGAAACCGGGCCCCCGGCGGCCCCGCAGCCGGCACCCGCCGACGGGGCGCCCGCGTAGGCCCGTACGGGCCGGTCGACGGGCTGAGGAAGGGACGCGCGCACGCAGCCTCCTGAGCCGCTCACGGTCCCGTCAGCGGCCCCGGGACGCCCGATACGGTCAGACGCCCGCGCCGTCCCGGTCCGCGACGGCACCGGCCGCCGAGGCCGCGCCGTCGCCGCCCGCCTGCCCGGCGGCCGTCTGCCGCCGGGCGGCCCGCAGGCTCGTGAACGTCGTGACGGCCAGCACCGCGCAGATGACACCCAGCGAGACCGGGATGCTGATCTCGGGCACGGCCACCCCGCTCTCGTGCAGCGCGTGCAGCACGAGCTTGACGCCGATGAAGCCGAGGATGACCGACAGCCCGTAGGAGAGGTGCACGAGCTTCTCCAGCAGCCCGCCGATCAGGAAGTACAGCTGGCGCAGACCCATGAGCGCGAACGCGTTGGCGGTGAAGACGATGTACGGGTCCTGGGTCAGGCCGAAGATCGCGGGGATGGAGTCGAGCGCGAAGAGCACGTCGGTGGTGCCGATCGCGAGCATGACGATCAGCATCGGGGTCATCAGCCGCCGCCCGTTCTCGACGACGAACAGCGCGGTGCCGTGGTAGCGGTCGGTCGAGGGGAAGCGCCGCTCGACCGCCTTCAGGAAGCGGTTCTCCTCGAACTCCTCTTCCGATTCCCCGGAGCGGGCCTCCTGGATGAGCTTCCAGGCCGTCCAGACGAGGAAGGCCCCGAACAGGTAGAAGATCCAGGAGAAGTTGGCGATGATCGCGGCGCCCGCGCCGATGAAGATGGCCCGCAGGACGAGCGCGATGAGCACGCCGACCATCAGGACCCGCTGCTGGTAGGCCGCCGGCACCGAGAACTTCGCCATGATCAGCACGAAGACGAAGAGGTTGTCGACGCTGAGCGACTTCTCGGTGATGAATCCCGCGAAGAACTCGGTGGCGGGCCCGCCGCCGCCGAAGACCAGCAGCCCGAGCCCGAACAGCCCGGCCAGGGCCACCCAGACCGCCGTCCAGATGCCCGCCTCCTTGACGGAGACCTCGTGCGGCTTGCGGCCGCCGATGAAGAAGTCGGCGGCGACGAGGGCGCACAGACCGAGGATGGTCAGGCCCCACAGGGTCAAGGAGACGTCCACGTGTTCCTCCGGCAGCTTTCCGAGCGAACCCAGAACGGTACAGGAGGCCCCACAGAAAGGTAAAGATACCGCCAAGTCACCCAGGGTGAGGACGGGCGCCCCGCACGCGGCCACGGCTTGCCGTCCGGCCCGACAGGGGCTTCCCGGGCACGCGCCCCTCGGGCCCTGCGCGCCCACGGGCACAGCGAACCGCCGCGCGGGGCGCGGCCACCACCCCCCGGAGACATCCACCTGACGCACGCCCACGGCCCCGGCGCGGCGCGCCCGGCCACCAACCCCGAGAAGCCCACCGCTGGCCGCGAGGCCGGCAGCCGTGTCCGGCACGGCCGCCCCCGCCCCCCGCCGGCACGCGCCCCTCAGGTCAGGCCCGCCTCCTTCATCTGCCGCAGTTCCGTCTTCAGCTCGCCCACCTCGTCGCGCAGTCGCGCCGCGACCTCGAACTGCAGCTCCGCCGCCGCGGCCCGCATCCGGTCGGTCATCTCCTCGATGAGCTCGGCGAGCTGTGCCGCGGGCCGGTCCGTCGCCTCCACCGGCTCGGCCTTGGCCTTCTTCCTGCCGCCCTTGGCACCGGCCCCGGCCTTCCCGGCCGCCGGAACCGGCGCCCTGCCCTTGGCGGCCGCGCCCTTGCCCTTGTCGGACTTGCGGTAGCCCGTGCCCAGCAGCTCCTCCGTGTCGAGCTCCTCGCGCACGATGTCGGCCACGATGTCGCCGATCTTCTTGCGCAGCGGCTGCGGATCGATACCGCGCTCCTTGTTGTACGCGATCTGCTTCTCGCGGCGGCGGTTGGTCTCCTCGATGGCCTTCTCCATGGCCGGGGTGATCTTGTCCGCGTACATATGGACCTGGCCGGAGACATTGCGCGCCGCGCGGCCGATCGTCTGGATCAGGGAGGTGCCCGAACGCAGGAAGCCCTCCTTGTCGGCATCGAGGATGGCGACCAGGGACACCTCCGGCAGGTCCAGGCCCTCGCGCAGCAGGTTGATGCCGACGAGCACGTCGAACTCGCCCGCGCGCAGCTCCCGCAGCAGCTCCACCCGCCGCAGCGTGTCGACGTCGCTGTGCAGATAGCGCACCGCGATGCCCAACTCCAGGAAGTAGTCGGTGAGATCCTCGGCCATCTTCTTCGTCAGCGTGGTGACCAGGACGCGCTCGTCACGCTCCACCCGCGTACGGATCTCGTGCACCAGGTCGTCGATCTGGCCGTCGGTGGGCTTGACGACGACCTCCGGGTCGACGAGACCGGTGGGCCGGATGATCTGCTCGACGAAGCCGTCGGAGCGCGAGAGCTCGTACGGACCGGGGGTCGCGGACAGGTAGACGGTCTGCCCGATGCGCTTCGTGAACTCCTCCCACTTCAGCGGCCTGTTGTCCAGGGCCGAGGGCAGCCGGAAGCCGTGCTCGACGAGCGTGCGCTTGCGGGAGGCGTCGCCCTCGTACATGGCGCCGATCTGCGGCACGGTCACATGCGACTCGTCGATGACGAGCAGGAAGTCCTCGGGGAAGTAGTCGAGGAGGGTGTGGGGCGGGGAGCCGGGCTCACGGCCGTCCATGTGCAGCGAGTAGTTCTCGATGCCGGAGCAGGAACCGACCTGCCGCATCATCTCGATGTCGTAGGTGGTGCGCATGCGCAGCCGCTGCGCCTCCAGCAGCTTGCCCTGCTTCTCCAGCACGGCGAGCCGCTCCTCCAGCTCCCGCTCGATCCCCGCGATCGCCCGCTCCATCCGCTCGGCTCCGGCGATGTAGTGGCTGGCGGGGAAGACGTAGAGCTCCTGGTCGTCGGAGATGACCTCGCCGGTGAGCGGGTGCAGGGTCGACAGCGCCTCGATCTCGTCGCCGAACATCTCGATACGGACGGCGAGTTCCTCGTAGACCGGGAAGATCTCGATGGTGTCGCCGCGCACCCGGAAGGTGCCGCGCGTGAAGGCCAGGTCGTTGCGCGTGTACTGGATCTCCACGAAGCGGCGCAGCAGCTGGTCGCGGTCGATCTCCTCGCCGACCTTCAGCGGCACCATGCGGTCCACGTACTCCTGCGGCGTGCCCAGGCCGTAGATGCACGACACCGAGGCGACCACGATCACGTCGCGCCGCGTCAGCAGCGAGTTCGTCGCGGAGTGACGCAGCCGCTCGACCTCCTCGTTGATCGAGGAGTCCTTCTCGATGTAGGTGTCCGACTGCGGGACGTAGGCCTCGGGCTGGTAGTAGTCGTAGTACGACACGAAGTACTCGACGGCGTTGTTCGGCAGCAGCTCGCGGAACTCGCTCGCCAGCTGGGCGGCGAGCGTCTTGTTGGGCGCCATCACGAGCGTCGGCCGCTGCAGCCGCTCGATCATCCACGCGGTGGTCGCGGACTTGCCGGTACCGGTCGCGCCGAGCAGGACGACGTCCTTCTCGCCGGCGCGGATGCGCCGCTCCAGCTCGGTGATGGCCGTCGGCTGGTCACCGCTGGGCTGGTAGGGGCTGACGACCTCGAAGGGCGCCACCTTGCGTTCGATCTGGGAAACGGGCCGCATGGGTCCACCGTACGACCACCCACTGACATCACCTCCCGACCCGGAGATCACGGTCCGTGGGAGCGGCCCTACCCTGGGCCCGTGACGGACTCTGCGACAGACGTGACGGACGTACCGGACGAGGCCGGCGCGAGGGACGACGGGCCCCGTGGAGCCGCCGGGGAGCGGCCCTGGGCCTGGACGGTGCTGCGCACCGGTGTCATCGGCCCGCTCGGCCTCGCGGCGAGCGCCGACGGCCTGCTCCAGGTCGTCTTCGGCGCCGACACCCGTACGGCCGCGACGGCCGTGGACCGGCTCGCCCGCCGCCTGGGCGGCGCCCCCTCGCCCGCCCCGTCCCCCGCGCACGACGTGCTGGCGGCCGCCTCGCAGCAGCTCACCGAGTACTTCGCCGGGGGCCGCACCGTCTTCTCCGTCCCCCTGGACTGGTCGCTGTCCTCGGGGTTCGCCCGCCGGGTGCTGCGCGAGCTGGCCGCGCACGTGCCGTACGGGACCGTCGTCGGCTACCAGCACCTCGCCGACCGCGTCGGTGAACCCGGCGCCGCCCGCGCCGTGGGCGCGGCCATGGGCGGCAATCCGCTGCCCGTCGTGGTCCCCTGCCACCGCGTCGTCGAGAGCGGCGGCGGGCTGGGCGGCTTCGGCGGCGGGCTGGAGACCAAGCGCGCCCTGCTGGCCCTGGAGGGCGTACTGCCCCAGCCGCTGTTCTGATCCAGCCCCTGTTCTTGATCCGGCCCCTGTTCCGATCCGGCCACGGCCCCGCACCGGTGGCACCCTGGAAGCAGGAGGCCACCATGCCCCTGCGGACCGGCAATGAACCGATGACCGCGCGCAGCCCGCTGCGGTTGCGGTGCGCGCTGGCCTCCTGGGGGCTGGCGTGGGCCGTGGCCGGAACCGTACTGTTCGCGCTCGCCGGACACCCGGGCTGGGCGATCGCCTGCGGGGTGCTGTTCGCCATCACCGTGGTGGATCTCGCGATGGTCGTCCGGCACATCCGGCAGGGCCCGCACTACCAGCCGGGCCGGGACATCCCGCCGTACGAGCCGGTCCGCGAGCGCCGCGGGGACCGGATGCGGTGACCGCTGCCGCGCACCTCAGCCCTGGTGATCCCTGTCCTCGAAGCGGGCCGCCGCCACATGGTCCGGGCGCGGGTCGAGGGCGGCCGCGATCCGGAAGTGGCGCAGCGCCTCGGCCGGGCGCGCGGCCCGCTCGTAGGTGCGGCCCAGCGCGAAGTGGGCGTAGGCGTTCGTCGGCTCGCGCTCCAGGACGGTCTGGAACTCCAGCTCGGCCGCCCGCAGTTGGGCGGCGGCGAAGAAGGCACGCGCGCGCAGCAGCCTGGCCGCGGTGCTCTCGGGGTGCGCGGCGATGACCGAATCGAGGAGCCGGATCGCGCCGCGCGCGTCCCGGGCCTCCAGGAGCGTCTCGGCGGCCCGGAAGTCGATGACATGGGTCTCGGGCGTCATGCGGGGCACGTCGTACCGCCTTTCCGTCGCTGCGCGGCCTCCCGGCCGCGGCACGGCCGCAGCCGTGTGATGCGGGTCGGAACGCCGACGCCCGGCGGGCTATTCCGGAGCCGGCGCCCCGTCCGTCGCGGGGCCGCGCGCGGCCCGTTCCGCCAGTTCCTCCCACACCTCGGCGACCCGCCGCTCCAGGGCGGCGAGCGGGCCGTCGTTGTCGATGACGATGTCGGCGACGGCGAGGCGTTCCTCGCGGCTCGCCTGGGCGGCCATCCGGGCGCGGGCGTCCTCGGGGGTCATGCCGCGGGCGCGTACGAGCCGGTCGAGCCGGGTGGCGGTGGTGGCGTCGACGACCACGACGAGGTCGTACAGCGGCGCGAGCCCGTTCTCCGCGAGGAGCGGCACGTCGTGGACGACGACGGCGTCCGGCGCCGCGGCCGCCTCCAGTTCGGCGGAGCGGGCGCGCACCAGCGGGTGCACGATGGCGTTGAGGGCGGCGAGGCGGGCGGGGTCGGCGAAGACGATGCCGCCGAGCCGGGGCCGGTCCAGGGAGCCCTCGGGGGTGAGGACCTCGGGGCCGAACTCGGCGACGACGGCGGCCAGTCCGGGGGTGCCGGGCTCGACCACCTCGCGCGCGATCCTGTCGGAGTCCACGATCACCGCGCCGTGGGACGCGAGGAGCCGTGACACCTCGCTCTTGCCGGCACCGATTCCGCCCGTGAGGCCCACTCTCAGCATGGGCCCACGGTATCGGCCGCCCCGTCAGTGCCCGCCCTCGCCCTCCCGGTCGGCGAGGAAGCGCTCGAACTCGGCGCCGAGTTCATCTGCGGAGGGCAGCTGGGCCGGCTCGGCGACGAGGTTGCCCCGGGTCTCGGCCCCGGCCACCGCGTCGTACTGGTGCTCAAGTCCCCTGACGAGCGAGACGAGTTCCTCGTCGCCCTCGGCGATCTGCCGCTCGATCTCCTCCTGGGTGCGCAGGGCCTCGGTGCGCAGCGCGTGCGCGGCGGTCGGCAGGACGAGCCCGGTGGCGGCGGTGAGGGCCTCCAGGGCGACGAGGGCGGCGTCCGGGTAGGGGGAGCGTGCCACGTAGTGCGGGACGTGCGCGGCGATGCCCAGCACGTCGTGCCCGGCCTCCGCGAGCCGGAATTCGACCAGGGCCTCGGCGCTGCCGGGGACCTGGGCCTCGTCGAAGACACCGCGGTGGCCCGGGGTGAGGTCGGTGCGGTTGCCGTGCGGGGTGAGGCCGACGGGGCGGGTGTGCGGGACGCCCATGGGGATGCCGTGGAAGTTGACGGACAGCCGCACCTTCAGCCGCTCCGCCAACTGCCGCACGGCGGCGGCGAATCGCTCCCACTCCACATCCGGCTCGGGTCCGGACAGCAGCAGGAAGGGCGCGCCCGTCGCGTCCTGCACGAGCCGCAGCTCGATGGCCGGGGTCTCGTACGCGCTCCAGCGGTCCTTGCGGAACGTCAGCAGGGGGCGGCGGGCCCGGTAGTCGATGAGCCGGTCGTGGTCGAAGCGGGCCACCACCTGGTGGGGCAGGGTGTCCAGGAGCTTCGCGACGATCTGGTCACCGGTCTCCCCCGCGTCGATGTAGCCCTCGAAGTGGTAGAGCATCACCAGGCCCGCGGTGTCCTGGGCCAGGGCCAGGTCGGCCACGGCGAGCCCCTGCGGCTCCCATTCGTACAAACCCTGCGGATCCAACACAGTGACCGTTCCTCCTCGTGTTCCGTACGGGAGAACGTCCGTTGCCGCCCCGGCCATTCCCGTACCGGCGCGCGGGGCGGGAAGCGCGCCGGACATGAGCGAGGCCCGCCCCCTCGATGAGGGGACGGGCCTCGCGTCAGTCAGCTGTCAGCTGTCGGGGCAGAGCGTCAGCTCTGGCCGCCGGCCAGCTTCTCGCGGAGGGCGGCGAGCGCCTCGTCCGACGCCAGGGCGCCGGAGTTGTCGGCCGACTCCGAGGAGTACGAACCGCCGCCGGCCTGGCCGGCCTGCGGGGCGGCCTGACCGGCCTCGGCCGCGGCCTCGGCGTCCGCCTCGCGGGACTTGATGACCTGCTGCTGGTGCTGCTCGAAGCGGGACTGCGCCTCGGCGTACTGGCGCTCCCACTCCTCGCGCTGCTTCTCGTAGCCCGGCAGCCAGTCGTTGGCCTCGGGGTCGAAGCCCTCGGGGTAGATGTAGTTGCCCTGGTCGTCGTAGGACGCGGCCATGCCGTACAGGGTCGGGTCGAACTCGACGGCCGACGGGTCGGCGCCGAAGGACTCGTTGGCCTGCTTCAGCGAGAGGCTGATGCGGCGGCGCTCCAGGTCGATGTCGATGACCTTGACGAAGATCTCGTCGTTGACCTGGACGACCTGCTCCGGGATCTCCACGTGGCGCTCGGCCAGCTCGGAGATGTGGACCAGACCCTCGATGCCCTCGTCGACGCGGACGAACGCACCGAACGGCACCAGCTTGGTGACCTTGCCCGGAACGACCTGGCCGATCTGGTGGGTGCGGGCGAACTGCTGCCACGGGTCTTCCTGGGTCGCCTTGAGCGACAGGGAGACGCGCTCGCGGTCCATGTCGACGTCCAGGACCTCGACCGTGACCTCCTGGCCGACCTCGACGACCTCGGAGGGGTGGTCGATGTGCTTCCAGGACAGCTCGGAGACGTGGACGAGACCGTCGACGCCGCCCAGGTCCACGAAGGCACCGAAGTTGACGATGGAGGAGACGACGCCGGAGCGCACCTGGCCCTTCTGCAGGGTGGTGAGGAAGGTCTGGCGGACCTCGCTCTGGGTCTGCTCCAGCCAGGCACGGCGGGACAGGACCACGTTGTTGCGGTTCTTGTCCAGCTCGATGATCTTGGCTTCGAGCTCCTTGCCCACGTAGGGCTGCAGGTCGCGGACGCGGCGCATCTCGACCAGGGAGGCCGGCAGGAAGCCACGGAGGCCGATGTCGAGGATGAGACCACCCTTGACGACCTCGATGACGGTACCGGTGACGATGCCGTCCTCTTCCTTGATCTTCTCGATGGTGCCCCAGGCACGCTCGTACTGGGCGCGCTTCTTCGAGAGGATCAGGCGGCCTTCCTTGTCCTCCTTCTGGAGAACAAGGGCCTCGATCTCGTCGCCGACCTTGACGACCTCGTTCGGGTCGACGTCGTGCTTGATCGAGAGCTCGCGGGAGGGGATGACACCCTCGGTCTTGTAACCGATGTCGAGCAGGACCTCGTCCCGGTCGACCTTCACGATGACGCCGTCGACGATGTCGCCGTCGTTGAAGTACTTGATCGTCTCGTCGATCGCGGCGAGGAAGGCTTCCTCGTTACCGATGTCGTTGACCGCAACCTGAGGGGTGGTGGCGGTGGTCTCGGTGCTGCTCGTCATGTGGGAAAGGGCTCCGGTACGGACATTGAAGTCGTAGGTACTGCTACGCCGAGAGCCCGTATCGCACTGCCGAAGCCGGACAGCCTTGGAGACACCCGGGGGCGCCTCGACAACCGAGGGGACATACAACAGGTGCGAGCGCGGCCTGCTCCGTCTGAGGCGCGCAGGCCCGCAGCGCAACTTGTAGCATACGGGGGCAGCCGGGCACGGTCAATGCGCGAAGGCGCACACCCGGGACGAAACCGTCCATACACGGCTCAACCACTGAACCTGCCGGACCTGCCGGACCCCGCAGACCCGGACCCTGTAGACAACGAAACACTACTGCCGAGGGCACGACCGCCGAGATGATCCAAGAGTACGAGCCGGAAGCGACCCGCCGCGCCACGGGCGAAGCCGAGAGCAGCCGCGCCAGCCGCGGCTGGTGGGACCGCAACGCGGACGAGTACCAGAGCGAGCACGGCGCCTTCCTCGGCGACGACCGCTTCGTCTGGGGCCCGGAGGGACTGGACGAGGCCGAGGCCCGCCTCCTCGGCCCGGCCCCGGCGCTCGCCGGCCGCGACGTACTGGAGATCGGCGCGGGCGCCGCGCAGTGCTCCCGCTGGCTGGCCGCCCAGGGCGCCCGGCCCGTGGCCCTCGACGTCTCGCACCGCCAGCTGCAGCACGCGCTGCGCATCGGCGCGGACTTCCCCCTGGTACAGGCCGACGCGGGCGCCCTGCCCTTCGCCGACGGCTCCTTCGACCTGGCCTGCTCCGCCTACGGGGCCGTGCCCTTCGTCGCCGACCCGGTGCGGGTGATGCGCGAGGTACGCCGGGTACTGCGGCCGGGCGGCCGCTGGGTCTTCTCCGTCACCCACCCCATCCGCTGGGCCCTGCCCGACGAGCCGGGCCCGGAAGGCCTGACCGTGGCCGCCTCCTACTTCGACCGCACCCCTTACGTGGAGCAGGACGAGCACGGCCGGGCCGTCTACGTCGAGCACCACCGCACGCTCGGCGACCGGGTGCGCGACGTGGTCACGGCGGGCTTCCGCCTGGTCGACCTCGTCGAACCGGAGTGGCCGCAGTGGAACCGGCAGGAGTGGGGCGGCTGGTCCCCGCTGCGCGGCCGGCTCATCCCCGGCACGGCGATCTTCGTGTGCGAACGGGACCACTGAGGCGAGCCGCACGACGCGGGCAGCGACCCGATCCGTAGGCGACCCGGATTGCGCCCGCCGGGCTTGCTGCGGCGACACTGGCCCGTGTGATCCGCACCGACGCCCTCGACCGGCTGCCCGTACGGGCCGTACTGCCCGCGCTGACCCGCGCCCTGGACGGGCACGGCACGGCGGTGCTGTGCGCGCCGCCCGGCACCGGCAAGACCACCCTCGTCCCCCTCGCCCTCGCCGGCCTCCTCACCGGCGGCCCCGCCCACCGCGTCCTGGTCGCCGAACCACGCCGGATCGCGGCACGGGCGGCGGCACGGCGCATGGCCTGGCTGCTGGGCGAGGACGTCGGCGACCGCGTCGGCTTCACCGTGCGCGGGGAACGGCGGGCCGGCCCCCGGACGGCCGTGGAAGTCGTCACCACCGGTGTCCTGCTGCAACGGCTGCAACGCGACCCCGAACTGGCCGGCGTCGGCACGGTCGTCCTCGACGAGTGCCACGAGCGGCACCTGGACGCCGACACCGCCGCCGCGTTCCTGCTGGACGTACGCGCCGCACTGCGCCCCGAACTGCGGCTGCTCGCCGCCTCCGCGACCACCGACGCGCAGGGCTGGGCGCGATTGCTCGGCGGCGCGCCCGTGGTGGAGGCCGAAGGGGTCTCGCACCCCGTCCAGGTGGTGTGGGCGCCCCCGGAACGGCCGGTGCGGCCGCCGCACGGGATGCGCGTGGACCCGGCCCTGCTCGCCCACGTCGCCAGGGTGGTGCGGCGGGCCCTGCGGGAACGGCAGGGGGACGTGCTGTGCTTCCTGCCCGGCGTCGGGGAGATCGCCCGGGTCGCCGGACTGCTGGGCGGGGAGAAGGAGTTGGGCGCCCAGGTACTGCAAGTGCACGGCCGCGCCCCGGCGGCCGTGCAGGACGCGGCGCTCTCGGGCGCCACGGGTGGTACGGGCGCTACGGGAGGGCGGCGGGTGGTCCTGGCGACGTCCGTCGCCGAGTCGAGCCTGACCGTGCCCGGCGTACGGACCGTGGTGGACGCGGGCCTGGCCCGCGAGCCGCGCACCGACCACGCGCGCGGGCTGAGCGCGCTGACCACCGTACGGGCCTCCCTGGCGACGGGCCGCCAGCGCGCGGGCCGTGCCGGACGTGAGGCGCCCGGCACGGTGTACCGCTGCTGGGCGGAGGCCGACGAGGCACGGCTGCCCCGCTTCCCGGCGGCCGAGATCACGGTCGCCGACCTGACCGCCTTCGCACTCCAGGCCGCCTGCTGGGGCGACCCGGACGCCTCCGGCCTGGCCCTGCTGGACGGGCCGCCGTCCGGGGCGATGGCCGCGGCACGCGACACCCTGAGCGCCATCGGCGCGGTCGACACGACGGGCCGCGCCACGGACCGGGGCCGCCGCATGACCCGCCTGGGCCTCCACCCCCGCCTGGCCCGCGCCCTCCTGGACAGCACCCCCGAACTCGGCGCCCGCCGCGCCGCCGAAGTGGTGGCCCTGCTGAGCGAGGAACCGCCGCGCGAGTACGGCGACGACCTGGCAGCGGCCTGGCGCACGGCCCGGCGCGGCAGCGACCCGTACGCGGCCCGCTGGCGCGCGGAAGCACGACGACTGGAGTCAGCGGTGCGTGCGGGGGCACGCGATGCCGGGGACACCGACGCACCGGTAACGCAGGGGCACGGCCCACTGCCGGCCGCGGACGGCGCCGGCCCGGGGCCGGGTGGATATGAGCAGGCGACACGCGCGATGAACAACGGCCGATCGGGCGGGAGTTCGGAGACAGTGCGGGACGCCGCCGGCGCGGGGGCGTGTGCAGATGGCAACGAACCGGCGGCCCCGGACCGGCAACGGCCGACAGCAGACAGGGACGACAGCGGCCCGGAGAGCGCGAGTTCGACCACAGCGCCGGACGCCACCGGCACGGAAGCCTGCGCGGACGGCGGCGAACCGGCGGTCCCAGGTCGGCGCCAGCCAGCAGCGGACACGGCCGGCAGCAGCCCGGGCGGCGGGAGTTCGGGCACCGCGCGGGACGCCGCCGGCGCGAAGGCGCGTACCGGCGTGGCGGCCGGCGGGCGGGTGGACGGGCGCGGGGCCGCCCCGGGCGGTGGTGCGTCGCAGGTTGCCCCTGCCGACGACGCCGTCGTCGGTCTCGTCGCCGCGCTCGCCTTTCCCGAGCGCGTCGCGCGGCGCCGGGGTGAGGGCGTGTACCTCATGGCCTCGGGGACGGGGGCGGAGCTCGGGGGCGCTTCGCGGCTGCGTAGTGCCGAGTGGCTCGCGGTCGCGGTCGCGGACCGGCCTGTCGCGGCGGCCTCGGCGCGGGTGCGGCTGGGGGCGGTGATCGACGAGGACACCGCGCGGGCCGCCGCCGGGGCGCTGTACACCTCCGGCGAGGAGATCGCCTGGTCCGAGGAGCGCCGCGACGTGGTGGCCCGCGAGACCGAGCGGCTCGGCGCGGTCGAGCTGGCCGCCCGGCCGCTGCCCTCACCCGATCCGGGGCTGGTGCGGGCCGCGCTGTGCGAGGGGCTGCGCCGTGAGGGGACCGGCCTGCTGCGCTGGACGCCCGAGGCCGTCGCCCTGCGGCAGCGGCTGGCGTTCCTGCGCCGTGAACTGGGCGACCCGTGGCCGGAGACGGACGACGCGGCCCTGCTGGCACGCCTGGACGACTGGCTCGGCTGGGAGCTCGAAGGCGCCCGCAGGCGCGCCGACCTGGAGCGGCTGGACGCCGGGAAGGCACTGGAACGGCTGCTGCCGTGGGCGACCGGCGACGCGGCCCGCCTGGACGAGCTGGCGCCGGAGCGCATCGAGGTGCCGAGCGGTTCGCGGATCCGCGTGGACTACGGCGGCGGGCAGCCCGTCCTGGCCGTGAAACTGCAGGAGCTTTTCGGACTGCGGGAGACGCCCCGTATCGCGGGCGGGCGGGTGCCCGTCCTGGTGCATCTGCTGTCCCCGGCGGGCCGCCCCGCGGCGGTGACCGCCGACCTGGCGTCGTTCTGGGGCGAGGGCTACCGGGCCGTACGGGCCGAACTGCGCGGCCGCTACCCGCGCCACCCCTGGCCCGAGGACCCCACCACGGCCACCCCGACACGCCGTACCAACGCCCGCCGCCAGTAGGGGCGTTGGTACGGTGTGCCCGCCGTCAGGGGAGGTAGCGTTCGATCGCCGCCGCGCCCTTCTCCTCGATGAGCCGCTTGGCGCGCTCCAGCCGCTCGGGGGTGATGTCGTGTCCGGACGCCATGACCAGGTCCTCGGGGTCGAACGGCCGCTCACCGCCGGTGAACAGCCGCTCCCGCGCGGACGGGACGGACTTCTCCTCGGGGTTCGTCTCCTCCATCACGGCGAGCCTCCTTCTGTCGGTGTGGCCCCCTGCCCCGGGGCCGCCGTTCGGGTGTCCCTCCATCCTGTGCCATGTCCCCCGTCCGCGCACGACGATCTCCCCTCGGGGACCGCCGGGACCGTACGGGGGCGGCGTGACCTGGCCTCCAGGTACAGGGACAGCGCGAGCAGCACGACCGCCAGGCCCGCGCAACTCCACGGCAGCACGGTGGTGAGCAGCAGGACGAGGTCGCGCTGCGAGGAGACGAGGGCGACGGTCGCCTCGACGTAGTCGGGGCGCATGCGTACGTGCCCGGCGAACGCGGTGACGGGTTTCTTCTCGGGGTGCCCGGTCCAGCGCAGTTCCTCCCGGTGCTCCTCCTCGCCGTTGACGGGCGCGCCGGTGACGGGGTCGACCCAGAACATGCGCTTGGTGGTGTACCAGCGTTCCAGGCCGAGTTGCCGGACGGTCTCGGGGGTGACCCCGAGCGGCAGGGTGCGGGGCACGGGGACCTCGGTCCAGGGGACGGTCTGCTCGAAGTAGTAGACGTCCAGGCCGTGGAAGGTGCGGGTGCCCCGGTAGTGGATGGGGGCGGAGGTGCGGGTCTGCATGTCGAAGTAGCGGTAGTCGCGTTTCTCGACGAGGAAGGGCCACTTGTACTCGATGCCGTCGCGGCGCACGGGGGTGCCGTCGACGTGCTCGCCGCCGGCGTGCACGGGTTCCTGGCTGTGGGCGTCGAAGACGTAGCGTTCGGGGATCTTCGAGACGAGTTGTCCGTCGGGTCCGGCGACGTAGGTGAGGGTGTCCCAGACGACGGCGTCACGGCCGGTGGCGTCCTTGACCTCGCGGGCCGCCTCCGCATTGCCCTTGAGGGTCTGGACCATGGTGACGCGGGGGACGGTGCGGGGTTCGAGACGGGCGTAGTCGACGAGGGTGGCGTTCTCCGCCTCCAGGACGACGGCCTGGTAGCGGCCTGCGGGCACCTTGGCCAGCCGGGGGAAGGCGTACCAGCGCAGCAGGGGGGCGAGGGCGCCGAGGAAGACGGCGGCGGCGAGGAGGACGAGGCTCGCGGTACGGCGCATCGCGGCGGCCCCGTCTCACGGGTGGGCGGGCGGCGAGGTCAGCAGGGGCTTCGGGGATGTGCCGCCGGAGGGCGGTCCTAGGGCGGTGACGGTGAGCACGAGGGCGAGGGCGGCGGCCAGTCCGGCGGCCGCGGCGGCCAGTGCGCGCATGCTCGGCCTCCCATGAGCCGACAGGGCTTCGGATCGGGGGCACCGTAGCAACACGGGGCACGGATGAGAACACACAAGTGCCGCCCCCGCTCCCCCCGTTGGGGGCGGGGACGGCACTCGCCCGCATACGTCAGTGCGCCGCCGACTCCCAGTCGCCGCCCACACCGACCGAGACGTCCATCGGTACGCGCAGCGACACCGCGCCGCTCATCTCGCGCCGCACCAGCTCCTCGACGCGCTCCCGCTCGCCCGGCGCGATCTCCAGCACGATCTCGTCGTGGACCTGGAGCAGCATCCGGGAGGTGAGCTTCTCGGCCTCCAGGGCCTGCGCCACCCGCAGCATCGCGATCTTGACGATGTCGGCGGCCGTGCCCTGGATCGGGGCGTTGAGCGCCATCCGCTCGGCCATCTCGCGGCGCAGCCGGTTGTCGCTGTTGAGGTCGGGCAGATAGCGGCGGCGGCCGAGAATGGTCTCGGTGTAGCCGGTGGCGCGGGCCTCCTCGACGACGCGCTGGAGGTAGTCGCGCACGCCGCCGAACCGCTCGAAGAAGGTGTCCATCAGCCTGCGCGCCTCGTCGGGCATGATGCTCAGCTGCTGGGACAGGCCGAAGGCCGACAGCCCGTAGGCCAGCCCGTACGACATCGCCTTGATCTTCCGGCGCATCTCCGGGTCGACCTCGGCCCGCTCCACGCCGAACACCTGGGAGGCGACGGTGGTGTGCAGGTCCTCACCGGAGGCGAAGGCCGCGATCAGGCCCTCGTCCTCGGACAGGTGGGCCATCACCCGCAGTTCGATCTGGCTGTAGTCGGCCGTCATCAGCGACTCGTAGCCCTCGCCGACGACGAAGCCGCGCCGGATGGCCCGGCCCTCGTCGGTACGCACCGGGATGTTCTGCAGGTTGGGGTCGGTGGAGGAGAGCCGGCCGGTGGCGGCGACCGTCTGGTTGAAGGTGGTGTGGATACGGTCGCGCGGGCCGATCGCCTTGATCAGGCCCTCGACCGTGGAACGCAGCTTGGACTGCTCCCGGTGCCGCAGCATGATCACCGGGAGTTCGTTGTCGGTCTGCGTGGCCAGCCAGGCCAGCGCGTCGGCGTCGGTGGTGTAACCGGTCTTGGTCTTCTTCGTCCTCGGCAGGCCGAGTTCACCGAAGAGGACCTCCTGCAGCTGCTTGGGCGAGCCGAGGTTGAACTCGTGGCCGGCCGCCGCGTGCGCCTCCCGCACGGCCTGCTGCACGGCGGCCGCGAACTGCTGCTCCATGCGCTCCAGCCGGCCGCGGTCGGCGGCGATGCCCGCCCGCTCCATCCGGGCCAGGACGGCGCTGGTGGGCAGCTCGACCTCGGTCAGCAGCTCGGCGGCGCCCACCTCGGCCAGCCGGCCGGCGAAGGCGGCGCCCAGGTCGAGGACGGTACGGGCGCGGCCCATCAGGGCGTCGGCCTCGGCCTGCTCGTCGGCGCCGAAGGCGAGCTGTCCGTCCCCCTGGGCCGCCGTGGCCAGTTCACGGCCCAGGTACTCCACCGACAGCGCGTCGAGCGCGAAGGAGCGGCGGCCGGGCTTGACCAGATAGGCGGCCAGAGCGGTGTCCATGGTGACGCCCTCGATGACCCAGCCGTACTCGGCGAAGGCACGCATGGCGGCCTTCGCGTCGTGCAGCGTCTTGGGCCGCTCCGGATCCGCGCTCCACTCGCCCAGCGCCCTCTCGTCGGCCGGGTCGAGGTCGGCCGGGTCGAACCAGACGGCCGGGCCGTCCCCGCCGGCCAGCGCGATCTCGGCGACCCGGCCGGCGCCCTGGGTCCAGGTGTCGACGACGGCCACGCCCAGCGGGGACGAGCCGTGCTCGGCGAGCCACGGCGCGAGCTGCCCGGCGGCCAGCACGCTGCCGTCGACCTCCGCGCCCGCCTCAGGGGCCTGCTCCTGCTCCTGCTCACCGCCGGGGTCGGCGGCCAGCAGCCGGTCCCGCAGCCCCTGGTTGCGGATCTCCAGACCCTCCAGGAACGCGATCAGCGCCGTACGGTCGTAGGGCTCGCGCACCAGCCCGCCCGGGTCCGTGGGCAGCTCCACGTCCCGCACCATCTCGGTGAGGCGACGGTTCAGCTTGACGGACTCCAGGTGATCGCGCAGGTTCTGCCCGGCCTTGCCCTTGACCTCCTCGACCCGCTCGACGAGCTCGGCGAACGAACCGAACTGGTTGATCCACTTCGCGGCGGTCTTCTCACCCACCCCGGGGATGCCCGGCAGGTTGTCCGACGGGTCACCGCGCAGGGCCGCGAAGTCGGGGTACTGCGCCGGGGAGAGCCCGTACTTCTCCTGGACCTTCTCCGGGGTGAAACGGGTCAGCTCGGAGACACCCTTGGTCGGATACAGCACCGTGGTGTGCTCGGTGACCAGCTGGAAGGAGTCACGGTCACCGGTGACGATGGCGACCTCGTACCCCTCCGCCTCGGCCCGCGTGGCCAGCGTGGCGATGATGTCGTCCGCCTCGAAACCGTCGAGGGCGAAACGCGGCACCTTCATCGCGTCCAGCAGCTCACCGATCAGCTCGACCTGGCCCTTGAACTCGTCGGGCGTCTTCGACCGGTTCGCCTTGTAGTCGGGGAACTCCTGCGAGCGCCACGTCTTGCGGGAGACGTCGAAGGCCACCGCGAAATGCGTGGGCGCCTCGTCGCGCAGCGTGTTCGCCAGCATCGACGCGAAGCCGTACACCGCGTTCGTCGGCTGACCCGCCACCGTCGTGAAATTCTCCGCGGGCAGCGCGAAGAACGCCCGGTAGGCCATGGAGTGCCCGTCCATCAACAGCAGACGGGGCCGGCCGCCCTCCTCGCCGGGGCGGGACGCGCTCGCCGGCGCGCCGGTCGTCGGGGTCTTCGCTGGGTTCTTCGATGCTTGTGCTGCCACGCCCCCGATCCTGCCACGGCCCACCGACAATCCCGCCACGAGCGACCCGGGCGAGCGCACCGTCCGACGCGACCGCGCGACTGTCACAGGGGCGTGACAGGATCAGCACGTACGGCACTTCGCGGCCGGGCCCAGGCGCCCGTAACCGCGCACCCAGCGACCGCTCAAGGGGGAGCACGATGGCAGGCAAGCCGCCGACCAGCGATCCGGTCCAGGACGCACCCGAGGTCAGCACCCCACGGCACGCCGCGGCCGGACTGCCCGCCGTCGGCCACTCCCTGCGCATCGCCCAGCAGCAGATGGGCGTGCGGCGCACCGCGCTCACCCTCCTCAAGGTCAACCAGAAGGACGGCTTCGACTGCCCGGGCTGTGCCTGGCCCGAACCGGACAAGCGGCACGCGGCCGAATTCTGCGAGAACGGCGCCAAGGCCGTCGCCGAGGAAGCCACCCTGCGCCGCGTGACGCCCGCCTTCTTCGCCGCGCACCCTGTCGCCGACCTCTTCGGCCGCAGCGGCTACTGGCTCGGCCAGCAGGGCCGGCTCACCCAGCCCATGTATCTCGCCGAGGGCGCCGAGAACTACCAACCCGTCTCCTGGGAACGGGCCTTCGACATCATCGCGGAGGAACTGGCCGCCCTCGGCTCCCCCGACGAGGCCGTCTTCTACACCTCGGGCCGCACCAGCAACGAAGCCGCCTTCCTCTTCCAACTGTTCGCCCGCGAATTCGGCACCAACAACCTGCCGGACTGCTCCAACATGTGCCACGAGTCCTCCGGCTCGGCACTCAGCGACACCATCGGCATCGGCAAGGGCAGCGTCCTGCTGGAGGACCTGTACAAGGCCGACCTGATCATCGTCGCCGGACAGAACCCGGGCACCAACCACCCCCGCATGCTCAGCGCCCTGGAAAAGGCCAAGGCCGGCGGCGCCCGCATCATCACCGTCAACCCCCTGCCCGAAGCGGGCATGGAACGCTTCAAGAACCCGCAGACCCCCCGCGGCCTCGCCGCCGGCGGCACCCCCCTGACCGACCTGTTCCTCCAGATCCGCCTCGGCGGCGACCAGGCCCTCTTCCGCCTCCTCAACAAACTCGTCCTCCAGACCGACGGCGCCGTCGACACCGCCTTCGTCCGCGAACACACCCACGGCTTCGAGGAGTTCACCGCGGCCGCCCACACCGCCGACTGGGAAGAGACACTGCGCGCCACCGGACTGCGCCGCGAGGACATCGAACGCGCCCTGCGCATGATCCTGGAGTCGAAACGCACCGTCGTGTGCTGGGCCATGGGCCTCACCCAGCACAAACACGCCGTACCCACCATCAAGGAAGTCGTCAACTTCCTCCTCCTGCGCGGCAATATCGGCCGGCCCGGCGCCGGCGTGTGCCCGGTGCGCGGCCACAGCAATGTCCAGGGCGACCGCACCATGGGCATCTTCGAACGCCCCTCGGCCGCCTTCCTCGACGCCCTGGAGAAAGAGTTCGGCTTCACCCCGCCCCGCGAACACGGCCTGGACGTCGTCCGCGCCATCCGCGCCCTGCGCGACGGCAAGGCCAAAGTGTTCTTCGCGATGGGCGGCAACTTCGTCTCCGCCACACCCGACACCGACGTCACCGAAGCCGCCGTACGCCGCGCCCGCCTGACCGTCCACGTGTCGACCAAGCTCAACCGCTCGCACGTCATCACCGGCGCCCGCGCCCTGATCCTGCCCACCCTCGGCCGCACCGAACGCGACCGGCAGTCCGGCGGCGACCAGTTCGTGACCGTCGAGGACTCCATGGGCATGGTCCACGCCTCACGCGGCCGCCTGGAACCCGCGAGCCGCGCACTCCTGTCGGAACCCGCGATCGTCTGCCGCCTCGCCCGCCGCGTACTGGGCGACAAGAGCACCACACCCTGGGCGGAATTCGAGCGCGACTACGCGACGATCCGCGACCGCATCGCACGCGTCGTCCCCGGCTTCGAGGACTTCAACTCCCGCGTCGCGAAACCCGGCGGCTTCACCCTGCCGCACGCCCCGCGCGACGAACGCCGCTTCCCCACCGCCACCGGCAAGGCCAACTTCAGCGCGGACCCGGTGGAGTTCCCCCACGCCCCCGAAGGCCGGCTGCTGCTGCAGACCCTGCGCTCCCACGACCAGTACAACACCACCATCTACGGACTCGACGACCGCTACCGCGGCATCAAGAACGGCCGCCGCGTCGTCCTCGTCCACCCCGAGGACGCGGCCGCGCTCGGCCTCGCCGACGGCACCTACACCGACCTCGTCAGCGAATGGACCGACGGCAGCGAACGGCGCGCACCGGGCTTCCGCGTCGTGCACTACCCGACCGCGCGCGGCTGCGCCGCCGCCTACTACCCCGAGACCAACGTGCTCGTCCCCCTCGACCACACCGCCGACACCAGCAACACCCCGGCCAGCAAGTCCCTCGTCATCCGGCTCGAATCAGCACGAAACACCGCACACACCCCGGCGGAAGCCACCACCGACCACCGATAACCGCCCCTGGCGGGCCGCCCGCACGGCCCGCCTGATAGGACGGTCCCGGCAAGCGCGCCCACCGCACCGCTGTGGCGCGCCCGGCACCACAGCGATCGGAGCAGCACGGCATGGGCGAGCGCATGCGGACCGTCTTCCCGCAAGAGGTCCTGGACCAGTGGACCGCGAGCGGGCTCGACATGACCCGGCTGTTCTCCGCCGGACACCTCGGCCAACGCATGGGCCTCACCGTCACCGAGGCCGCCCCCGAACGCGTCGTCGGCACCATGCCCGTCGAGGGCAACACCCAGCCCTACGGACTGCTGCACGGCGGCGCCTCCGCCGTACTGGCCGAAACCCTCGGCTCCGTCGGCGCGATGCTCCACGCCGGCCCCCAGGGCATCGCCGTCGGCGTCGACCTCAACTGCACCCACCACCGGGGCATACGCTCCGGCCTGGTCACCGGCGTCGCCACCCCCGTACACCGGGGACGCACCAGCGCCACCTACGAGATCGCCGTCACCGACGAGCACGGCAGGCGCGTGTGCTCCGCACGCCTCACCTGCGTCATCCGCCCGGCGGACACCGTCCCGGGCACACCGCACACCAACGCCTGAACCCCCACCGGCCGACGAGGCATTCCGGGGCTCTCGCGCTTGCCGGACGCCCGGTACGACCCCACACCAGGAGCCGTACCGGGCACCCCAACTCCCCCACACGCCAGTCCCGTTACCGCCCCCGACCCGGGGCATAACAAGAACGTCACATCCTGGACTGCACCACTGCCCCGCACCGCCCCGCCCCCTTAAAGTCACGGCCATTCACGGCCTCGCCGGGCGGTTCGCACCCTGACGTCCCACCCCGTCCGCCTTGCCCGGCGCCACACCCGCGCACCACGGCAACGCCGCACCGGCCCACGCGCCAGGGAAAGGACTCACCGTGCGCCACCGTTCCCTCATCGCCCTCACCGCGGCCCTGACCACCACAGCCCTCACCCTCACCGCATGCGGGTCACGCGACAAGGGCGGCGGCGGAGACGGCGGCGAGAAGAACACCACCGTCGTCATCGGCGTCGACGCCCCCCTCACCGGCTCGCTCTCCGCCCTCGGCCAGGGCATCAAGAACTCCGTCGACCTCGCCGTACGCACCGCCAACGACACCCACGAAGTCAAAGGCATCACCTTCAAAGCCGAACCGCTCGACGACCAGGCCTCCCCCAACTGGGGTCAGCAGAACGCCGCCAAACTCGTCGCCGACAGCTCCGTCCTCGGCGTCGTCGGCCCCCTCAACTCCGGCGTCTCACAATCCATGCAGGGCATCTTCGACAAGGCCGGCCTCACCCAGGTCTCCCCCGCCAACACCAGCCCCGAACTCAGCCAGGGCGACAACTGGGCCACCGGCCAGAAAAAGCGGCCCTTCAAGACCTACTTCCGCACCGCCACCACCGACATCATCCAAGGCCGCTTCGGCGCCCAATACCTCTACAACGACGCCAAGAAACGCAAGGTCTTCGTCGTCGACGACAAGCAGACCTACGGCGTCGGCCTCGCCACCCTCGCCGCCCAGGAGTTCAAACGACTCGGCGGCCAGATCGTCGGCACCGACCACCTCACCGTCAAGGAGACCGACTTCTCCGGCATCGCCAACAAAATCAAGAACTCAGGAGCCGACTCCGTCTATTACGGCGGCCAGTACCCCGAAGGCGGACTCCTCTCCGGCCAGACCAAGAAAGCCGGGGCCCACATCCCCCAGATGGGCGGCGACGGCCTCTACGACCCCGCCTACATCCAAGCGGGCGGCGAAGGAGCCGACGGCGACCTCGCCACCTCCGTCGGCTACCCCGTCGACCAGCTCCCCTCCGCCAAGACCTTCGTCAAGAACTACCAGGCCGCAGGCTACAAAGACCCCTACGCGGCCTACGGCGGCTACTCCTACGACGGCGCCTGGGCCATCGTCCAAGCCGTCAAGAAGACCATCGAGGACAACGGCGGCAAACTCCCCGCCAACCCCCGCGCCAAAATCACCGAAGCCATGGGCAAAGTGAGCTTCGACGGAGTCACCGGACACGTCTCCTTCGACCAGTACGGCGACACCACCAACAAACAACTCACCGTCTACCAGGTCGACAAGGGCAACTGGAAGTCCGTCAAGAGCGCCACATTCGAGGAGTGACCCGGTCCCGTCACACCGCAACGGAGGCCACACGGTGCACGAACTGCCCCAAACACTGGTCAGCGGACTCGCCCTCGGAGCCCTCTACGGACTCGTCGCCATCGGCTACACCATGGTCTACGGCATCGTCCAACTGATCAACTTCGCCCACGGCGAGATCGTCATGGTCGGCGCCTTCGGCGCCCTCACCGTCCACCTCTGGCTCCCCGACCTCTCCCTCGGCGCCACCCTCCCCCTCATGCTCCTCGGCGGCGGCCTCGTCTCCGTCGCCACCGCGGCAGCCGCCGAACGCTTCGCCTACCGCCCCCTGCGCACCGCACCCCGCCTCGCCCCCCTCATCACCGCCATCGGCCTGTCCATCGCCCTGCAACAACTCGTCTGGGCCTTCTACCCCGACGCCAAAAAACCCCGCCCCTTCCCCCACTTCACCGGCCGCGCCTTCGAACTCGCCACCACCGTCCACCTCCAGCGCGACGACATCTTCGTCCTCGCCGCCGCCCCCCTGTGCATGCTCGCCCTCGGCCTCTTCGTCGCCAAGAGCCGCACCGGCCGCGCCATGCAGGCCACCGCCCAGGACCCCGACACCGCCAAACTCATGGGCATCGACACCAACCGCATCATCGTCCTCGCCTTCGCCATCGGCGGCGCCTTCGCCGCCGTCGCCGCCGTCGCCCAAGGACTCCGCTCCGGACAGATCAGCTTCGACCTCGGCTTCATCCTCGGCCTCAAAGCCTTCACCGCCGCCGTACTCGGCGGCATCGGCAACATCTACGGAGCCATGCTCGGCGGACTCGTCCTCGGCATCGCCGAAACCGCCTCCGTCACCTACATCCAGCACATCCCCGGCATGGCACAACTCGGCGGCTCCGGCTGGAAGGACGTCTGGGCCTTCGCCCTCCTCATCATCGTCCTCCTCGTACGGCCCCAGGGCCTCCTCGGCGAACGCGTCGCGGACAGGGCGTGAACACCATGACCACACCTTCACCCCTCCCCGCCACCGCCACCACCACCGACAGCACCGCCGCCGTCGAAACCACCCCCGCCATCCCCCTGCCCCTGCGCACCGCCCGCACCCTCACCACAGCAGGCGCCGCACTCACCCTCGCCTCCACCTTCCTCGCCTGGACCTGGACCGCGCGCTTCCCCGGCGACCTCACCATCGACGGCTACCCCGGCGGCCTTCAACTCCTCACCCTGACGGGCGCATTACTCACCCTCGCCCATGTACTCGGCACCTGGGGCCTGCCCGGACTCCGATGGCTCGCCCCCTCCGGCACCCACACCGCCACCGCCTGGTTCGCCGCCGGCACCTTCGCCGTCACCTGGTACACACTCCTCGCCATCACCGTGCGGCTCGGCGGCCTCGTCAACCTCGAACCCGGCGGCTGGGCCGCCGCGTTCGCCTCACTGATCACCCTCCTGGCCGCCCTCGCCCTCCCCCTCGAACGACGCACCACCGCCTCCTACCCCACCACCGGCCGACTCGCCGGCACCCCCCTCGGCCGACTCCTGCGCGCCATCGACCGCACCGTACGCCCCGGCACAGCCCCCCGCCCCCTCCCCCCGGCCCGTCCCCTGCCCACCTGGGCCGAACTCCCCCTCATCGCCGCCGCGTTCGCCCTCACCCTCGGCATCACCGCCTACGGCATCGGCACCGCCTACGGCGAACTCTTCACCGGCTTCCTCCTCCTCGCCGGCTTCAGCGCCACCGCCCTCGTACGCGCCGGACTCCTCACCCGCCTCACCCAGCTCACCGCCCGGCACCGCCCCACCACCATCACCTGCGCCTTCCTCGCAGCAGCCCTCTTCCCCCTCACCCAGGACACCGACCAGTACACCCTCATCGCCGTCAACATCCTGATCTTCTCCACCGTCGCCCTCGGACTCAACGTCGTCGTCGGACTCGCCGGCCTCCTCGACCTCGGCTACGTCGCCTTCCTCGGCGTCGGCGCCTACACCGCCGCCCTCGTCTCCGGCTCCACCGCCTCCACCCTCGGCGTGCACTTCCCCTTCTGGGCCGCCATGCTCACCGGCGCCGCCGCCTCACTCGCCTTCGGCGTCGTCATCGGCGCCCCCACCCTGCGACTGCGCGGCGACTACCTCGCCATCGTCACCCTCGGCTTCGGAGAGATCTTCCGCATCGCCGTCGGCAACCTCAACGGCGAACTCGGCCCCTCCGTCACCAACGGCCCCAACGGCATCCCCAACATCCCCGACCTCGTCCTCTTCGGCTACTCATTCGGCGACACCCACGACCTCGGCGGCATCACGCTCAACCCCTTCGCCAACTACTACCTCCTGATGCTGCTCGTCACCGTCATCGTCGTCCTCGTCTTCAGCCGCGCCGGCAACTCCCGCATCGGCCGCGCCTGGATCGCCATCCGCGAGGACGAAACAGCCGCAACAGCCATGGGCATCAACAGCTTCCGCCTCAAACTCCTCGCCTTCGCCCTCGGCGCCTGCCTCGCCGGACTCGCCGGCACCGTCCAGGCACACGTCTCCTACACCGTCGTCCCCGAGCAGTACATGTTCGCCGGAACCGCACCGCCCAACTCCGCCTTCCTCCTCGCCGCCGTCATCCTCGGCGGCATGGGCACCATCACCGGCCCCCTCCTCGGCGCCGCCCTCCTCTACCTCATCCCCGCCAAACTCCAGTTCCTCCAGGACTACCAACTCCTCGCCTTCGGCGCCGCGCTCATCCTCCTCATGCGCTTCCGCCCCGAAGGCGTGATCCCCGACCGCCGCAGGCAACTCGAATTCCACGAACCCTCACCCACAGCCGCTACCACTGCTGCTACAGCCGCCACGACAAGGGCCGAGGCATGACATGACGACCACCACCTCCCCCTTGCTCACCGCGACCGGCGTCACCATGCGCTTCGGCGGACTCACGGCCGTACGCGCCGTCGACCTCACCGTCGCCCCCCACGAAATCGTCGGCCTCATCGGCCCCAACGGCGCAGGCAAAACCACCTTCTTCAACTGCCTCACCGGCCTCTACCGACCCACCCAAGGCACCGTCACCTACCGGGACGCCGTACTCCCCCCCAAACCCCACCTCGTCTCCGCCGCCGGCATCGCCCGCACCTTCCAGAACATCCGCCTCTTCGCCAATATGACCGTTCTGGAAAACGTCCTCGTCGGCCGCCACACCCGCACCCGCGAAGGACTCCTCGCCGCCCTCGTCCGCGGCCCCCGCTACCGCCACGCCGAAGCCGAATCCGCACAACGCGCCATGGAACTCCTGGAGTTCACCCACCTCGCAGGCAAAGCACGCCACCTCGCCCGCAACCTTCCCTACGGCGAACAACGCCGACTCGAAATCGCCCGCGCCCTCGCCGGCGACCCCGGACTCCTCCTCCTCGACGAACCCACCGCCGGCATGAACCCCCAGGAAACCCGCGCCACCCAAACCCTCGTACGCGCCATCCGCGACCGCGGCACAGCCGTCCTCGTCATCGAGCACGACATGCGCTTCATCTTCACCCTCTGCGACCGCATCGCCGTCCTCGTCCAAGGCACGAAACTCACCGAAGGCACCCCCGAAGCGGTCCAGGCCGACGAACGCGTCATCGCCGCCTACCTCGGCACCCCCGACGAACCCCGTACCTCCGACGACAACGCCGCAGCACCCACGGAGGAGACCCCGTGACCGCCCTCCTCGAAGTGCACGGACTGCGCGTCGCCTACGGCAAGATCGAAGCCGTCAAAGGAATCACCTTCACCGTCGAAGAAGGCCAGGTCGTCACCCTCATCGGCACCAACGGAGCCGGCAAGACCACCACCCTGCGCACCCTCTCCGGCCTCATCACCCCCCTCGACGGCACCGTCCTCTTCGCCGGACAGCCCCTCATCGGTGTCCCCGCCCACCGCATCGTCGCCCTCGGACTCGCCCACTCCCCCGAAGGCCGCCACATCTTCCCCCGCCTCACCATCACCGAGAACCTCCGGCTCGGCGCCTTCCTCCGCAAGGACACCACCGCCGTCAAACAGGACATCGAGCGCGTCTACGAACTCTTCCCCGTACTCGGCGAACGCGCGAGCCAGCCCTCCGGCACCCTCTCCGGCGGCGAACAGCAAATGCTCGCGATGGGCCGCGCCCTGATGTCCCGCCCCCGGCTCCTCATGCTCGACGAGCCCTCCATGGGCCTCTCCCCGATCATGATGCAGAAGATCATGACGACCGTCGCCGAACTGCGCTCCTCCGGCACCACGATCCTGCTCGTCGAACAGAACGCACGCGCCGCGCTCTCCCTCGCCGACCAGGGCCACGTCATGGAAACCGGCCGCATCGTGCTCTCCGGCACGGGCGCGGGCCTGCTGCACGACGAGTCGGTACGCAAGGCGTATCTGGGCGAGGACTGATGATGCGCGAAGGGGACGAGAGGTCCGCCCCCTCGTCCCCTTCACGCACCCCGCGGGGGCTACTGCCCCTTGCCGGCCGCCTTCTTCCGCTCCTCGGCGTCCTCGATGACCGCCTCGGCCACCTGCTGCATCGACAGCCGGCGGTCCATCGACGTCTTCTGGATCCACCGGAACGCCGCCGGCTCGCTCAGCCCGTACTGCGTCTGCAGCACGCTCTTGGCACGGTCGACCAGCTTGCGCGTCTCCAGCCGCTGCGAGAGGTCGGCGACCTCCTTCTCCAGCGCCTTCAGCTCCGTGAAACGGGAGACGGCCATCTCGATGGCCGGCACGACGTCGCTCTTGCTGAACGGCTTCACCAGGTAGGCCATCGCGCCCGCGTCCCGGGCACGCTCCACCAGCTCGCGCTGCGAGAAGGCCGTCAGCATCAGTACTGGCGCGATCGAGTCTCGGGCGATCTGCTCGGCGGCGGAGATCCCGTCCAGGACGGGCATCTTCACATCCAGGATCACCAGATCCGGCGTGTGCTCCCGCGCCAGCGCGACGGCCGTCTCCCCGTCGCCGGCCTCGCCCACGACGGTGTAGCCCTCCTCCTCAAGCATCTCCTTGAGATCGAGACGGATCAGGGCCTCGTCCTCCGCGATCACGACGCGGGTCGTGTGCGGCGGGGTGTGGTTCTGCTCGTCGTCGACGGGCGGCTGGGGCTCGGCGGCGCTCACGGTTCTCCTTGATCGCGGGCGGGGGTGCTGCTGCATGAGCCTACCTAGGTCGTGTAGTTTTGAGCACAGGAGGGGTATAGACTCTCCTTGCATTGCAAGGCCCCGGTAGCCCAATTTGGCAGCAGGCGATGGATTCAAAACCCATACAGTGTCGGTTCGAGTCCGACCCGGGGCACTTCACCTTCGATTCGAAGGCGGCTCGCCGCTTCTGGGCGTTGGGGATCTTCACTCGTTGCGCTGAAGAGCCCTTCGAAACCGCCGCTCGGCGTTAGTTGCCGGGCCAGGCTCTCCAGGGTGTACGACCTCAAGACACGCAGGCACGCCCTCGCCCTGGTCGTCCAGGGCCACAGCCTGAACTCCGTGAGCAAGCGGACCGGCATATCCAGGGCCGCGATCCGCGCCTGGCAGACCAGAATCGACCCGGTGTCCCGCGCTGCGGACTGCCCGCTCTGCTCGCCGGATCCCCAGCCGCCCGCCGACACCGCTGCCTACGCGTATCTCCTGGGGCTCTACCTCGGCGACGGCTGCCTCAGCAGACAGGCGTCCGGCGTCTACGCCTTACGCATCGCATGTGCGGACGCATGGCCCGGGCTGATCGAATCCTGTCGCGAGGCCGTCACGCGGGTGCGCCCCACGAACAAGGTCTGTACCGTCCGGAAGGACGGCTGCATCATGGTCACGAGCTACAGCAAGCACTGGCTGTGCCACTTCCCCCAGCACGGGCCCGGCAAAAAACACGAGCGCCCCATCATCCTGGAGCCCTGGCAACAGCACATCGTGGACGCCCACCCCTGGGAGTTCATCCGCGGCCTCATCCACTCCGACGGCTGCCGCATCACCAACTGGACAACCCGACTCGTCGCCGGTGTGCGCAAGCGCTACGAGTACCCGAGGTACTTCTTCACCAACAAGTCCGACGACATCCGTCGGCTCTTCACCGACACCCTCGCCAAGGTCGGCGTCGAGTGGAGCACTCTCGCACGCGGCAGCGACCCGTTCAACGTCTCCATCGCCCGGCGCGCATCCGTAGCCCTCATGGACACCCACATCGGCCCGAAGTACTAACCCCTATCCCCCTCCCCAATATGGTGCACCCGCACCATATTCGTCGTCCCAGGCGTCGCCGGCGGCGAGCCCGCCGTGATGATCACGACGTCCCCCTTGCGGCACCGCCCGATGCGCAACAGGTACTCGTCGACCTGGTCGACCATCTCGTCCGTCGTCTGCACCATCGGCCCCAGGAAGGTCTCCACCCCCCACGTGAGGCTGAGTTGGGCACGCGTGGCCGCCTCCGGCGTGAATGCCAGCAGCGGGATCGGCGAACGGTAACGCGACAACCGCCGCACCGTGTCGCCGGATTGTGTGAAGGCGACCAGGAATTTCGCGCCGAGGAAGTCGCCCATTTCGGCGGCCGCGCGGGCGACGGCGCCGCCCTGGGTGCGGGGCTTGCCCCGTTCCGTGAGGGGGGGCAGGCCCTTGGCGAGCATGTCCTCCTCGGCGGCGCGCAGGATGCGTCCCATCGTCTTGACGGTCTCGACGGGGTATTTGCCGACGCTGGTCTCGCCGGAGAGCATCACCGCATCCGTGCCGTCGATAACCGCATTGGCGACGTCGGACGCTTCGGCGCGCGTGGGGCGGGAGGCGTCGACCATGGAGTCGAGCATCTGGGTGGCGACGATGACGGGTTTGGCGTTGCGGCGGGCGAGAGTAATGGCGCGCTTCTGGACGACGGGGACGGTTTCCAGAGGCATTTCGACGCCGAGGTCGCCCCGGGCGACCATGATGCCGTCGAAGGCGGCGACGATCTCGTCGAGGTGTTCGACGGCCTGCGGTTTTTCGATCTTGGCGATGACGGGGGTGCGGCGGCCCTCCTCGTCCATGATCTGGTGGACGTCGTGGGCGTCGCGGGCGGAGCGCACGAAGGACAGGGCGATGATGTCGAGGCCGTTGCGCAGGGCCCAGCGCAGGTCGTCGACGTCCTTGTCGGAGAGGGCGGGGACGGAGACGGCGACGCCGGGCAGGTTGAGGCCCTTGTGGTCGGAGACCATGCCGCCCTCGATGACGATGGTGCGGACGCGGGGGCCGTCGACCTCGGTGACTTCCAGGGTGACACGGCCGTCGTCGACGAGGATGCGCTCGCCCTTGGTGACGTCGGCGGCGAGCCCGGCGTAGGTGGTGCCGCACAGGTGGCGGTCGCCCTCGGCGGAGTCGACGGTGATGGTGAACTCGTCGCCGCGTTCAAGGAGTACGGGGCCTTCGCGGAATCGGCCGAGGCGGATCTTCGGGCCTTGAAGGTCGGCGAGGATACCGACGCTGCGGCCGGTTTCCTCGGCGGCTTTGCGGACCCGTCGGATGCGCGCCTCGTGGTCGGCGTAGGTGCCGTGGCTGAGGTTGCAGCGGGCGACGTCCATACCGGCTTCGACGAGTGCCTTGATCTGCTCGTACGAGTCGGTGGCGGGCCCGAGGGTGCAGACGATTTTTGCTCGGCGCATGACTCGACCTTATGCCGTACCAGCGGGTAGGTGATGGGGCGTCGGCGACTGCCCAACACCCTTTGGGTAAAACCTTGTTGACGCTAGTTGAACGTGCGCGGGGGTGCTCCGATGAGCGCCGGAGCACCCCCGTCGGGGGTCGTGTCACAGGGCCGGTGGCGTCATCGTGAAGCGGGCGCTGACCTGGGCGTGGACGGACTGGCGCTGGGGCTGGAGGTCCAGGGGGGCGGCGGCTTCGTCGGGGACGGTTCCGGCGAAGGCGGTGCGCATCATGTGGGGTGCCGGGTAGGGCAGGGGCCGTTCGTTCTCGGCGCCGGTGTCGGCGAGTTCGACGAGTGCGGTGAGTTCGGCGCCGAGGGCGGTGGCGTATTCGCGGGCGCGGCGTACGGCTTCGCGTACGGCCTGTTGGCGTGCTTCGCCGTGGACGGGCGAGTCGGGGCGCAGGGCCCACCAGGGGCCTTCGACGCGGGTGAGGTCGAGGTCGGCGAGGCGGGTGGCGAGTTCGCCGAGGGCGGTGAAGTCGTTGACGGTGGCGGTGAGGTGGATGGTGCCGAGGTAGGAGCGGACGCGTTCGCGGCGGCTTTTCTCGGCGGTTTCGGGGGCGAGGGTGAGGGTGCTGGTCTCCACTTTTTCGACGGCGTCGCCGTAGCCGCGGATGAGGTCGAGGGCGGTGCGGTTGCGGCGGGTGGTCTCGTCGAGGGTGGTGCGGCGGTCGGTGCCGCGTGCGGTGATGGTGATGTGGAGGTGGGCGATCTCGGGGTCGACGTCGAGGTGGGCCTCGCCGAGGACGGCGAGGCGTGGGGTCTGGGGGGTTCCGTAGGGCAGGGGTGCGGGTGTGGTCATGGGGTCCAGCGTCTCAGGCCGGTGGGTGGTGGGGGCCGCCTGGGGAGTTGTGGGGCTCCCCGGTGGCGGCTCGCGCGGTCAGTGGACGGGGAGTTGGCGCGGGATGGTGTGGCGCTGGTCCGGGGAGGCGGTGTGGGGGCGGGGCTGGCGGGGGTGGGGTTCGAGTCCGAAGGTGGTGAAGGCGGTGCGTTCGGGGAGGGTGTAGGGGGCTTTGCCGGTGATGGCGTTGAGGATGGTGGCGCTGCGCCAGGCGGCGAGTCCGAGGTCGGGGGTGCCGACGCCGTGGGTGTGGCTCTCGGCGTTCTGTACGTGGACGGCGCCCTTGACGAGGGGGTCGAGGACGAGGCGGTGGTTCTCGTCGATGCGGGGGCGGTCGCTGTGGTCGCGGCGGATGTAGGGGTCGAGGGCGGCGAGGAGGGTGTCGACGCGGCGTTCGCGGTAGCCGGTGGCGAGGACGACGGCGTCGGTGGTGATGCGGGAGCGGGAGCCTTGTTCGACGTGTTCCAGGTGGAGTTCGACGCGGGTGGTGCCGACGCGGCCGGCGGTGCGGACGAAGACGCCGGGGGTCAGGACGGTGTCGGGCCAGCCGCCGTGGAGGCTGCGGCGGTAGAGCTCGTCGTGGATGTCGGCGAGGGTGCCGGCGTCGATGCCCTTGTGGAGTTGCCATTGCTGGGGCAGGAGTTGGTTGCGGACGGGTTCGGGCAGGTTGTGGAAGTAGCGGGTGTAGTCGGGGGTGAAGTGTTCGAGGCCGAGTTTGCTGTACTCCATGGGCGCGAAGGCGGGGGTGCGGGCGAGCCAGTGGATGCGTTCGCGGCCGGCGGGGCGGTTGCGCAGGAGGTCGAGGAAGACTTCGGCGCCGGACTGGCCGGAGCCGATGACGGTGATGTGGTCGGCGGCGAGGATGGTTTCGCGGTGGTCGAGGTAGTCGGCGGAGTGGATGACGGGGACGCCGGGGGCTTCGGTTAGGGGGCGGAGGGGTTCGGGGATGTGGGGGGCGGTGCCGACGCCGAGGACGATGTTGCGGGTGTGGGCGCGGCCGAGGGCGGCGGCTTCGCCGTCGGCGTCGAGCTGGGTGTAGTCGAGCTCGAAGAGGTTGCGTTCGGGGTTCCAGCGGACGGCGTCGATCTGGTGGCCGAAGTGGAGGCCGGGGAGGTGCTGGCTGACCCAGCGGCAGTAGGCGTCGTACTCGGCGCGTTGGATGTGGAAGCGCTCGGCGAAGTAGAAGGGGTAGAGGCGTTCTTGGGCCTTGAGGTAGTTGAGGAAGGTCCAGGGGCTGGCGGGGTCGGCGAGGGTGACGAGGTCGGCGAGGAAGGGGACCTGGACGGTGGTGCCGTCGATGAGGAGTCCGGGGTGCCAGCGGAAGCCGTGGTTCTGGTCGTAGAAGGCGGTGCGCAGGCCGGGGATGCCGTGGGCGAGGGCGGCGAGGGAGAGGTTGGAGGGGCCGATGCCGATGCCCGCGATGGCGAGGGGCTGCTCGGGGGTGGTCTTGGGGCCCGGGGGGCGGGAGCCGGTGCCGTCCTGCTCGGGGTTTCGCGGTTGCTTCGGCGTGGTCATGGGGTGGTGTGGCCTTCCACGAGTGTGTTGAGGGTGGCGGGGTCGTCGGGGTCGGGGAGTCTGCGGGGTGCGGTGCCGTGCTCACGCTGCGGGGCGCCCGTGGCGGTACGTACGTACTCGGTGACCGCGCCCGGGCCGTCGGCGGACAGCGGGGCGGCGGCAGCCTCGGCGGGGGTGCGCGGGAGTCTGCGGGGTGCGGCGCCGTGCTCACGCCTCGGGGCGCCCACGGCCGTACGTACGCCCCCGGCGGGCGGCGGGGTGGCGTGGGCGGCGGCATCGAGGGGGGCGACGGGCGCAGGCACGGTGGGTCTTGCCCCTTTGGGGTCTGGGGTCGGCTGAGCTGGGCTGCCGGGTCCCGCGCGGGCCACGGGCTGGAGGCTGCTTCACGTTACTGGCGGCGCACGCTCGGTCACCTGGGTCGGGGCGGGGTTCGCCCGATGGTGGGACAGGCGTGCGCGGGGCGGCGGTGGGGTCTGCTAAAGGGGTGCGGGCGGACGCGGGGTGCCGGCTTCGACTAATCTGCACCCATGGCCATGAACTCTCTCGCTCTCGATGTCGGCCCGCTGAAGCCCGATGTCGCACCGCTCGTGCTCGGCGCGGTGCTGTTCTTCATCCTGTTCGCCGTGATGGCGAAGGCGCTGCTGCCCCGGATCAACAAGGTGCTCGTCGAGCGCGAGCAGGCGACCGACGGCCGGATCGAGGAGGCGGAGGGGACGCGTGCCGAGGCGGAGCGCGTCCACGCCGAGTACCAGGAGCTGCTGGCCGAGGCGCGTCATGAGGCGGCGCGGCTGCGTCAGGAGGCCGTCGAGCAGGGCAACGCGATCATCGCGGAGCTGCGGGCCGAGGGTCAGCGTCAGCGCGAGGAGATCATTTCCGCGGGTCATGCGGTGATCGACGCCGAGCGTGCGGTGGCCGAGGCGGAGCTGCGCGAGCAGGTCGGGGTGCTGGCGACGGAGCTGGCGGGCCGCATCGTGGGTGAGGACGTCAAGGAGTTCGCGCGGGAGAGCGGTGTTGTGGACCGTTTCCTGGAGGAGATGCGCGCGGGCGAGCCGGCCGGGCGTGAGGCGCGCGACTGAGGCCTGTACGGCTGCTGCCCGATCACGGCGAAGCCCCGCGACCCGATGGGTCGCGGGGCTTCGTCGTGTCCGCTGTGGGTCGTGGCCGGCGGTGCCGGTCGTGGTCAGCGGTGCTGTGCGGTCCGGGCGGTGAGGGCGCGGCGCAGGTCGTCGAGCTGGTCGGCGAGGTGGCGGCGGAGGGAGGGGCCGGGTTCGCCGGTGCGCAGGCATTCTTCGCCGAGGTGGAGGGTGCGGTGCTCGACGAGGGTGTGGGGGAAGCCCTGGCGGCCGGCGAGGGCGGCGATGGCGGGTCCGCGTCGGGCGGCGAGGGCGACGGCGTCGTGGTAGTAGCGCTCGACGTAGGGGCGGAGGAGGTCGGGTTGTTCGGCGCGCCAGAAGCCCTGGGCGGTGGCGGCGAAGAGGTAGTTGGAGAGTTCGGGCCGGTGCTGGGGGTCGTACATGGCGTGCCAGGCGGCTTCTTTGGCGGTGGGGTCGGGGAGTGAGGCGCGGCAGCGGGCGGCGCCTTCCTGTCCGGTGGCGCTGGGGTCGCGGGTGAGTTCGGCGGTGATGTCGTTCTCGTCGATGGCGCCGAGGACGGCGAGGCGGGCGAGGACGCGCCAGCGGAGTTCGGGGTCGAGGGGGATGGTGCCGGGGGTGGTGCCTTCGCGCAGCCAGTCCTGGAGTGGCCGGGGGTCGGTGGCGCTGTCGATGAGGGCTCGTACGGCGGTGAGTCGTACGCCGGTGGCGGGGCTGTCGGTGCGGTGGAGGAGGTCGTGGCAGAGGGTGGTGATGGTGGCGAGGGCGGTGGGCCGGTCGGCGGGGGTGGTGCAGTGGTCGGCGATGTGGGTGCGGGCGAAGGCGAGGACGCCTTGGACGATGGCGTTGTCGTTCTCGTGCGGGAGGTGGGCGCGGGCGGCGTCCAGGTAGCGTTCGGGGGCGAGTTCGCCGTCGCGGACCATGTCGCGGGCGGCGTTCCAGAGGACGGCGCGGGTGAGGGCGCCGTCTGCGCCGTTGTCGCCGCCGTCGAGTCGGGAGAGGGAGCGTAGGGCGGTGTTCCAGGAGGTGTGGTCGAGGCGGACCTTGGCGTAGGTGAGGTCCTGGTCGTTGAGGAGCAGGAGTGCGGGGCGGGGTCCGGTGAAGTGCAGTGCGTGGTCAGAGCCTGTCTCTGGCGTGAGGTCGGTCTCGACGCGTTCGCGGAGGGCGAGTTGGCCGGTGGGTGTCTCGTCGTAGAGGCCGATGGCCAGGTGGTGCGGCCTGATTCCCTGGTGGCGGACGGTGAGGTGCCAGGCGTCGGCGGTGGTGGTGATGTCGGGGGTGAGGGTGTCGACGCCGGTGGTGCGCAGCCAGCGTTCGGCCCAGGCGTGTACGTCGCGGGTGGTGGCGCGGGCGAGGGAGTCGATGAAGTCGGCGAGGGTGGCGTTGGCGAAGCGGTGGCGGGCGAAGTGGTCGTTGATGCCGGCGAGGAAGTCCTTTTCGCCGAGCCAGGCGACGAGTTGGCGCAGGGCGCTGGCACCCTTGGCGTAGGAGATGCCGTCGAAGTTGAGCATGGCCTGGGACGTGTCGTGGACGGCGTCGGTGGCGGGGGCGACGGGGTGGGTGGAGGGGCGTTGGTCGGCGTCGTATCCCCAGCTTTTGCGGTCGATGGCGAAGCCGGTCCAGGTGTCGGTGAAGCGGGTGGCTTCGCCGAGGACTTGGTAGCCCATGTATTCGGCGAAGGACTCGTTGAGCCAGATGTCGTCCCACCAGGTGAGGGTGACGAGGTCGCCGAACCACATGTGGGCCATTTCGTGGGCGATGACGATGCCGCGGAGCTGGCGTTCGGTGTCGGTGACGGCGGAGCGGTGGAGGAATTCGTCGCGGAAGGTGACGAGTCCGGGGTTCTCCATGGCGCCGGCGTTGAATTCGGGGACGAAGGCCTGGTCGTAGGAGTCGAAGGGGTAGGGCTCGTCGAAGAGTTCGTGGTAGCGGTCGTAGCAGCGGCGGGTGATGTCGAGGATTTCGGTGGCGTCGGCGTCGAGGTAGGGGGCGAGGGAGCGCCGGCAGTGGAGGCCGAAGGGGAGTCCGGCGTGCTGGGTGCGTACGGAGTGCCAGGGGCCGGCGGCGAAGGCGACGAGGTAGGTGCTGATGGGCTGGGTGGGGGCGAATTGCCAGCGGGTGGTGGTGTCTTGGCCGGTCGGGGTCGGTGTGGCGATGGCGTTGCCGAGGACCGTCCACTGCGCGGGTGCGGTGACGCTCGCTTCGAAGACGGCTTTGAGGTCGGGTTGGTCGAAGGCGGCGAAGACGCGTTGGACGTCTTCCATGAACAGCTGGGTGTAGGTGTAGGTTTCGCCGTCGGCGGGGTCGGTGAACCGGTGCATGCCCTCGCCGGTCCGTGAGTAGCGCATGTCGGCCTCGACGCGCAGTTCGTGCTGGCCGGCGTTCAGTTGGAGGGGGATCCGGTTGTCGTCCAGGCGGGCCGGGTCGATGTGGGTGCCGTCGAGGGTGATCCGGTGCAGGGTGGCGGGTTTGATCTCGACGAAGGTGTCGCCGTCGGTGCGGGCGGTGAAGCGGATGACGGCGGTGGAGGCGAAGTGTTCGTCGCCGCGGGTGAGGTCGAGGTCGACGGTGCAGTGGTGGACGTCGAGGAGGCGGGCTCGGTTCTGCGCTTCGTCACGTGTGAGTGCGGGCATGGCGGCCATGCTGCCGTACGGGGTGGTGGGGGGCCATGTGTTTCTGCGTGGGCGTACGGGCCGGGTGGGTGGAGGGTTGCCCGGCCCGTGGATGTTCGTGCGTCTTGCCCGCTTACTCGCTCAGCCGCTCACTCGCTCAGCCGCGTGCGATGGTCTCGTGGTGCCGGATGACTTCGGCGATGATGAAGTTGAGGAACTTCTCCGCGAAGGCGGGGTCGAGCTTGGCGTTCTCGGCGAGCTCCCGCAGTCGGGCGATCTGGCGGGCCTCGCGGGCGGGGTCGGCCGGGGGCAGGCGGTGGGCGGCTTTGAGGTGGCCGACCTGCTGGGTGCACTTGAACCGCTCGGCCAGCATGTGGATCACGGCGGCGTCGATGTTGTCGATGCTGTCGCGGAGCCGGACGAGCTCGGCGCGGACGGACGCGTCGGTTATGCCGTCGGCGTGGTGGTTGAGGGTGGGGCCGGAGGGGTCGGTGCTGTGGTTCATGCTCCCCGAGCCTAAGCGGAGCGGGCGGAATGGCGCGATCCGATCATGGGGGATTTCTCAGGATGCGGGACGCGGTCGCTCCAACTGTCGGGGAGGGGGCGGCCCTGTCGTTCACGGAAGCGGACGGGAGCGGTGCCGACACGGCGGGTGAACAGTCGGCTGAAGTAGGCGGGGTCGTCGTAGCCGACGCGGCGGGCGACGGCGGCGACGGGCAGTTCGGTGGCGGTGAGGAGTTCCTTGGCGCGGTGCAGGCGGATGCCCAGGAGGTAGTCCTTGGGGCTGCAGCCGGCGCCGCGGCGGACGGCGGCGCGCAGTTCGGCGGGGGTCATGCCGTGGCGGGCGGCGTGCTCGGCGACGGACAGGGGCAGGAAGGCGTCGCGGGCGAGGGCGTCGAGGACGGGGTCGGTGCCGGGGGTGTCGTCGGCGCGGGCGCGGCGCAGGGCGATGAGGAGTTCGTGGACGGCGGCGGAGGTCTCGACCTCCAGGAGGGGGTTGCCGCTGCGGGCGGCGCGGGTGATACGGGCGATGGCGGCGCGGGCGTCGGCGGTGTCGGTGAGGGGGACGAGGGGCCGGTCCGGTTCGATGCAGCCGAGTTCGGTGTAGGCGGCGACGGCGGGGCCGGTGAAGTCGACGAAGCTCTCGTCCCAGCCTCTGCCGGGTGCGGCTCCGTAGTGGTGGGGGATGTCGGGGGCGAGCCAGAGGAGGGCGGGGGCGGTGACGGTGCGGGTGCGGCCGTCGGGGGTGCGCAGCCAGCCGCTGCCGGCGCTGATGACGACGGCGGTGTGGTGGTCGAGGGTACGGGGGCCGACGGCGGGCAGTGCCCCGTACTGCAGGCCGACGCCGAGGCAGACGAGGCCGAGCCGGTGGTGGACCGGTGCGGGGCTGAAGGAGCGCATCCAGGTGTGATACACGCGTTGTCGGCCTCCGCCTTGTGGGTCCTGATCCCGTGGGTCCTGATCCCCCGCCAGGGCTGATCTTCGTCGATCGTGGTGCTGCCCGCCAGGGGGCGGCGGCCGTCGGCCGGTGGTGGTGAGCCCGACGGCTTTGGATTCCTGTGCGACGGTCGGGCAGGATCGGGGGATGATCGCGAAGCTGTTGAGCACGGTTGTCGACTGCCCGGACCCGGTGGGGCTGGGCGGTTTCTACGCGGCAATCCTGGGCGGAGAGCTCGACGTGTCCGACCCGGAGTGGGTGGAGCTGCGGACGCCGTCCGGTCAGCACTTCTCCTTCCAGGCCGTCGAGGACTACCGGCCGCCCCGCTGGCCGGATCCCGGGCATCCGCAGCAGGTGCACCTGGATTTCGAGGTCGACGGGATGGAGGACGTGGAGCGGGCGCAGGCGGAGGTGCTGGCGCTGGGGGCGACGCTCCTGCACGACAGCGGGGGCAAGCGCCGGGGTTTCCGGGTGTTCTCGGACCCGGCGGGGCATCCGTTCTGCCTGTGCTACGGGCAGGGGTACCCGAAGGGGACGGGCTGAGGGCGGCCCTGACGTTACCCCTCCGCCCCGCTCCCCCGCCGGACCGTTCGCGCCCCCTCCCCCGGTCGCCACACCCGCACGACGAAGTGCGGTGCTTGCGCGTACGCGTGGACGACCTCGGTGAGGTCCACGCGGAAGAGGTGGAACGGTTCCGGCGGCCGGACCGTCTCCGCGTAGCGGCGCAGGACCGCCGGGTCCGTCTGGGGCACCGCGCGCCCCGACACGCGTACGTCCCCGGTGACCGTTTCCCCGGTCTGGCCGGGGTTTGCCTGGAGCGTGAGGCGTGGGTCGCGCTGGAGGTCGTGTGCCTTGCGGGAGTGCCACATCATGCCGAGCCACAATTCGCCGAAGCGGAAGTCCGCTTCGAGGACCGTCACCCGTGGGGAGCCGTCCTTGCGGAGTGTCGCGAGGACGTGGTGGCGGTGGGCCTGGAAGCGGTCCTGGACGGTTGTGGCGAAGGCCGGTTCGGCGGCGCGGAATTCTGCCCAGTTGGTGGTTGCCATGGCCTCAGCCAAGCGTGGATTCCCGACACCTCATGTCAGGAATTCCGTGCGCTCCGGCGGGAGTTCACCGCCCCGTCCGGGCCACCGCCTCCCGTAGCGCCTCCCCCGCCCCGCCCACCACGGGCGCCCCGTGGCCGAAGCACGCCACCTCCAGCCCCGGCAGTTCCGCTTGTTTGCGGAAGGAGGACAGTGCCTGCTCGCGGTCCACGTTGAAGACGCCGAGGATGACGCCGCCCAGTTCGGGGGCGTTGGCGATGGTGTCGCCGGTGAACAGCACGCCGGAGGCGGGGAGATGGAGGGCCATGCTGCCTGCCGTGTGGCCCGGGATGTGGACGGCGGTTGCCTCCTCGCCCCAGTCGAGGGTGTCGCCGTCGGTGAGTTCGACGTCCACCCGGCAGGGTGGGGCCTGCACGGTGTCGCCGAGCCGCGCGTGCACGGATTCGATGATCGGGACTTCCCAGTCCTCCAGGACGGGCGGGGGTTCGGGGGCCGTTCCCCGGATGACGTCGGCGTCGGCGGCCCCGGCCAGGACGCGGGCCCCGGTGAGCGCGGCCAGTTCGGCGGCGGAGCCGGTGTGGTCGCCGTGGGAGTGGGTGAGGAAGATGTCGCGCAACCGGCCGCCCTCGGCGGACAGTTCGGACAGCGCGGAGAGGATGGCGCGGCCGTGCCCGCGCAGGCCGGTGTCGACGAGGGTCCAGTCGCCGTCGGGGCGCCGCAGCGCGTACGCCTGGCCGGCGGTGAAGGTGAACATCGTGATGCGGGGAGTGAGGCGAGTGACGTCCATGCGGACACGGTAGGCAGCCGTGCGCCGTCGGCCACAGGTCTTGCGCCGTGAGCGGATTGCGCGGCCGGCGAACTCGCCCCGGACCAGGGATTGTTCCGGCTTGCCGGCGCCGTGGCCCCGCCGTGCCGGCCGCACCGCGTGACGCGTCAGTGCCCCTCGTGTCCCGCGTGCCGTACCCGTTCGACCGGGAAGAGCGCCGTGACCTCCCAGCCGCCCTCCGGTGCCGGGCCCGCGCGCAGCAGGCCGCCCATGGCCTTGGCGCGTTCGCTCAGGCCGACGAGGCCGAAGCCGCCGCCGCGGGCCTGTTCGGAGAGGCGGGCGGCGTTGCGGCCGTCGTCGGCGATGCGCAGTTCGACGCCGGCGGGGACGCGGCGGACACCGATGCGGACGGCGGTGGCGTCGGCGGCGTGCTTGCGGATGTTGGTGAGGGCCTCGCGGACGACGCGGTGGACGGCGGCGGCGACCTCGCCGGGGATCCAGTCGTCCAGGCCCTGTTCGATGTAGAGGACGACGGGTGGTCCGGTGCGGGCGAACGACTCGGTCAGGGCGCGGACTTCGGGCAGTCCGGCGACGGGTTCGGTCTCGGCGTTCTCGCTCTCGCGCAGGATGCCCACGAGCCGTCGCATCGCACCGAGCGATTCGCTCGCGGAGGTCTCGATGCGTTCGAAGGCGGCCGCGGCGGAGGGCCCGTCGAGGGCGGTGAAGCGGGCGGCCTGGGCCTGGACGACGATGCCGGTGACGTGGTGGGCGACGAGGTCGTGCAGTTCGCGGGCGAGTTCGAGGCGTTCGGCGGTACGGACGGCCGCCATGTCGCGCAGGCGCTGCGCGGACTGCCCGCGCAGCAGCAGGGAGTAGCCGGCGACGACGACGGTGAGGGTGGCGAACACGGCGGTGAACCGGCCCGCGTTGAGGTCGCGCAGGGGCGCGGCGACGGCGGCGACGGCGAGCATGGGTCCGAGGACGGCGGCGGTGTGGCCGGAGGAGCGCTGGATGACGGAGGTGAGCAGGACGAGCAGGGCGATGTCCTCGCCCATGCCCCACACGACGGCGGGGTGGGTGCCGGTCATGAGGACGGCGGAGGTGGTCCAGGAGACGGTGACAGCGATGGCGGCGCGTACTTCCAGGGGGATCCAGGCGTAGGGCACGGCGCACAGGCAGACGGCGACGCCGGAGGCGAGGACCATGGCGTGGGCGGGGCTGGGCACCCGGGCGAGGACGGCGCTCTCCCAGGCGACGAGGAAGAGCAGGGCGACCGCGAGCGCGGTCTTCGCGGTGACGGCCCGCCGGGGGTGCCGGGTGGCCCACCCGGCGATTCTGTTCATGCCCCGCCCGTGGCCAGCCCGCTCTCCCAGGCCCAGGCGGCGATCTCGACGCGGTTGCGGGCGTCGAGTTTGGTCTGGACGTTGGCCAGGTGGGTCTTGACCGTGGACAGGGAGACGAACAGTTCGGCGGCGATCTCGGCGTTGGTGGCGCCGCGGGCGAGGCAGCGCACGACGTCGGCCTCGCGGTCGGTGAGGGGTTCGGTGGGCTGTTTGACGGCGGGTGCCGGGTTGCCGGCGGCGGGGGCCAGGTCGCGCAGCAGCCGTACGGTGATCGCGGGGGAGATCAGGGAGTCGCCGACGGCGGCGGCGTGCACGGCCTCGACGAGCATGGCGGGGCTGGCGTCCTTGAGCAGGAAGCCGGAGGCGCCGTTGCGCAGCGCGGTGTGCACGTACTCGTCGAGGTCGAAGGTGGTGACGATGACGATGCGGGGGCGTTGGGCGCCGCCGGGGCGGGAGGCGGCGAGGGCGGAGAGCCGGCGGGTGACCTCCAGGCCGTCGAGCTTGGGCATGCGGATGTCGAGGAGGAGGACGTCGGGGTCGTGTTCCTCGACGGCCCGCAGGGCTGCCTCGCCGTCGACGACATCGGCGACGACGTCGATGTCGGGCTGGCTCTCCAGGATCATCCGGAAACCGGTGCGGACCATCTCCTGGTCGTCCGCGATGACCACCGTGATCGCCATGCTGCGTCCTTGCCCTGTTCGTCCGTGCCATGCGTGCCGTGCGTGCTGTCGCGCTTGGCTAGATGTCCGATTCGGGGTGTCTGGTTCCAGTGATGTCTGGTTCCTGTGAGGCCAGTGTGACGCAACTGTGGCGGGCGCTGCCGCGTTCAGTCCTGCGTGCTCCCGGCGCCGTCCGCGGCCGCCGCTGCCCGGGAGCGGCGCCGCGCGAGCCTGCGCAGCCCGTAGGCGCCGCCGCCGACGGCGAGCAGCGTGGCGGCCCCGGCGACGGCCGGGGTGCCGATCTCGTGCCGGTCCTTGATGACCTCGCTCGCCTCGACGACCCGCTTGACGGGGTTGCTGGAGGCGAGGTGGTGCCCGTGCGGGCGCTTGTCGGCGCGGCCCTTGTGGTCCCGCTCCTGGTGGTGTCCGGCGCGCTGCTGGCCGCCGGTGCGGGCCCGGTGTCCGGCCGGGCCGGCCACGGGGTCGGGTGTGCGGCGGGCGGAGCCGGTGAGGAAGTCGTAGTAGGTGGGCCCGGTGCCGCCGTCGAGCGTGGCGCGCAGGGTGGGGCGGGCGCTGTCGCCGCCGAGGATGCGCAGGTGCATCCGGTCGAGGTCGGCGGCCGGGTGGGCGCCGTCGAGGGTGCGCCGGCGGTCGCCCTGCCCGACGGTGACGCTGGGGGCGCCGTCGCCGGAGACGAGCCGGGCCCGGCTGCCGTCGGGCAGCTGTACCTGGTGCTCCACGGCCCGGGTGCCGCGTCCGTCGCGGCGCGTGCCGCCGTCGTCGGCGTACGCGCCGGCCGCCGGCCAGAGCGCCGCGCCGAGGGCGGCGGCGAGGACGGCGGTGGCGGCGAGGCGGGGTGTGGCGGGCACGGGTTCTCTTTCGTACGGGACGGCTGCGGTCGGCGGCCGTCGGGCCGGGGGCTCCCTCGCCCCCGGGGTACGCCGAAACCGCACCCCTTCACGTTACGGACGATTACCTGCGTCACACCTCGACTGTCCGACCATTCCCGGGTCGGCCAAAAGGATGACGAGGGCCCTTCCACGTCATACCGGGGACGGCCAGGGCGGCCCCTCGGGGGACGGACCGACGCTGGGCCGTACGGGTGCGCGGGGCCGCCGTACGGGCGTACGTCCGGGCCCTGCCCGGGTGCCGCTTCCCGCCCGTAGAGTGGAGGCGGGGCCGCCCGTACGGCCCGAGGGGGTGGTCCCGATGCGCTCGCCGGAACCGGACGTGAAGATCGCGCACGGCTTCCCCCACCTCGACACCGTGCGCGCGTCGATCACCGCGCTGTACAAGCGGCTCTCCTACGACACGGTGCACAGCTTCGCCGCGAGTGTCCTCCCCGTCGACGTGGCCTTCTCCGACGACGAGGACCTGTATCTGGGGGTGCAGCGCGTCGCCCGCGCGATGGTGCTGCACCTGCGGCTGCCGGACGCCCGGATGATCGTGAGCTTCCGTGAGATGCGGCACGCGGGGAGCGTCGAACTCGCCGCGGGGCCCGAGTACTTCATCGAGCTGAACGCGCGTTTCCGCACCCACCGGCGGGACATCGGGGCGGCCCTCGCGCACGAGGTGATGCACGTGTATCTGCACCGCCTCGACCTGTCCTTCCCCGGCACCCGCGACAACGAGATCCTCACCGACACCGCCGCCGCCTATCTCGGCTCGGGCTGGCTGCTGCTCGACGCCTACCGCGAGTCGGCGGTCTCGACGCAGAAGCTGGGCTATCTCACGCCGGAGGAGTTCGGCTACGTCCTCGCCAAGCGCGCCCAGGCGTTCGGGGAGGACCCTTCCCCGTGGTTCACCAGCCCGCAGGCGTACGACGCGTACGTCAAGGGGCGGGCTGAGGCCCGCCGCGACGAGCAGCGTCCGCCGCTCGCGGCCGCCGGGCGGCTGGGGCGGCACCGCTACGTACGCGACCGGCGGGCCGTCCAGAGCGCGAAGCGGGTCCTGCCGCCGGGCCCGGCCGACTACGCCTTCGAGGGGCACGACCCGCTGCGGGTCAGCTTCCCCTGCCCGACCTGCCGACAGCGCATCCGCGTGCCGGTGCGGGGGCGGTTGCGGGCGCGGTGCGGGTTGTGTCGGACGGTGTTGGACTGCGATACGTAGCGCCGTGCGGCGCGCAAGGTCAGGGGTACGGGGTGCCCCACGTCGGCCGCCGCCGGCCCGGTTCAGCTCCCTCCCCACCACTTCCTCAGTACCGTCTCCGCCTGTTTGCCGTGCGGGGTGTACGCGAGTTTCTTCTTCGTCTCGCCGGCGCCCGGCCAGTCGTCCCACATCCACCAGCAGACGCCGGCCCACCACGGCTTGCCGTCGAAGGCGGAGAGCAACGCGGCGTAGGCGGCGGCCTGTTCGTCGTTGTCGGTGTTCTTGCTGACGGTCCAGGAGTACGGGGCGGTGGTGGTGCCGCGCTGGCTGACGTAACCGGCCTCGGTGAAGAGGATCCTGCGGTGCTGTACGGCGGAGAAGGCGGCGAGTCTGTCGGCGATCGGCTGCCACGCGGCGCGCAGCCGGTTCTCGTCGGTGGTGGCGGTGTCGGCGAGTGGCCAGTAGGCGTCGATGCCGATGACGTCGAGGGCGTCCCAGAAGGGGACTTTGTCGTACTCGTCGTAGTTCGCGGCGTAGGTGAGGGTGCCCCGGTACTGTGCGCGGACGGCGGCGACGACCTCGCGCCAGTGCGGGGCGTCCTGGGAGAGCCCGGTCAACTCGGTGCCGACGGCGAGCTGTTCGACGCCGGTGTCCGCCGCGAGCCGCGCGTAGTGGGTGATGAGGCGTGTGTACGCGCCGAACCAGGCGTCGGCGTCGGTGGGCCGGATCCTCGCGCGGTCGCTGCCGTCCCTGAGGTCGACGTGGGGTTTGAGCATGACCTTGAGTCCGGTGGCGCGGGCGAGGCCGATGATGTGGCGGAGGCTGTCGTCGCTCGCGGTCTCCCCGGTGGTGTGCTGGCCGGGGTCGGTGACCGTGTCCTGGTACCAGGTGGGGGTGAAGGTCACCCACTGGGCGCCGGTGGCGGCGATCTGCCGCAGGTAGGTGCCGGCTTCGGGGCTGTGGTAGTCGTCGGTGTTCCACGCGGGGAGGGTGATGCCGCGCATGCCGCCCGCCTTCCGCTGCTCGGGGGCGCCCGGTGAGGGGCTCGGTGGGGTGCTCGGTGGGGAACTCGCCTTGCTGCCCGGCGTGTTGGCCGGCGTGCTGGTTCCGGGGCTGCCCGGTTCCGTGGAGCAGCCGCCGGTGAAGAGGGCGGCCGCCAGCGTCAGTACGGCCACCGCCCTCTTCACCGCTGTCATCGGTCCGTCCTCACTGGGCGAGGTCCGTCGGGCCGACGAAGGTGTATCCCAGCCCCTGGATGCCGGAGACGATCTGCTGCAGTGCGGTCGTCCCGTAGTAGGGGTGGTAGAAGAAGCTCGCCACGCCGTCGCGGACCGCCAGGTTGGCCTGGGCGGAGGCGATGAGGTCGGCGGGGAGGCGGGCCGGGTGGTTGTTGTAGGGCAGGGGCTCGTAGTTGCCGAGGTTCTCGGGCAGCACGGTCGTACCGTAGACGTCCTTGACGGCGTACGGGAAGAACTCGCCGATGTAGCGGGTGGCGTCCACGGTGCCGCCGCTCAGCGTTCCGGCGTAGTACAGCGAACGTTCCAGCCGGGCGCCGTAGTTCTGGCCGATGACGCCGTAGTCGGCGGCCGAGGCGGCGTAGTGCGGGGTCGTCCACAGTGTGGGCCGCGGCAGTCCGGCGGCCTGGAAGAGGGCGAGGGCGGAGGTGACGCGGGTCTGCGCCCAGAGGGCGGAGTCCTCGGGGGGCGGCCCGTCGAGGACGACGTTGTTGGAGGCGTCGATGTGGGAGAGGAAGAACTCGAAGTCGTCGCCCGTGACGCCGGTGTAGGGGTTGTTGACGTTGCGGTACTGGTGGGTGAGGCCGTGGTTCATCAGGACGGCGCCGTGGGCGAGCATGTACCGCAGCGCGGAGACGACGTCGGGGGCCTGGGCGAGGGTGACGGTTTCCGGAGTTCCGTTGTTGTAGTACCCGTTGGGGTCGGTGTACTCGGGGATGACGTTGATCCCGTAGGTGATGTGCTGCGAGAAGAGGTAGTCCGCGCAGGCCCGCAGATCGCTCGGGCTGGACTTGGGGCTGATGTCCTCCAGGCGGACGAAGGCCCGGTGCCTCTGGGGTGTGGCGGGCGCCAGTCCGTCGAAGAGCAGGTCCTCGAAGGCGACGACGCGGTCGTTCTCCGAGACGTAGGCGAAGGGGATCTCGCCGACGTAGGTGAGGTTCCCGGAGCGGAGGGCCCACGGGAAGGTCGTGCCGGTGCTGGAGTCCAGCGCCTGGGCGAGTGCGGTGACCTGCGGGTAGCCGGGGCCGGTGAGGATCGCCGGGTGCAGTACGCCGCCGTCCTGTCCGGCGGGGATCTTCCGGGTCAGCTGCCGGCCCTTGTAGGTGACCTGGGTGATGCTGCCGACGCTGCCGTTGGACGCGAAGTAGGAGTTGGTGGGGTCCCAGCCGTAGGTCTGCTGGAACTTGGTGACGCCGGCGGCGTTCGCCAGGTTCCAGATGTTGTCGCCGATCCAGGTCACCGGGTGACTGGTCGTCAGGACGTCCTGGTAGAGGGCGGCGGGCACGGCGTCGGGGACGGTTCCCCCGTAGTACGTCGAGCCGATGTAGTACGTGGCGGTGTACTGCTCCGTCATTCCGGAGGTGTACGCCGATACGGGCTTGGCGGTCACGCTCCCGAAGTGACCGGCGAGGTTCGCGGCCGCCATCGCGTAGAGCTCGCCCAACTGCCCGTAGGGGCCGGTGGTGTCGTAGAGCACGAGCGCGCTGGAGCTCCCACCGACGGGGATGCCTGCGGCGGGCAGCGCCAATGACTCCTTCGCCCGGGGTGGACTCCCGGCGAGGGAGGCGGACTTGACGGCATTGCCGCCTGCCGGAGCGACGGCGTCCGGCGCCGCTACTCCCCGCACGGCGCGGGCCTGCGAAACGCCCCCGCCGGCCGAGGCGGCACGTACGAACCCCGCGGTCGTTCCGGCCACCGGGCCGTCAGGCGTCCGTACGGACGCACCCCGTACGGAGCCGCCCCCGGCGGAACCCGGATTCGCCGAGTGGATCACCAGGGTGTGGGCCCGCCTCTGCTTCTCCAGGGTGAGGCGGTCCTTCGCCCAACCGGTCAGATCCGCCGTGGACTTCGCGGACAGCGAGGCCGGCCCGAAGCCGTGCGTGCCGCCCCTTCCGCCCGGTTTGCCGTCCTTCTTGGCCGCGTAGACCGCCGACGCCGGCGACTGCGAGTAGCCGTACAGCACGACGCCGCCCACCAGGGCGGCGCACAAGGCGACGGCAACCGAAATCCGGGAAACCACCTTCCGGTGTCTCCCCCGTGCTTTTTGCACGCTGTTTCCCCCATCCACATCAACTCTTGCGGCGCCCTTTTGACGTGCCTGTGAAAGCCGTTCGGCAGGAATGCGCCGCCACCCCCGTGGGCAATCGCCCGACAATCCGGAGATTGTTGCGGTGGCGTTAAGGCCGCGTCAATAGACAACAGCGGTCCGTAGCAGGCATTTCCGATCGGCCGCATTGGACCGGACCGCAGCTCACTCGGGCCACAGCACCGCCCCTGACCTGCCCAACTGGCCTGCCAGGAAACGGAGTAGGCAATTCCGATCGATCAATTCCGAGCAAGTGCGACAGTAGTACCCGCCACCTCTGCTACGTTCCCAGCGCACGCCTCATGCGTGGCGAAAATCGGGGGGAACCCATGTACGGAAAACCAGCCCTGGGCACAGTCCTGCCCATGGCCGGACTCACCCTGGCCGCCCCGGCGGTACTGCCGGGTCTGCCGATCGCCAGGGGACTTCAAGAAGCAGCCGGAGCGGGATTCCTGCTCTACTGCGCGACCGCGGTAACCCTGCTGTCCGTCAAACTCTGGTTCCAGCTGCGGAGTTGGCTGCAACCTCACGGTGACCGGCCTTGATCGGGCAGATCCTGCTGAAGGCCGCCATCGCCATCATCGTCATGGCGGCCTGCTACAACACCACCCTGTTCATCCTCTCCAGGCGCCGTGTCAAACGGCGCCGCGGCCCCCGCCGTCCCCGCTTCTACGTCTTCCTGCTGGCCTGCCTCAACGAGGAGAAGGTCCTCGCCGAGAGCCTGGCGCGGATCACCGATCTGCCGGCGGGGAACTTCATCGCCCTCGTCATCGACGACGCCTCCGAGGACGGCACCGCCGAGGTGGCCCGCGCCGCCGTCCGCGAGTCCCCCGGCACCGTCCATCTGCTGCAGCGCCGGCTGCCCAACGCCCGCAAGGGGAAGGGGGCAGCGCTCAACGCGGGCATCGCGCACCTGCGCACCTCCGGGCTGCTGGGCGACTACGCCCCGGACGAGGTGATCGTCTGCGTCGTCGATGCCGACGGCCGTCTCGACGGGCACGTCGTGCAGTCCGTCGACCCGTACTTCGACAATCCGCGCACCGGCGGTACCCAGGTGGGAGTGCGGATGTACAACCGTCACCAGGGACTGCTCGCCCGGCTCCAGGACATGGAGTTCGTCATCTACGGCGACATCTTCCAGTGCGCCCGCCGCTTCATCGGCAGCGTCGGCATGGGCGGCAACGGGCAGTTCATGCGGCTCGCCGCGCTCGACTCCCTGATGACCGAGGACCCGGTCACCGGGGAGCGGCGGGGCCCGTGGAGCGACTCGCTCACCGAGGACCTCGACCTGGGCGTGCGGCTGATCGCGCGCGGCTGGGTCAACCAGCACTGCACGGCGGCCGCCGTCTCGCAGCAGGCGGTGCTCGACGTGCGCCGTCTGGTGCGCCAGCGCTCCCGCTGGTTCCAGGGCCATCTGCAGTCGGCGTCACTGGTCCCGCTGATCCTGCGGGAGGTGCCGCTGCGGGCCGCCGTCGACCTGCTGTACCACCTGTCCAGTCCGGTCCTGATCCTGCTGACCTCGCTGCTGCCGCTGTCGTTCCTCGTCGCCCTCGTGGGCACGGTGATCGGCTCGGTGGAGGCCGGCCGGTCGCTGATCACCCCGGCGTGGGTCATCGGCCCGTACGTGCTGTCGTTCACGGCGGCGTACGCGTACGGCTTCGTCTACCGCCGGCGCGAGCGCCGCCTCGGGTTACTGCGCTCGATCCTGCTCTCGCACGTGTTCATCTTCTACGGCTACATCTGGTTCGCCGCCGGATGGTGGGGGCTGTGGCGGATGCTCACCGGCAAGCAGACCTGGCTGAAGACCGCGCGCACTTAGGCCCGTACGCACGTAGGCCCGTAGCGCACACAGGCCCGTAGCGCGCACAAGGCCCGTACCTCCCGGCCCTTCCCGCCGGTACCCCCGCTTCCCCCGGCACCCGTCCGCCACCCGACATCCTGCCGTTCCGTCCTTCTCAGGGAGAAGCATGTCTTCGAGCGTCATCACCTCGCCCGTCCGCGCCATGCTCGTCCTCGGCACCCGTCCGGAGGCCGTCAAGCTCGCGCCTCTGGCCCGCGCCATGGCCGCCTCACCGCTCTTCGATCCCGTCGTCGTCACCACCGGCCAGCACCGCGAAATGCTCCAGCAGATGCTGGAGTTGCTCCAGGTTCCGGTGCGCACCGAGCTGGACGTGATGCGTGACCGGCAGCAGCTGTCCACCCTCACCGCCCGGCTGGTGGCCGGCCTCGGCGAGGTCGTACGCGCGCGCCGCCCCGACCTCGTGATCGTCCAGGGGGACACGACGACGGCCCTGACCGGCGCGCTCGCCGCGTTCTACGAGCACGTACCCATCGCCCACGTCGAGGCGGGGCTGCGCACCGGGGTCCTCGACAACCCCTTTCCGGAGGAGCTCAACCGGCGGCTGATCGGCCGCATGGCGCGCTGGCACTTCGCGCCCACGCCCCGGGCCGCCGGGCATCTGACGGCCGAGGGCGTCCTGGAGGCCGAGGTGTTCGTCACCGGCAATACGGTCATCGACAATCTGCTGTGGATGCTGGCGCAGGACACCGGCCGCAGCGCTTTTCCCGCCGGCACCGGCGGGCGGCCGCCGCTGCGGCGCGTCCTGCTGACGCTGCACCGCCGCGAGAACCAGGGCGCCACGATGCGCGCGATGGGCAGGGCGCTGCGCCGTCTCGCGGACCGGGGTGACGTCGAGCTCGTCCTGCCGCTGCACAAGAGTCCGGCTGTGCGGGACGCGCTGCTGCCGGCGCTCACCGGGCACGCGGACATCCATGTCGTCGAGCCGCTGGGCTACGCCGACTTCTGCGCGACGCTCGCCGACTGCGATCTGGTGATGACCGATTCGGGGGGTGTGCAGGAGGAGGCGCCGAGTCTGGACAAGCCGGCCCTGGTGCTGCGGACGACCACCGAGCGGCCGGAGGCGGTGGAGGCGGGCGCGGCCCGGCTGGTGGGCACCGAGCCGGAGACGATCCTGGCCGCGGCCTGCGCGCTGCTGGACGACCCGGCCGGGTACGCGCGGATGGCGCGGGCGGACAATCCCTTCGGGGACGGGCGTGCGGCCGAGCGGATCCTCGCGCAGCTCGCGGAGGACTTCGGCGCGGACGCCGGTCCGCGGGCGGCCGCGGTCACGGACGCGTGTGCGGAGGGGGGTTCGGGCAGGGTTTCGGACGGCGGTCCGGGCGGGGACACCGACCCGCTGGTGGCCTCGCGGACGGAGGGTCCGGGGTCATACTCGACGGCATGACGAGATCTCGCCGGCTGCTCGGCCTCGCTCTGCTCGCCGCCGCCGTCCTGGCGGGCGTCGTGTGGGGGCTGAGTGTGCTCTGGGGAGCCGGTGAGGAGAGCTCCGGGCGGCCGTGGGCCGACGGTTCGGTCCACGGGCCGTGGCGTTCGGTCTTCGACGGGCAGGGGGAGAACATCGGCCGGCACGACGGGCTGTTCCTCTCCCCCAGGCCGGCCCGCTCCCCCGAGGTCACGCACGCGGGGCTGATCGTCTCCACGCAGGCGTACGGCGCTGTGGACTACCGGGCGCGGATGCGGGCGGTCGCGCAGCTGCGCACCCCGCGCCCGAACCCGTGGGAGGTGCCGTGGCTGCTGTGGGCGTATGCCGACCCGGAGCACTTCTACTACATCAGTCTCAAGCCCAACGGCTGGGAGCTGGGCAAGCGGGATCCCGCGTATCCGGGCGGGCAGCGCTTCCTGGCGACGGGGCCGGGGGAGTTCCCGGTCGGTTCGTGGTCGGACGTGCGGGTCGCGCAGCGGGGGGCGCGGATGGAGGTGAGTGTGAACGGCGTGGGGCTCGTGGCGTACGAGGACCGGGAGCGGCCGTACACCAGCGGCAGTGTCGGGGTGTACACGGAGGACGCCTCGGTGGAGTTCCGTGACCTGTGGGCGCGGCAGATCTCCGAGGGGTGATCCCCGTGCGCGGCGCCCGTTCCCCGTGGAGGAGGGGAGCGGGCGCCGCGCCGGGTGGGGGGCTCAGCGGTGGCCGGGTCGGGGCGTGTCAGACCGTGAGCGCCCGGTCGGTGGGCCGGATCGGGGCTGGCAGGGTGCTCGTCCCGGTCAGGTAGCGGTCGACGCCGCGGGCGGCGGAGCGGCCCTCGGCGATGGCCCACACGATGAGGGACTGGCCGCGTCCGGCGTCTCCGGCGACGAAGACGCCGGGCACGTTGGTGGCGAAGTCGGCGTCCCGCTTGATGTTGCCGCGTTCGTCGAGTTCCAGGCCGAACTGCTCGACGAGGCCGTTGTCGCGGTCTGTGCCGGTGAATCCCATGGCGAGGGTGACGAGTTGGGCGGGGATGCGGCGTTCGGTGCCGGGCTTGTGGGTGAGCTTGCCGTCGGTGAACCCGACCTCGATCAGGTGGAGCCACTGGACGTTGCCGTCCTCGTCGCCCTCGAAGTGGGTCGTGGAGACGGAGTAGATCCTCTCGCCGCCTTCTTCGTGGGCCGAGGTCACCTTGTAGAGCATGGGGTAGGTGGGCCACGGCTGGTGGGCGGGCCGTTCGTCGGAGGGCCGGGGCATGATCTCCAGCTGGGTGACGGAGGCCGCGCCCTGCCGGTGGGCGGTGCCCACGCAGTCGGCGCCGGTGTCGCCGCCGCCGATGACGACGACGTGCTTGCCGTGCGCGTCGATGGGCGGGGTGACGTAGTCGCCCTCCTGCACCTTGTTGGCGCCGGGCAGGTACTCCATCGCGAAGTGGACGCCCTTGAGTTCGCGGCCGGGCACGGGCAGGTCGCGGGAGGTGGTGGCGCCGGCGGCGATGACCACGGCGTCGTAGCGGCCGCGCAGCCGGGCGGCGTCGATGTCGCGGCCGATCTCGACCTCGGTGCGGAACTTGGTGCCTTCGGCCCGCATCTGCTCGATGCGGCGGTTGATGTGCCGCTTCTCCATCTTGAACTCGGGGATGCCGTAGCGCAGCAGTCCGCCGATACGGTCGGCGCGTTCGTAGACGGCGACGGTGTGGCCGGCGCGGGTGAGCTGCTGGGCGGCGGCGAGTCCGGCGGGGCCGGAGCCGATGACGGCGACGGTCCTGCCGGAGAGCCGCTCGGGCGGCTGCGGGGTGACGTCGCCGGCGGCCCACGCCTTGTCGATGATGGTGACTTCGACGTTCTTGATGGTGACGGGCGGCTGGTTGATGCCGAGGACGCACGCCGATTCGCAGGGGGCGGGGCAGAGGCGGCCGGTGAACTCGGGGAAGTTGTTGGTGGCGTGGAGGCGTTCGCCGGCGGCGCGCCAGTCGTCGCGGTAGGCGTAGTCGTTCCACTCGGGGATGAGGTTGCCCAGGGGGCAGCCGTTGTGGCAGAAGGGGATGCCGCAGTCCATGCAGCGGCCGGCCTGCTTGCCGACGATGGGCAGCAGGGCGCCGGGGACGTACACCTCGTTCCAGTCGCGCAGGCGCTCCGCGACGGGGCGGGTGGGGGCGACCTCGCGGTCGGTGGTCAGGAAGCCCTTGGGGTCAGCCATGGTGCGCCGCCTCCATCATCTTCTCGTGGACCTCGGCCTCGGTGAGGCCGGCCCGCTCGGCGGCGTCCTTGGCGGCGAGCACTGCCTGGTAGGTGGCCGGAACGACCTTGCTGAAGCGGGCCGTTGCCGCTTCCCATTCGGCGAGGAGGGCGGCGGCCACGGTGGAGCCGGTCTCCTCGTGGTGGCGGCGCACCACGTCGTGCAGCCACCGGCGGTCGCCGTCGTCGAGGGGGGCGACGGCGTCCGTGAGTTCCTTGTTGACGTTGAGGGGGTCGAGGTCGAGGACGTAGGCGACGCCGCCGGACATGCCGGCCGCGAAGTTGCGTCCGGTCTCGCCGAGGACGACGGCGCGGCCGCCCGTCATGTACTCGCAGCCGTGGTCGCCGAGGCCCTCGCAGACCACGGTGGCCCCGGAGTTGCGGACGCAGGCCCGTTCGCCGACGCGGCCGCGCAGGAACAGTTCGCCGCCGGTGGCGCCGTAGGCGAGGGTGTTGCCGGCGATGACCGAGTACTCGGCGAGGTGGTCGGCGGCCCGGTCGGGGCGGACGATCACGCGGCCGCCGGAGAGGCCCTTGGCGACGTAGTCGTTGGCGTCGCCCTCCAGGCGCAGGGTGATGCCGCGCGGGAGGAAGGCGCCGAAGGACTGGCCGGCGGAGCCGGTGAAGGTGATGTCGATGGTGTCGTCGGGCAGTCCGGTGCCGCCGTACTTCTTGGTGACCTCGTGGCCGAGCATGGTGCCGACGGTGCGGTTGATGTTGCGGATCGGCAGGTGGGCCCGTACGGGCTGGGCCTCTTCGGCGCCCACCGCGGTCAGGGCGTCGGCGGCCAGCTTGATCAGGTCGTTGTCGAGGGCCTTCTGCAGCCCGTGGTCCTGGGCGATCGCGTGGTGGCGTACGGCGCCGTCGGGCAGCCGTGGCACGTGCAGCAGGGGGGCGAGGTCCAGGCCCTGGGCCTTCCAGTGGGCCACGGCCTTGCCGACGTCGAGGAGTTCGGCGTGGCCGACGGCCTCTTCGAGGGTGCGGAAGCCGAGTTCGGCGAGCAGTTCACGGACTTCCTCGGCGATGAACTCGAAGAAGTTCACGACGAATTCGGCCTTGCCGCTGAACCTCTCGCGCAGCACCGGGTTCTGGGTGGCGATGCCGACGGGGCAGGTGTCCAGGTGGCACACGCGCATCATGACGCAGCCGGAGACCACGAGCGGGGCGGTGGCGAAGCCGAATTCCTCGGCGCCGAGGAGGGCGGCGATCACCACGTCGCGGCCGGTCTTGAGCTGGCCGTCGGTCTGGACGACGATACGGTCGCGCAGTCCGTTGAGCAGCAGGGTCTGCTGGGTCTCGGCCAGGCCCAGCTCCCAGGGGCCGCCCGCGTGCTTGAGGCTGGTGAGGGGGGAGGCGCCCGTACCGCCGTCGTGCCCGGAGATCAGCACGACGTCGGCGTGGGCCTTGGAGACGCCCGCCGCGACCGTGCCGACGCCGACCTCGGAGACCAGCTTGACGTGGACGCGGGCCTGCGGGTTGGCGTTCTTCAGGTCGTGGATGAGCTGGGCGAGGTCCTCGATGGAGTAGATGTCGTGGTGCGGGGGCGGGGAGATCAGGCCGACGCCGGGGGTGGAGTGCCGGGTCCTGGCGACCCACGGGTAGACCTTGTGGCCGGGCAGCTGGCCGCCCTCGCCGGGCTTGGCGCCCTGGGCCATCTTGATCTGGATGTCGTCGGCGTTGACCAGGTATTCGCTGGTGACGCCGAAGCGGCCGGAGGCGACCTGCTTGATGCTGGAGCGGCGCCGCGGGTCGTACAGGCGGTCCGGGTCCTCGCCGCCCTCGCCGGTGTTGGACTTCGCGCCCAGCCGGTTCATGGCGATCGCGAGGGTCTCGTGGGCCTCGCGGGAGATCGATCCGTAGGACATGGCGCCGGTGGAGAAGCGCTTGACGATCGAGCTGACGGGCTCGACCTCCTCCAGCGGGACCGGGGCGCGGTCGCTGGTGAAGGAGAACAGGCCGCGCAGCGTCATCAGCCGCTCGGACTGCTCGTTCACGCGGGCCGTGTACTGCTTGAAGATGTCGTAGCGGCGGGCGCGCGTGGAGTGCTGGAGGCGGAAGACGGTGTCGGGGTCGAACAGGTGCGGTTCGCCCTCGCGGCGCCACTGGTACTCGCCGCCGATGTCCAGCCTGCGGTGGCTGGGGGCGATGCCGGTGGCCGGGTAGGCGGTGGCGTGCCGGGCGGCGACCTCCTTGGCGACGACGTCCAGCCCGGCGCCGCCGATCTTGGTGGCGGTGCCGTGGAAGTAGGTGTCGACGAAGCCGGCGTCCAGGCCGACGGCTTCGAAGACCTGGGCGCCCCGGTAGGAGGCGACGGTGGAGATGCCCATCTTGGACATCACCTTGAGCACGCCCTTGCCGAGCGCCTTGATGAGGTTGCGGATCGCGTCCTCGGCGGGGATGCCCGGCAGGTACGTGCCGGCGCGTACGAGGTCCTCAACGGACTCCATCGCCAGGTAGGGGTTGACGGCGGCGGCGCCGTAGCCGATGAGGAGGGCGACGTGGTGGACCTCGCGGACGTCCCCGGCCTCGACCAGCAGGCCCACGCGGGTGCGCTGCTTGGTGCGGATGAGGTGGTGGTGGACGGCGGAGGTGAGCAACAGCGAGGGGATGGGGGCGTGTTCGGCGTCGGAGTGCCGGTCGGAGAGGACGATCAGCCGGGCCCCGGCGGCGATGGCGGCGTCCGCCTCGGCGCGCAGCGCGTCCAGGCGGGCGGCGAGCGCCTCGGCGCCGCCCGCGACCCGGTACAGGCCGGAGAGCGTGACGGCCTTGAGGCCGGGCAGGTCGCCGTCGGCGTTGATGTGGATGAGCTTGGCCAGCTCGTCGTTGTCGATGACGGGGAAGGGCAGGGTGACGCTGCGGCAGGAGGCGGCCGTCGGGTCGAGGAGGTTGCCCTGGGGGCCGAGGGAGGAGGTCAGCGAGGTGACCAGCTCCTCGCGGATGGCGTCCAGCGGCGGGTTGGTGACCTGCGCGAACAGCTGGGTGAAGTAGTCGAAGAGCAGCCGGGGCCGCTCGGAGAGCGCGGCGATCGGCGAGTCCGTGCCCATGGAACCGATGGGCTCCGCCCCGGACTTGGCCATGGGCGCGAGGATGACGCGCAGTTCCTCCTCGGTGTAGCCGAAGGTCTGCTGGCGGCGGGTGACGGAGGCGTGGGTGTGCACGATGTGCTCGCGCTCGGGCAGTTCGGCCAGCTCGACGATCCCGGCCTCCAGCCACTCCTGGTAGGGCTGTTCGGCGGCGAGCTGAGCCTTGATCTCGTCGTCCTCGATGATGCGGTGGGAGGCGGTGTCGACGAGGAACATCCGGCCGGGCTGGAGCCGGCCCTTGCGGACGACCTTGGCGGGGTCGAGGTCGAGGACGCCGACCTCGGAGGAGAGCACGACGAGTCCGTCGTCGGTGACCCAGTAGCGGCCCGGCCGCAGGCCGTTGCGGTCGAGGACGGCGCCGACGAGGGTGCCGTCGGTGAAGGTGACGCAGGCCGGGCCGTCCCAGGGCTCCATCAGGGTGGAGTGGTACTGGTAGAAGGCGCGGCGGGCCGGGTCCATGGAGGCGTGGTTCTCCCAGGCCTCGGGGATCATCATCAGCACGCTGTGCGGCAGCGAACGGCCGCCGAGGTGCAGCAGCTCCAGCACCTCGTCGAAGGAGGCCGAGTCGGAGGCGCCGGGGGTGCACACGGGGAAGACGCGGTCCGGCTTCCCCTCCCCGAACACCTCGCCGGCCAGCTGGGATTCGCGGGCCCGCATCCAGTTGCGGTTGCCCTGCACGGTGTTGATCTCGCCGTTGTGGGCGACGAAACGGTAGGGGTGGGCGAGCGGCCAGCTCGGGAAGGTGTTGGTGGAGAAGCGGGAGTGCACGAGCGCGATGGCGGTGGCGCAGCGGCGGTCCGACAGGTCGGGGAAGAAGGGCTCCAACTGCCCTGTGGTGAGCATGCCCTTGTAGACGATCGTGCGCGCGGACAGCGACGGGAAGTACACGCCGGCCTCGCGCTCGGCGCGCTTGCGCAGGACGAACGCCTTGCGGTCGAGGGCGAGGCCGCTCAGGTGCGGCGCGGTGACGAACAGCTGCCGGAAGTCGGGCATCGTGGCGCGGGCGCCCGCGCCGAGGAGGTCGGGGACGACGGGGACCTCGCGCCAGCCGAGGACGGTGAGTCCTTCTTCGGCGGCGATGGCCTCGATCTGCGCGATCAGCTCGGTCTGCTCAGTCTGCTCGGCCTGCTCGGTCCGCGGGGCGGCGGTCGCGGCGTCGGTTTCGTCGGCGTCGGTGCCGTCGGCGCCGGCTGGTGCGGCGTCCGCGGGCAGGAAGGCGATGCCGACGGCGTACGCGCCGGGCTCGGGCAGCTCGAAAGGCACGCTCGCGCGCAGGAAGGCGTCGGGGACCTGCATCAGGATGCCCGCGCCGTCGCCGGAGTCCGGCTCGGAGCCGGTGGCGCCCCGGTGCTCCAGATTGCGCAGCACGGTGAGGGCCTGCTCCACGAGCGCGTGGCTCGCCTCGCCGGTGAGGGTCGCGACAAAGCCCACGCCACAGGCGTCGTGCTCGAATCGCGGGTCGTACATCCCCTGCTGGGCGGGGTGGGATGCGGCGAACAAGGGACGCATCGGCTCTCCCGTCGTCGTCTGGCAGTCATGGCGTCATGCATGTGCCGAGGGACGACGCTGGCCCTCTGCGAGGAACGTGCGGGCTGCCGGGCACTGCGGCGGCGCAGTGGCGAGAGCCCGTTCCGTAAGTCCGTAAAGCCTTGAAGCCCGTGCAGGCTACATAGTGGACCGCTTCTCGTAAAGCGGAAATATCCGTCCGGAATATGGACACCCGGGCAGAACGAGAAGGTGGTCGCAGGCCTGGGATCACCAGGCGCACGGGCCCGGGACACACCGCAGAGCGGGCGACACTGCCCGCTGCGCCTGCTGATTGTGCCCGTCCGTCAAGGACTTGAAACCGCTGGGCAACGCGCTCGTGATGCGCGGGCCCGGATAGAGGATCACCCCAGAGCGGTGCCGAACGCAATACCCAAAAGATAGGTGACCGCGGCGGCGGCCCCGCCGAGCAGCAGCTGCCGCAGCCCGCTGAACCACCACGACCGGGCCGTGACCCGGGCGACGACGGCCCCGCACGCGAACAGCCCGACCAGCGCCACGACCAGCGCCGGCCACAGCACGGTGGTGCCGAGCAGATAGGGCAGCAGGGGCAGCAGGGCGCCCAGCGCGAACGAGCCGAAGGAGGAGACCGCCGCGACCGCCGGCGAGGGCAGGTCGGAGGGGTCGACGCCCAGCTCCTCGCGCGCGTGGATCTCCAGCGCCTGGTCCGGGTCGCGCGAGAGCTGCCGGGCGACCTCGCGCGCAAGCTTCGGCTCCACGCCCCGCGACTCGTACAGCGCGGCCAGCTCGCGCTGCTCGTCGGCGGGGTGCTTGCGCAGCTCCCGTCGCTCGATGTCCAGCTCGGCCAGGACGAGTTCGCGCTGCGAGGCCACCGAGGTGTACTCCCCCGCCGCCATCGAGAACGCGCCCGCCGCGAGCCCGGCGAGACCGGTGAGCACGATCGTCTGCGGGGCGACGGAACCGCCCGCGACCCCGGTGATCAGCGCGAGGTTGGAGACGAGCCCGTCCATCGCGCCGAAGACGGCGGGGCGCAGCCAGCCGCCGTTGACATCGCGGTGCGTGTGGTTGTCACGGTGCGCGATGTGCGGGGCCTCGGCGGCGTCGAGGACGGCCATGCGGGGATGCTCCTTGCTGTTGTCTTCGCGTCTTCCGCGTCTTTCGCGGGGAGAGGGCCCACTGGCCCGTCCCGCAGCTCGACGGTACGCGCGATCGACCGTGCCCCGCCAGCAAGGAAGGCCGAACTTACCTTTCTGACCTGGGGTTTTGGGTAAGGGAAGGCTTGGCTTGGGGGCTGGTCCGGGGTATGCGCGAGGGCCGCCGGACGGGGTGGTCCGACGGCCCTCGGGACAGCGTGCGCGGCGGTGCCACGGCTTGCGCGGCGGTGCTACGGAGCGGGCTTCTGCTCCGGCTTCTCGCTCGCGGCGCCGGCCTTGCGGTCGAGCTCCTTGACGACCTTGACGGGCTTGCCTGCGTCCCCGGCGCCCTCGGCACCCTCGGCACCCTCGGTGGCCCCGTCCTCCACCGCCTGAGGCTCGACCACGGCCTCCCGTCCAGGGCACCGCTTCGCGGAGACGACCATGTAGACCACGGCGGCGAGGAAGACCAGGATCGACGTCCAGCCGTTGAGGCGCAGCCCCAGCACGTGGTGGGCGTCGTCGACGCGCAGATACTCCGTCCAGAACCGGCCCACGGTGTAGGCGGCGACGTACAGCGCGAACGCGCGCCCGTGGCCGAGGGTGAAGCGGCGGTCGGCCCAGATCACGAGGGCGGCGACGAGCAGGCACCACAGCGACTCGTAGAGGAACGTCGGGTGGTACGTGCCCGCGACCCGGCCGATCGCGGGGTCGGCGTCGATCTTCAGCGCCCAGGGCAGATCGGTGGCGCGGCCGTAGAGCTCCTGGTTGAACCAGTTGCCCCAGCGGCCGATGGCCTGCGCGACGGCGATGCCGGGCGCGAGGGCGTCGGCCCAGGCGGGCAGCGGGATGCCGCGCCGCCGGCAGCCGATCCAGGCGCCGACCGCGCCGAGCGCGACGGCGCCCCAGATACCGAGGCCGCCCTGCCAGATCTTGAAGGCGTCGACCCAGTCCCGGCCCGGGCCGAAGTACAGCTCGTAGTCGGTGATGACGTGGTAGAGGCGCCCGCCGACGAGCCCGAAGGGCACCGCCCACACGGCGATGTCGGCCACCGTCCCGGCCCGCCCGCCCCGCGCGATCCAGCGCCGGTTGCCGAGCCAGACAGCGGCGAAGACGCCGATGATGATGCAGAAGGCGTAGCCGCGCAGCGGGATCGGCCCGAGGTGGACCACTCCGGTCGAGGGGCTGGGGATGTATGCGAGATTCATGGCACCTAAAAACCTACCGTGCCGGGGTGCCGAGTCCCAGGGCGAGCGGTGGGAGGGGGGCTGCCGGTGCCTCTGGGGCGCCCCGTGGGCGCCGTCTCGTACTTATGGCCCTTTTCTTGTAAATCCGGAACCCCTGGCCCCTCACGCCCATCCCATAGGACGCGACAGATCTCACACCTCGCTCCGATCCCTCTGATCACCTGGGGTGTGGCAGCCACGACAGTCCGGAGCAAGCTCTCGATGACGTACCCCCCGATATCCGACACCAGGCCCGACCAGCGCGGCCACGCCCCCCACGGTCGGCGTCCCCGTCGCGGCAAGCGCTGGCTCCTCGTCGTGGCCTGCATAGCCGTCCTCGGCCTGATCGCCTGGCCGGTGATGAGCTACTTCGAGATACCCCCGTTCACGGACAAGGGTGAGGCGATCACCTTCGGTAAACAGCAGGAGGACGGCAAGGGCGGCACCCCGGAGAAGTCCGGCGACCCGAATGTGCTCATGCCGACCGGCGCGTACCCGGAGCAGCCGACCATCGAGACGAGCGTGAGCGACGGCACGAAGGTCGCGGTCGTGACCATCACGGGCAAGAAGTCCGGCTTCAAGGGCAAGGTCTGGCTGTGGGCCCCCAAGGAGTACGACGACCCGAAGTACGCGAAGAGCGGCTTCCCGGTGATGATCGCGCTGCCGGGCGGCGCGGGCTTCCCCAAGAACTACTGGATGGGCCAGGACCTCAAGCTCCAGTCGAGCATGTCCCAGTGGATCAAGGAGGGGAAGAGCCTGCCGTTCATCCTCGCGATGCCGGTGCTCAACCCCGAGAACCACGACAAGGACAAGAACGACCCGATGCTGGGCACCTACTGGGACGCCAGCGACATCCCCGGCCAGCCGAAGATGGGCACCTGGCTCACCGAGGACGTCCCCGACCTGGTCCGCTCCAACTTCCGCACCCAGAAGTCCCGTGACGGCTGGGCCTTCATGGGCTCCTCCACGGGCGGCTTCGCGGGCCTGAAGTCCGTACTGCAGAAGCCGGACCAGTTCAAGGCCGTCATCGCCTCCGGCCCCGACGTCGCCCCCGACTCCCACCTGTGGAAGGGCCACGACGCGGAGAAGGCGGCCAACAACCCCAAGCTGCTCGCCCCGAAGCTGATCCAGTCCGGGCACCCGGACGTCTACCTCGCGTTCCAGGTCGGCACCAAGGAAACCTCGGCGCTGCCCCCGATCCAGGACTTCGTGAAGCAGTACACGAAGGGCCCGATCCACACCAAGCTGAGCATCATCCAGGGCGGCGAGCACAACGCCGCGTCGTACGTGCCGGCCATGGAGAACGGCGGCCTGATCCAGTGGATCAGCCAGCACATGCAGGGACCGAAGCCGGCGTCCTGAGCTTCGCCGGGCTGCTTGCGCTGCGCTGCGCGCATGAGCGGGCCGTACGGGGGGGTGCCCCCCGTACGGCCCGTCCTCATCTCTCTTACAGCAGGCCGCCCTTGACGGTCTCGTGCCGCACGTGGGTGTTGCGGACCGAGTTGTCGGTCCTCTTGCTGTTGTCGATCGTGGTGCTCTTGTCGACAGCGGAGCTGTTGCGCACCGTGTGGTGGGCGTCGATGTCGGCGCTGCGACCGCAGCGGTTGTTGGTGGCCTGCTGGACGTTGTTCAGGTCCACGCTGCCGCCCTTGCCGCCGTTGGCGGCGGCACCCTGGTGCTGCTCGCCGCCGCCCGCACCGGAACCGCCCCGGCCGGCGCCGCCCGCGCTCGAACCGCCCGATCCCGCACCGCCGTTGGCGGGCCCGCTCTGCCCGTTGCCGCCGGAGGCGGGACCGGAGCCGTTGCCGCCCGTACCGGTACCGGTGCCGTGACCCTGGGCGTCACCGCCCTGCGCGCCCACCCCCACGGGAACGGAAGCCCCGGCGCCCGTACCGACCCCGGTACCGTCACCGCCCTGCCCATTGCTGGTGCCGTTGCCACCGCTGCCGTTGCCACTGGTGGCCCCACCACCGGAGCCACTGCCGCCCGACCCGGAACCCCCGGTGCCGTGCCCGCCCAGCCCGACGCCCAGCAGATCCTGCGTCTGCCGCAGCACGGCGGCCCCACCGGAGGCGTCCACCAGGCTCGCGTTGTACGGGTTGTCGCAGTAGATGCTCAGGGCCTCCCCATCGGACCCCGACGCGGCCACGGCACTACCGCAGCCGAACCCGAGCGTCGTGGCGACGAGCGCTGCTGCGGCGGCGATTCGCTGAACGTTCCTCACAAGTCTTCCCCTCCAACGACAGCGACGGTCGTATGACCGGCGTACTGATACGCCGGGCTAACCTGCCGACAATCAGGAAGGTCGCGGGTCAATCGTGCCGCGTCACGTTGACAGGGGTCGCCCACCCTCCGGGGTGCGGCGGCACCGCTCGGCACCGGAGTGCGTGCAGCAGACCGCGCCAGGTCACACGCGCCTGACGTACCGGTCGAGAACGCCCCGCAGCCGCTCCACATCCTCCGGCCCGTTCACACCCCGCTTCGGCAGCACGGTGAGACAGGAGGCATTCCGATCGCCGCTGAACAGGACGAACAGCTCCGGTGTCTCGACATAACAGGGCATCGCTTGCCACGTCAGATTGCTGGACGCCGTTTCGGCGACGACAGTCAGACCTTGTTCACTCACCACCGTGCGGCACCGCCCTTGCGCGGCCACGACCCGGTAGAACTGCCGGGCCTGGAGACGGGGCAGCCCGAAGAGCATGAAAAGCACGATCACCGGAATCACGCACATCGGCACCATGAACTTGCCATTGAGCACCAGCGAAGCCGCCTCCACGACCACCGCGAGCACCCCGGACACCATCAGGAGCCACCGCGTCCGACGCGCCGAGGCCGAGGCCCGCGTCCGGGCGTTCAACGCCTGCCGAAGGTCTTCGAGCGTCGGCACATAAGTCAGCTCGACCCGCACCCCGGTCTGCTGTTCTCCAACCATGGCGTCTTTTCGTCTTTCTGTCCGGCCAAAAGCAAGCAGCATAACGACCCGGGGCCAGGCCACTGTCCGGCAGCGCGTCGCTGCTTACGGAGCAACCGCCGTGTGCTGCTGCTCGTCGCCCGGGTCGGCGAGGGCCAGGGACAGGAGCGCTCGGCAAGTCCGGGCGAGTTCCTGGGCGTACACAGCCTTGCCGGCGGCCTGCGCATCGGCTGGAGGCACAGCGTCGAGCTTCGCGCGGACCTCGCGGAGGATCAGGCCGACGAGCTGTCCTCGCCCGTGCCTCTCCCAGTCCTTGGCCTCCACGACGGGCACCAGGCTCGCGATGTGCCGGCGCAGCTCAGCGATGAGGCCGTCCACGACTCCGGCCAACGGCAACTGGTCCAGCGCCCACCGCACGGTGGTGTTGATGACGTCGCGCTCCAACCCGGAGACGTTGCGGGCGCTGTTCTCGGGTGTCACCAGTGGATGCTTCTCCTTGAGCTTCTGCTGGAGGGTCTTGCGCTCTTCCCCCAGGGGGAACGGAGGCATGGCGGTACCCGGGAAGTGGGGCATGGGTCGGCTCCATCGTGAGCGAAACGCGCGGCGTACTGATCGCCAGGGTGGGCGCGGTAGCGGTGCGCATCGACCCGGCACCGTCAGAGTGCTCCCGCGAAACCCGGCCGTGCAAGGTAGCGACCCACCCCAACCGGCACTGAACCCATGTTCTTATCGACGCGCACAACCCGACGGAGTCACAATGCAACCCACAGGGTCCAACACACGACCCCTGCAAGGCAGTTCGCCACCCTTGGAGGACGACCAGTCCATGCCGAACCAACCAGCCCGACCGACCTTGCGAAGGCGACGCCTCGGCGAAGCGCTCCGCAAGTTCCGCAACCAAGCGGGCATGAACCTCGATCAGGTGGCCGAGGTGATGGGATGGGACCGCACCAAGCTGTCCCGGATCGAGAACGCCAAGGCCCACATCCGCCCTGTCGAGGCATCCAAACTCCTCGGCGTCTACGGCGTGGACGCACCGGACGTCCTCATGGCCATCGAAGGACTGGCCAGGGACGCGGGCAAGAAAGGCTGGTGGCAGACGTACGGAGACGTGGTCGCCGCCGGCTACAAGGACTACTTGTCGCTCGAATGGGACGCCGAGAGCACACGGATCTGCTCCATGAGCCTCATCCCCGGCTTGTTGCAGACCGGAAGCTACGCCCGGCAGGTCATCGCCGCCACTTCGTTCTGGCGACCGCAGGAAGAGGTCAACGCCCTCGCCGAAGTGCGCAAGGCACGTCAGTCCGTACTGACTGCACGGGCCGCCAGACCGCCGCTCGATTTCCGGGCTGTCATCCACGAATCCGTGCTCCGCCAGCACTTCGCATCACAGCCGAACCTCATGCGCGACCAGCTCCGGCACCTGTTGGACATGTCCGACCTGCCGAACATCACGCTTCAGATCATGCCGGTGGCCATGCCGCCGAACCCCGGAATGAGCGGCCTTTTCGAGGTCGTTCGGTTCCCTCACCCATGGCCGACCGTCGTGCTCACCGAAAACCTGGTGGGCGGTCAGTTCGTTGAGGGTACCCATCATGTGGACGTCTTCGAGAAAGCCTTCGACAACATCGTCGCTGCCGCACTCCCCGTGGACCAGTCACGGGAGATCATCAGGAAGATCATGGAAAAGGACGGCCAGACATGAACGGCATAGAAAGCCTGCGCGATCACGACCTGAGCGGCGCCCTCTGGCGCAAGTCGTCATACAGCAACGGCGGCGAACACTGCGTCGAAATTGCCGACTTGCCCGGCGGAGGGGTTGCCGTCCGTGATTCCAAGGACCCGGACCGCCCCGACCTGCGCTACACCACTGATGAATGGAACGCGTTCCGTTCTGGCGTGATAAACGGCGCACTGTAGGCGCGGAGTTGATGCAGGTTCCCCGACAGTGGGGCCATTTCCTCGCTCTGAGGGCCACTCAGGGGCCAATTGCCCCCTTAGTGTTGGCCCGCCCGTGACAGCTACTGGTCGAGTGGCACGCCCGCAGCCCTCGTGGCGCTCTCTGAGCGCGCCTTGAGGCTTCCCCCGTTTCAGTGACCTATGGAGCAAAGATTCGCGGGGGTGTGCGCGGTGGCTTGGGGCGTGCGTGCGCGGATGGAAGGGGAGGGATTCGTCGGACCGTACGCCGATCCCCTTCTCCTGCCCCTTTGAGCGGGGCTGACGCGCGGTCCACGAAGGTCCGGTGATTCGCGTCGGCCGGCAGTGCCGGCCTGCTCAAGGGGAGGGAAACAGCCATGACCCGTCACACCCTCCGGCACAGAACGCGCCGACTGCTGGCCGCCCTGACCTCGGCGATCGTGGTGGCGGGCGGGCTCACCGCAGCCGCCCCCACCACCGCCTGGGCCCGCGCCGGCTACAGCCGCTATGTCGCGCTGGGGGACTCCTTCGCGGCCGTCGGCACCGTCACGAAGGTCCACGGCACCCCTGCCGGGTGCGGCCGGGCCACGGACAACTACCCCAGCGACCTCGCCAGGTCGCTCGGGGTGGCCGACTTCGTCGACGTCTCCTGCGCCGGCGCCACGACCACCAACATGACCACCCCGCAGAGCGTGCAGCCGCTCGGCCAGAACCCGCCCCAGTTCGACGCGCTGACCCCCGACACCGACCTGGTCACGGTCACCATCTCCGGGAACGACGTCCTCAGCCCCATCCTCCTCACCTGCCTTCAGGGCAGCCTCACCGACCCGCTGGGCAACCCCTGCCAGCGGCACTACACCGCGGGCGGGACCGATCAGGCGGCCGCGATGATCAACGAGGCCGCCCCGAAGGTCGCCGGTGTCCTCGACGGCATCCACCAGCGTTCCCCCCACGCGACCGTCGTCCTCGTCGGCTACCTGCAACTGGCGCCGCCCACCACCGGATGCTGGCCACTGCTGCCCATCGCTCGCGGCGACGTCCCCTACGTCCACGGCCTCTTCCGGCAGATGAACGCCGTGCTCGGAACCGTCGCCGGCGGCCATCACACGCTGTTCAGCAACCCCGGCAACTTCACCGGGCACGACGCGTGCCAGCAGCCGGGAGTCAAATGGACCGAGGGCCTCATCCCCACCTCCCCCTCGGCCCCCCTGCACCCCAACGCCACCGGACAGGCCCACGTCGCCGCGCTCACCCAAGCGCTCCTGTCCTGAACCACCGACACCATGAGAAGCCGGGTGACCCGCAAGAGCCGCTTCTCCGGGGCACCCGGCTTCTTGACCAGCAACTGCACGGGGTACAGACGAAGGCCGCTCTACCGCCCGGCAAACGCACAGGCAAGCGGCCTGCAGTGAGCACATCACCGCTCGCTACCCGGCGCTCCGCCTCGGGAGGGCTGAGGGTCGGCACGACCTGCCGGACCGCACGCGCGAGCGCTGCTCAGCTTCCCTGCGGTGGAGAGCTGAGTACTGTGAAGTTCTCGCCGGGGGCCAGTCCGATCACGCGGACAGGATCCTCCTGGTACTCCCACGTGGCCGGATCCGCGAGGAGCCGTTCCAGTGCGGATCCCGCGACCACATCACCGGCTTCGCAGGCCGGCCACTCGGGGCCCGAGTGCACCACGATGTACTTCTCCTGAGACCACCGGGAAATGATCCGCGTGAAGACGGGGATGTGTCGGCGCCACACCTCTTCGTCCTCGCTCTCCGACCAGTCCGCCAGGAGGGACCAGAGAGGGGAGAGCTCGCGAGCGTTCAGGAGGGCGCATTCTTCTTCTGGGCTGATCCATTCCATTGCTGGGCCTTCGCGTGGGCTACCGGATTCTGCTGGCACCCGGCACCGACACGCTACCGGGTGCCAGCCCAACGGACTCCGGATCCGCCATCAGCACCACGCGATCAGCCGCGGGATCGAACCCGAGCACCGGATGCCCGTAGCCGCCCTCGTCGGTCATGGCCACCATTTTGTTCAGCCTCCGGCCGAGCGTGCTCAGAAACCGGCAGAGGGTGTCCACTCCTTCCTGGCCCTGCAACTCCCGGAGGTCGACATCGAAGTCGATCTCCTCAGCGGACATCAGCCAGAAGTGGACGCACACACCCGGCACAGGCCAGACCCGCAAAACGACCGACTCCGCATCGTCCGGACGCGGCAACACCTCCGCCGCGAGAGGCAGCGGCCCCGCGGCGCTGCCCTCCACGTACTCCCATGTCCACCCGCTCGACCGGATCAGGTCGAAGACCGCCTGCCAGTCCTCGACCGAAGTGTTCTCCACGCACACGTCCGGCAGAGCGCCCATCAGATCCGGGTCGAAGAAGTTCCTGACGTCGTCCCACAGCAAATCCGGCATTCCGCCATGCTGCACGCCAAACTCATTGAGCACACCCGATTTTCCAACGTACCGCCCGCCCCTGCCCCCACCCCCACCGCAATTCCCTACCCCTTCGGCCCCTCCCCCACCAGCTTGCGCAGCTTGTCCGGCGTCAGCGGATTCGCCGGGTCCCCGTACACACTCTTGCCGTTGACGAGCACCGTCGGAGTCGCCTTGTACTGCGAGGAGTTGAACGCCTCGTTCGACTTCTTCACCCAGCTGTTGTGCGTGCCGTCCGTGACGCACTTCTCGAACTCGGCGGTGCGCAGCCCCGGCACCTGGCCGGCCAGGTCCAGCAGGCGGGACTTCTTCGCGAAGGCGTCATTCGTCTCAAGGGGCTGGTTCTTGTAGAGGACGTCGTGGTACGCGCCGAACTTCCCGGCGTCCTGGGCGCACGCCGCCGCGTTCGCCGCGTTCAGGGAGCCGGTACCGCCCAGGTTTTTGTCGATCAGGGTCACCAGATGGTAGTCGGCCTTCAACTCGCCCTTGTTCTCCAGGTCGTGGACCGTGTCACGGAAGACGTTCTCGAACTGGCCGCAGCCGGGGCAGCGGAAGTCCTCGTAGACGGTGAGGGTGGACTTCGCGGAGGACGGGCCGAGGGGGATGGTGACGTTGTCCTTGCCGGTGGCGCCCTGGGGGGCGACCAGGGGGCCCGCGACCTCCGGCTTCTTCGGCTTGTGGGAGCCGGCGACGACGGCCGCGATGCCCGCGCCGGCGCCGAGGACCGCGACCACCACGACGGCCGCGATCAGGGTGCGTTTGCGTTGCGCGCGGGCCACTTCCTTCTCGCGCTGTTCCCGCAGCCGCTCGCGGGCGCTGCGCTTTCCGTCCTTGTTCTTCGGGTTCACATCCCTGGACAACGAGCGGACGGCGGGCCGGGGACGCGTCGTCCACGTCCCCGGCCGCCGGTTCCTTCCAAAGGGTTACCCCGTCAAAGGGGTACCCCTGCCGAGGGGTTAGGCCCGGCCGCGGACCCCCGCGGCCAGCTCGCCCGCCAGCGCCCGTACGCCCGCCAGGCCCGCCTCCACGTCCGGCGCGTCCAGCAGCCGCTTGACGAACGCGGAGCCGACGATGACGCCGTCGGCGAAGGAGCCGACCTCCTGGGCCTGCCGTGCGTCGGAGACGCCGAGGCCGACGCACACGGGGAGTTCGGTCACGGCCCGCGTACGGCGCACCAGTTCGCGCGCCTCGTGCCCGACGGACTCCCTCGTTCCGGTGACGCCCATCAGCGAGGCCGCGTACACGAAACCGCTGCCCGCCGCCGTGATCTTCGCGAGGCGCTCGTCGCGGCTGCTCGGCGCGACGACGAACACCGTGGCCAGGCCGTGCTGTTCGGCCGCCTTGCGCCACACGTCGGCCTCCTCGACGGGGAGGTCGGGCAGGATACAGCCCGCTCCCCCGGCCGCCGCGAGGTCGGCGGCGAAGCGCTCGACCCCGTAGGCGTCGACGGGGTTCCAGTACGTCATGCACAGCACCGGCGCGCCCGTCGCGGCGTGCGCCTCGCGGACCGTGCGGATGACGTCGGTGATGCGGATGCCGCCGCGCAGCGCGATGTCGTCGGCGGTCTGGATGACGGGGCCGTCGAGGACGGGGTCGCTGTGCGGCAGGCCGACCTCGACGATGTCGCAGCCGCCCTCGATCATCGCGGTGACGGCGCGTACGCCGTCGTCGACGGTCGGGAAGCCGGCGGGGAGGTAGCCGACGAGCGCGGCCCGGCCCTCCTCCCTGGCCCCGGCGATCGCCCGGCTCAACAGCTCGATGTTGCCGCTCACTTCGCCGCCCCCTCGTCGCCGCCGTTCCCGGAGTCGTAGAGTCCGAAGTAGCGGGCCGCCGTGTCCATGTCCTTGTCGCCGCGTCCGGAGAGGTTGACCAGGATCAGTCCCTCCGCGCCCAGTTCCCTGCCGATCTCCAGGGCTCCCGCGAGGGCGTGCGCGCTCTCGATGGCCGGGATGATGCCCTCGGTGCGCGACAGCAGCCGCAGCGCCTGCATGGCCTCGTCGTCGGTGACGGCGCGGTACTCGGCGCGGCCGGTGTCCTTCAGGTACGAGTGCTCGGGGCCGATGCCCGGGTAGTCGAGCCCGGCCGAGATCGAGTACGGCTCGGTGATCTGCCCGTCCTCGTCCTGCAGGACGTACGAGCGCGAGCCGTGCAGGATGCCGGGCGTGCCGGCGGTCAGCGTCGCGGCGTGCTCGCCGCTGGTGACGCCGTGCCCGCCGGGCTCGCAGCCCACGAGCCGTACGGACGTGTCGGGGAGGAACGCGTGGAAGAGGCCGATGGCGTTGGAGCCGCCGCCCACGCAGGCGACGGCCGCGTCCGGCAGCCGGCCCGTGCGCTCCAGGATCTGGCGGCGCGCCTCGACGCCGATGACGCGGTGGAAGTCGCGCACCAGCGCCGGGAAGGGGTGCGGTCCGGCGACCGTGCCGAACAGGTAGTGGGTGCGGTCGACGTTGGCGACCCAGTCGCGGAACGCCTCGTTGATGGCGTCCTTCAGGGTGCGGCTGCCGGACTTCACGGCGATGACCTCGGCGCCGAGCATGCGCATCCGGGCCACGTTGAGGGCCTGGCGCTTGGTGTCGACCTCGCCCATGTAGATGGTGCACTCCAGGCCGAACAGCGCGCAGGCGGTGGCGGTCGCGACGCCGTGCTGGCCGGCGCCGGTCTCGGCGATGACGCGGGTCTTGCCCATGCGCTTGGTGAGCAGGGCCTGCCCCAGCACATTGTTGATCTTGTGGGAGCCGGTGTGGTTGAGGTCCTCGCGCTTGAGGAACACCCGGGCCCCGCCCGCGTGCTCGGCGAAGCGCGGCACCTCGGTCAGGGCGCTGGGCCGCCCCGTGTAGTTGACCATCAGGTCGTTGAGCTCGGCCGCGAAGGCGGGGTCCGCCTTGGCCTTCTCGTACTCGGTGGCGACCTCGTCGACGGCGGCGACGAGCGCTTCGGGGATGAACTTGCCGCCGTAGGAGCCGAAGTAGCCGGCGGGGGTGGGGACTTGTCCCTCGGGGTCGGGGATGAAGAATTCAGAGGACACGGAGGTACTCCTGAGAAAGCTGTGAGGTTCGGGGCAACGGGTGGGCGGGAGCGAATGGCCCGCCGCAGGCGCGATGGCGCCGCACCCGGCGAAACAGATCAGCTACAGCGCAGCGACGCGACGCCATCGCCGCCCGTTGACCTGCCCAGGCTCACAGCCGATGTGATACCGCACGCGCCGCCCGCGCACCCGCCGCGCGGGCGCGCGGCAGCCCCGGGGGCGGCACCCCCGGGCCAGGCGCGCGTACGCGGTCATCGCGGGTCAGTCCCGTCCGTGCCCGTGCCGCAGCGCGGGGTGCGCCCCGGCCGCCACGAGGTCGGCGACCGCGCCCTTCGGGTCGCGTCCGGTCACCAGGGACTCGCCGACGAGCACCGCGTCGGCGCCGTCGTTCGCGTAGGCGATCAGGTCGTGGGGGCCGCGCACGCCCGACTCGGCGACCTTGATGATGCCGTCGGGGATCGTGGGGGCGACGCGGGCGAAAGTGCCCCGGTCCACCTCAAGCGTCTTGAGGTTACGGGCGTTGACGCCGATGACCCGGGCCCCGGCGGCCACCGCGCGCTCGACCTCGTCCTCGTCGTGGACCTCGACGAGGGGGGTCAGGCCGATCGACTCGGCGCGCTCGATCAGCGAGACCAGGGCCTCCTGCTCCAGCGCGGCGACGATCAGCAGGACGAGGTCGGCGCCGTGCGCGCGGGCCTCCCACAGCTGGTAGGCGGTGACGATGAAGTCCTTGCGCAGGACGGGGATGTCGACCCGGGCGCGGACGGCCTCCAGGTCGGCGAGCGAGCCGCCGAAGCGGCGCTGCTCGGTCAGGACGCTGATGACGGACGCGCCGCCCGCCTCGTAGTCGGCGGCGAGCCCGGCGGGGTCGGCGATCGCGGCGAGCGCGCCCTTGGAGGGGCTGGAGCGCTTGACCTCGCAGATCACGCTGACGTTCTCGCCGCGCAGGGCGGCCGCGCCGTCCCTGGCCTGCGGGGCCCTGGCCGCGCGCTCCTTGAGCTCGTCGAGGCTGACGCGCGCCTGCCGCTCCGCGAGGTCGGCACGGACTCCGTCGATGATCTCGTCGAGCACACTCACGCGAGCGGCCCCCTTCCGGACTCGGATCGTCAGGGCTGGCGTACGGCAGGTCCGGCCTCACCGGGCACCGCACCTCACCAGGCACTGCGATGGTACTTGCCGGAGGGCGAAGGTCTCGCATCCGGTCGACCGCGATCCCATCACGTGGACGCGCGGGTGGACGCGTCAGGGGGCGAGCACGGACCCGTACGGCAGGTTCCGTACCACCGTGAACAGCGTGACAGCCGCCCCCAGGGCCCACCAGTGGGCGGCCCGCAGCGGCAGGCGCACGCCCGCGCGTCCGCGGACGGTCCGGGCGAGCCAGGTGCCCCACAGCAGGGCGAAAGCGGCGTATCCGGCGACGGCGAGCGCGTTCGCGCCGAGGGCCGTGAGGAGCTCGCCGTGGACGAGCGCGTGGGCGCCGCGCAGCCCGCCGCAGGCGGGGCAGTACAGACCGGTCAGCCGCAGGAAGGGGCAGGCGGGGTAGTGCCCGGGGGTGCCCGGGTCGACGGCCCCGACGCGGGCGAAGGCGGCGGCGACCCCGGCGCCGACCGCGAGCGGGGGTGCGAGGCGGCGGGGCAGGGAGGGGGCCGCGGTCCGGGACTGCCTCACAGCCGCAGTCTGCCCCGGAGAGCGCGAAGGCGCAGCCCGGGAACGTCCGGACCGCGCCTTGGAAGAGCGTGCGGGAGCGCGCAGCGCGAGGGTCAGCCCTTCTGGCCCACCGCGATCGGCTCGGGGTACTGGCCCTTGCCCATCAGGCGCATGATGCCGCCGACGACACCGCCGAGGAGGATGAGCCCGATACCGGCCCAGAAGCCGACCGCGTTGGCCATCACCATGAACACACCGGCGACGCAGAAGCCGATGAAAGCGATGATGACGCCGGTCCAGGCGGCCGGAGTGTGTCCGTGGTGAACGTCGTTACCCGCCATGAGTTGACTCCTCGTTGCTGTGGCGCGCCTGCGGGCGCGGAAAACGCTGCGGCCCATTGTCCCGTACGGGCCGGGGCGGACTCGCGCCGGGGTCGGCGTGTCAGCGCGTCGGCTGGGCGTGCGCCGCGGCCGGTCGGACGGGGGGACGCGGTCAGTCGGAAGGGCGCTGGGGGCCGCCGCCGGTGGGGTCCTCGCCCCGGTCGAGGGCCTTCCACAGCTCCTCGGGGCGCTCGGGGTCGGGGGCGGTGCGGGCGGTGCGGCGCGGGCGCGGGGCGCCGTCGCGCTCGTAACGGCCCGACATGGCGGGCCAGTTGCGGCCGAAGCGCAGGGCGAGGAGGCCGGCGAGCAGCAGCAGCGCGCCGCCGGCGAGGGCGACCCACGGCCAGGCGGTGTGGCTGACGTCGGCGACGGCGGCGTGGGCCAGGCCCGTGGCCTTGGCGGCCTGCTCCTCCAGGGCGGCGGTGTCGAAGGCGCCGTCGACGGCGCTCGCGACGACGCCCGCGCCGCACAGGGCGAGCAGGGCGGCGACGACGGTGCGCCAGACGCCGCGGACGGCGAAGACGGCGACGAGCGCGGCGAGGCCGACGACGGCCAGGGCGCCCGGTACGCCGGTGACCTGCGCTCCGGTGGCGTGCTTGTCGATCGCGGTCTGGGCGATGGTGGCGGTGCCCTCGGCCCAGGTGCGGCTGCCGGCCAGCAGGACGAGCGCGGCGCCGGCGGCACCGAGCACGAGGGCGGCGGCGACACTGCGCCGGTTGCCGGCACCGCGGCGCGCGGGTTCGGCGTGGGGGCGGGGATGCGGTACGGCTGCGCTCACGGTTACCACTATCTCTCGGATCTCCTGCGGGGGCGCCCGGGGGTCACCCGTGCGCCCGCGCAGGGCGTCCGGTCAGGGGGCGAGGCGTTCCGCCGCGCGGACGGCCCGCAGGACGGCGGCGGCCTTGTTGCGGCACTCGGTGTCCTCGGCGACGGGGTCGGAGTCGGCGACGATGCCCGCGCCCGCCTGGACGTAGGCGGTGCCGTCGCGCAGCACGGCGGTGCGGATCGCGATGGCGGTGTCGGAGTCCCCCGCGAAGTCGAGATAGCCGACGCAGCCGCCGTACAGGCCCCGGCGCACCGGTTCCAGCTCCTCGATGATCTGCATCGCGCGCGGCTTGGGCGCCCCGGAGAGGGTGCCGGCGGGGAAGCACGCGGTGAGCACGTCGAAGGCGGTACGGCCGGGGGCGAGCCGGCCGGTGACGGTGGAGACGATGTGCATGACGTGGCTGTAGCGCTCGACCGACATGAAGTCGACGACCTCGACGCTGCCGGGCTCGCAGACCCGGCCCAGGTCGTTGCGGCCGAGGTCGACGAGCATCAGGTGCTCGGCGCGCTCCTTGGGGTCGGCGAGCAGTTCCTCGGCGAGGGCCGCGTCCGCCTGCGGGGTCGCGCCGCGCGGGCGGGTGCCGGCGATGGGGTGCAGCATGGCGTGCCCGTCCTCGACCTTCACCAGCGCCTCGGGGCTGGAGCCGACGACGTCGAACCCCTCGAAGCGGATCAGGTACATGTACGGGCTGGGGTTCGTCGCCCGCAGCATCCGGTACACGTCCAGCGCGGAGGCCGTGCACGGCGTCTCGAAGCGCTGGGAGGGCACGACCTGGAACGCCTCGCCGGCGCGGATGCGCTCCTTGATGTCCTCGACGGCCGTCATGAAGTCGGGGCCGCCCCAGCGGGCGGTGAACTCCGGCAGTTCGGCGGGCGGCAGCACGGCGGGGCCGGTGGGCGCGGGGCGGCCGAGGTCGGCGGCCATGGCGTCGAGGCGGGCGAGGGCGTCGGCGTAGGCCTCGTCGACGCCGGTCTCCAGGTCGTTGTGGTTGATCGCGTTGGCGATCAGCAGGACCGTGCCGTTCCAGTGGTCGAGAACGGCCAGGTCGGAGGTGAGCAGCATGGTCAGCTCGGGCAGGCCCAGCGGGTCGCGGTCCTCCCCGCCGTGCTCGCCGATCTTCTCCAGGCGGCGGACGATGTCGTAGCCGAGATAGCCGACCATGCCGCCGGTGAACGGCGGCAGGCCCGCGTCCTCGACGAGGTCGCGGGGGGTGTGCAGGGCCTCGACGGTGGCGCGCAGCGCGGCCAGCGGGTCGCCGTCGGTGGGCACGCCCACGGGCGGGGCGCCCAGCCAGTGGGCGGCGCCGTCCCGCACGGTGAGGGTCGCGGCGCTGCGGACGCCGACGAACGAGTAGCGGGACCAGGTGCGCCCGTTCTCGGCGGACTCCAGCAGGAAGGTGCCGGGCCGCTCGGCGGCGAGCTTGCGGTAGAGGCCGACAGGGGTGTCCCCGTCGGCGAGGAGACGCCGGGTGACCGGGATGACCCGGCGGTCCTTCGCGAGGGTGCGGAAGGTCTCGGCGTCGGGAACGGTGGCGGGAGCGACGTCCCCCGTGGTCGTGGCAGCCATGCCAGCGGAGCCTACTGTCCCGTTCCCGGACGGACCGGGAGGGTGCCCGCGTCGAAGCAGGTGCGGTCACCGGTGTGGCAGGCGGCGCCGACCTGGTCGACCTTGACCAGGAGGGTGTCGGCGTCGCAGTCCAGGGCGACGGACTTCACGTGCTGGACGTGGCCGGAGGTGTCGCCCTTGACCCAGTACTCCGCGCGGCTGCGGCTCCAGTAGGTGCAGCGGCCGGTGGTCAGGGTGCGGTGCAGGGCCTCGTCGTCCATCCACCCGAGCATGAGCACCTCGCCGGTGTCGTACTGCTGGGCGATGGCGGGGACCAGGCCGTCGGGGCTGCGCTTGAGGCGGGCGGCGATGGCCGGGTCGAGGGCGGAGGATCCGGGGCGTGCGGGCGCGGTGTTGCCGGTCATGGGGTCCATTCTGCCGCCCCGGCCGGACATTTCCGCCGGTGCGGGCCTTGATCGGGCAACCCGGGGGCGGGGGTGTCAGTGGCGTACGGCATGCTTCGTCCATGACGTCTCCGCCTCCGCCGAACGCTCCGCCGCCGACCGGCCCGCCGCCGACCGGTGCGGGTGCCGCACAGCCCGGCGCGGGCGACGGCTTCGGCCCGCCCCGCGGCTTCGGCCCGCCGACGGGGGCGCCGGGGCACGGGGCGGCCCCCGCGCGGGGGCCGCTGCCGGGGGCACAGGGTGCGGCCGCAGCCGGTGCGGTTCCGGGTCCACCGGCGCACGGGGCGCAGAGCTTGCCGGGTCCGCTGTCGGCTGCGGCGGGGCCCGTCCCGGGCGCACCCGGCCCGGTGCCGGGTGGCTACGGGCCCCCCGGTCCGTACGGGCAGCCCGCTCCCTACGGGGCGTACGCGCAGCCGTACGCCCCGCCCCCTCCCCCGCCCTCGGGCGGGAAGGCCGCCAAGGTCGCCGCGATCGTGATCGCCTGTGTGCTGGCGGCGGGCGTGGTCGTCGGCGGGCTGATCCTCGTCGCGGGCGGTGGGCAGCGGGAGGCGGACGCCGAGGACGCGAAGCCCTCGCACGCGCCGTCGCGGCAGCACGCGCCGGGCGGGTCCGGCCTGCCGGACCCCTCCTCGTCGCCGGACGCGCACCGGGTGCAGTACGTCGTGCTCAAGCCCGGCCAGTGCTTCGACCATCCGACGCTGACCAGCGGCATCACCGAGGTGCGCACCACGTCCTGCTCGGGCCGGCACGACGGCGAGGTCGTCGCGAACGAGACGCTGACGGGCACGTTCTCCTCGCAGCAGGAGATACGCGAGCGGGCCCGGGCGCTGTGCGAGGGCGCGGTGCGGGCCCGGCTGCGGGCCATGCCCGACGGCCACCAGCGCTTCTACTCGTTCTCGCTCTTCCCCGTGAAGCGGACCTACGAGCGCGGCGAGGACCAGGTCACCTGCGCGCTCACCCGCAGCCTGTCGCCCGACGGGCCCAAGCTCACCGCGCCGCTGCCGGGCTGAGCCGCCCGCTCCTCCGGAGCAGCCGGGGGCCGGTGCCATGGCACGGCGGCGCGACCGGTCGTAGGGTGGCGTCATGTCGACGCATGCACAGCGCGAACGCCTGCTCCTGGCCGATCTGTTGGAGACGGTGGGTCCCGACGCCCCGACCCTGTGCGAGGGCTGGCGCACCCGCGATCTCGCGGCGCATGTCGTGGTGCGCGAGCGCCGTGCGGACGCGGCCGCCGGCGCGGTGTTCAAGCCGCTGGCCGGCCGGCTGGAGCGGGTGCAGGCGGAGCTCGCCGCGAAGCCGTACGAGGAGCTGGTCCAGCTCATCCGTACGGGCCCGCCGAAGCTGTCGCCGTTCGCCCTCAAGCCGGTGGACGAGGCCGCCAACACGGTCGAGTTCTATGTGCACACCGAGGACGTGCGGCGGGCGCAGCCGGAGTGGACGCCCCGCGAGGTGGACCCGGTCTTCGGCGACGCCCTGTGGAGCCGCCTGGAGAAGATGGCCCGCGTGCTGGGCCGCAAGTCACCGGTGGGCCTGGTGCTGCGCCGCCCCGACGGCCGTACGGCGGTGGCCAACCGTGCCACTCCGGTGGTCACGGTCACGGGCGAGCCGGGCGAGCTGACGTTGTTCGCCTTCGGCCGGCAGGGCGCGGCCAAGGCCGAACTCGACGGTGACAAGGAGGCGGTCGAGAAGGCCCGCGAGGCGAAGCTCGGCGTCTGACGCGGCGGTTCCGGGCGCCGGAACCGCCGTGAGGGGTCAGCGCACGGGGTGGCCCGCCTGGCGCAGGGTTTCCTTCACCTCGCCGATCCGCAGGTCGCCGAAGTGGAAGACCGAGGCGGCCAGGACCGCGTCCGCGCCGGCCTCGACGGCCGGGGGGAAGTGGTCCAGGCGGCCGGCGCCGCCGCTGGCGATGACGGGGACCGTGACGTGCTCGCGGACGGCCCGGATCATCTCGGTGTCGTAGCCGTCCTTGGTGCCGTCGGCGTCCATGGAGTTCAACAGGATCTCGCCGGCGCCGAGTTCGGCCGCGCGGTGCGCCCACTCGACGGCGTCGAGGCCGGTGCCGCGGCGGCCGCCGTGCGTGGTGACCTCGAAGGAGCCGGCGGGGGTGCGCCGGGCGTCGACGGAGAGCACGAGCACCTGGCTGCCGAAGCGTTCGGCGATCTCCCGGATGAGCTCGGGCCGGGCGATCGCGGCGGTGTTGACGCCGACCTTGTCGGCGCCCGCGCGCAGCAGCTTGTCGACGTCGGCCGCGGTGCGTACGCCGCCGCCCACGGTGAGCGGGATGAAGACCTGTTCGGCGGTGCGCCGCACCACGTCGTAGGTGGTCTCGCGGTTGCCGGAGGAGGCCGTGATGTCGAGGAAGGTCAGCTCGTCGGCGCCCTCCTGCCCGTAGATCCGGGCCATTTCGACGGGGTCGCCCGCGTCCCGCAGGTTCTGGAAGTTGACACCCTTGACGACCCGGCCGTTGTCCACGTCCAGGCAGGGGATGACTCGGACCGCCAGGGTCATGTGCTCGCCGCTCCTCGGTAGGCTTCCACTTCGACTTCGACCAGGACGCGCGAGTCGGCGAACCCGGAGACCACGGTGAGGGTGGCCACGGGCCGTACCGTGTCGAAGAGTTCCTTGTGGGCGCGGCCGACCGCGTCCACGTCGCGCGCGTGGGTCAGATACATCCGTGTGCGGATGACGTGTCCGGCGTCGAGGCCGAACTCCCGCAGGGCGCCGAGGGCGTTGGCGAACGCCGCGCGCGCCTGCTCGTAGGGGTCGCCGTCGCCTTGCAGCACCCCGTCCTTCAGGGGTGTGGTGCCGGAGACGAGGACCCGGTCCCCCGCCGCGACGGCCCGTGCGCAGCCGAACGTCTCTTCCCAGGGGTTGTCCGACTGCAGGCGCCGTTCGGCGGGGGACTCACTCATACGGACACAGCCTCCAGGGCTTCTTCCAGGGTGAACGCCTTGGCGTAGAGGGCCTTGCCGACGATGGCGCCCTCGACGCCCTCGGGTACCAGCGTGGCGATTGCCCGCAGATCGTCAAGAGAGGAGACGCCGCCGGAGGCGACGACCGGCCGGTCGGTGCGGGCGCACACGTTCTTCAGCAGGTCCAGGTTGGGGCCCTGGAGCGTGCCGTCCTTGGCGATGTCGGTGACGACGTAGCGGGCGCAGCCCTCGGCGTCGAGACGGGCGAGGGTCTCGTAGAGGTCGCCGCCGTCGCGGGTCCAGCCGCGGCCGCGCAGGGTGGTGCCGCGGACGTCCAGGCCGACGGCGATCCGCTCGCCGTGCTCGGCGATGACCCGGGCGACCCACTCGGGGCTCTCCAGGGCGGCGGTGCCGAGGTTGACGCGGGTGCAGCCGGTGGCGAGGGCGGCGGCCAGGGAGGCGTCGTCGCGGATGCCGCCGGACAGCTCCACCTTGATGTCCATGGCGCGTACGACCTCGGCGATGCGCTCGCGGTTGTCGCCGGTGCCGAAGGCGGCGTCGAGGTCGACCAGATGCAGCCACTCGGCGCCGGCGGCCTGCCAGGCGCGGGCGGCGGCGAGCGGGTCGCCGTAGGAGGTCTCCGAGCCGGACTCGCCGTGGACGAGGCGGACGGCCTGTCCGTCACGGACGTCGACGGCGGGGAGGAGTTCGAGCTTGCTCATCTCGGGCCAATTCTGTGCGGGAGAGTGCGGGAGAGCGGGGCCTGACGTGGGTGGGGGCCGTCGGCTAGAGGGTGCCGAGCCAGTTGGCCAGCAGCCGGGCGCCGGCGTCCCCGGACTTCTCGGGATGGAACTGGGTCGCGCACAGCGGGCCGTTCTCCACGGCGGCGACGAAGGGCTCGCCGTGCGTGGCCCAGGTGACCAGGGGGGCCCGGAGGGCTTCGTGGGTGACCTCCAGGTTCCACTCGCGCACCGCGTAGGAGTGCACGAAGTAGAAGCGGGTCGCGGCGTCGAGGCCCGCGAAGAGCCGGGAGCCCTCGGGGGCGTCGACGGTGTTCCAGCCCATGTGCGGGACGACGGGTGCCTTGAGCGGTTCGACGGTGCCGGGCCACTCGTCGAGGCCCTCGCTCTCCACGCCGTGCTCGATGCCCCGCTCGAAGAGGATCTGCATGCCGACGCAGATGCCCATCACGGGGCGGCCGCCGGCCAGCCGGCGGCCGACGATCCAGTCGCCGCGGGCGGCGCGCAGCCCCTGCATGCAGGCGGCGAACGCGCCGACGCCGGGGACGAGGAGTCCGTCGGCGTTCATGGCTTTGTCGTAGTCGCCGGTGATCTCGACGTCGGCGCCGACGTGCGCGAGGGCGCGCTCGGCGGAGCGTACGTTGCCGAAGCCGTAGTCGAAGACGACGACCTTCTTGCGGTCTCCGCTCATGACCACAGCCCTTCGATCCGCAGCACGCCGGCGGTCAGGCACATCGCGGCGGCGATACCGAGCAGCACGACGACGCCCTTGGGCATGCCCTGTTTGAGGAAGGAGATGATGCCGCCGACCAGGAACAGCCCAACGATGATCAGGGCAGCAGACAGCCCGCTCACTGTGCCCCCTCGTTCGCTTCTCCGCCCGCGCGGCGCAGAGGTGCGGCCATCGCGTTCGTCTGCGGCCCGGCGGCCGCGCGTGCGACGCTCACAGCGCGCCCTTCGTCGACGGGATGATGCCCGCGGCCCTCGGGTCGCGTTCGCACGCGTAGCGCAGGGCCCGCGCGAGGGCCTTGAACTGGCACTCGACGATGTGGTGCGCGTTGCGTCCGTAGGGGACGTGGACGTGCAGGGCGATCTGCGCCTGCGCGACGAAGGACTCCAGGATGTGCCGGGTCATCGTCGTGTCGTAGGTGCCGATCATGGGCGCCATGTTCTCGGGCTCGGTGTGCACGAGGTAGGGGCGGCCGGAGAGGTCGACGGTGACCTGGGCGAGGGACTCGTCCAGGGGCACGGTGCAGTTGCCGAAGCGGTAGATGCCGACCTTGTCGCCGAGGGCCTGCCGGAAGGCGGCGCCGAGCGCGAGGGCGGTGTCCTCGATGGTGTGGTGGGTGTCGATGTGCAGGTCGCCGTCGGTCTTGACGGTGAGGTCGAACAGGCCGTGGCGGCCGAGCTGGTCGAGCATGTGGTCGTAGAAGCCGACGCCGGTCGACACGTCGACCTGCCCGGTGCCGTCGAGGTCGATCTCGACGAGGACGGACGTCTCCTTGGTGGTGCGCTCGACGCGCCCAACGCGGTTCATGAACTGGTCTCCTTGCGAATGGCGCGCACGGCGTCGAGGAAGGCGTCGTTCTCGGCCGGGGTGCCGGCGGTGACGCGCAGCCATCCGGGCACTCCGTTGTCCCGGACGAGGACGCCGTGGTCGAGGAGGGCCTGCCAGGCGGTGTGGCTGTCCTCGAACCTGCCGAACTGGACGAAGTTGGCGTCGGATTCGGTCACTTCGCAGCCGATCGCGCGCAGTTCGGTGACGATGCGGTCGCGTTCGGCCTTGAGCTGCTCGACGTAGCCGAGGAGGGTGTCGGTGTACTCCAGGGCGGCGAGCGCGGTGGCCTGGGTGACGGCGGAGAGGTGGTACGGCAGGCGCACCAGCTGGACGGCGTCGACGACCGCGGGGTGCGCGGCGAGGTAGCCCAGCCGCAGTCCGGCCGCGCCGAACGCCTTGGACATGGTGCGGGAGACCACCAGGTGCGGCCGGCCCTCGATGAGCGGCAGCAGCGAGGGGCGGTGGCTGAACTCCCCGTACGCCTCGTCGACCACCACGATCGACGGCTTGGCGGCCTGCGCGGCCTCGTACAGCCGCAGCACGGTGTCGGCGTCGACGGCCGTGCCGGTGGGGTTGTTGGGCGAGCAGACGAAGACGACGTCGGGGCGGTGCTCGGCGATGGCGGCCTCGGCGGCCTCGACGTCGATGGTGAAGTCGGCGCGGCGCGGGCCGGAGAGCCAGCCGGTGCCGGTGCCGCGCGAGATGAGCGCGTGCATCGAGTAGGAGGGCTCGAAGCCGAGCGCGGTGCGGCCCGGCCCGCCGAAGGTCTGCAGCAGCTGCTGGAGCACCTCGTTGGAGCCGTTGGCGGCCCACACGTTCGCCGTGCCGACCTCGTGCCCGGCGGTGCGGGTGAGGTACTCGGCGAGCTCGGTGCGCAGCTCGACCGCGTCGCGGTCGGGGTAGCGGTTGAGGTGGCGGGCGGCCTCGGCGACCCGCTCGGCGATCCGGGCGACGAGCGCCTCGGGCAGCGGGTAGGGGTTCTCGTTGGTGTTCAGGCGTACGGGCACGTCGAGCTGGGGCGCTCCGTACGGGGACTTGCCGCGCAGTTCGTCCCGGATGGGGAGATCGTCAATGCCGGTCACTTACTTCGGCACCTTCCAGTCGAACCTCGCCTTGAGCGCGGCTCCGTGGGCGGGCAGGTCCTCGGCCTCGGCGAGGGTGACCACGTGGTGGGTGACCTCGGCGAGGGCGTCGCGGGTGTAGTCGACGACATGGATACCGCGCAGGAAGGACTGCACGGACAGCCCGGACGAGTGACAGGCGCAGCCGCCGGTGGGCAGGACGTGGTTGGAGCCGGCGCAGTAGTCGCCGAGGGAGACCGGCGCGTACGGGCCGACGAAGACCGCGCCCGCGTTGCGTACCCGGGCGGCCACGGCGGCCGCGTCGGCGGTCTGGATCTCCAGGTGCTCGGCGCCGTAGGCGTCGACGACGGCGAGGCCCTGCTCGATGCCGTCGACGAGGACGATGCCGGACTGCCGGCCGGACAGGGCGGGCACGATCCGGTCCTCGACGTGCTTGGTCGCGGCGACCTGGGTCTTGAGCTCCGCCTCGACGGCGGCGGCCAGGTCCTCGGAGTCGGTGACGAGGACGGCGGCGGCCAGCGGGTCGTGCTCGGCCTGGCTGATCAGGTCGGCGGCGACGTGCACGGGGTCGGCGGTCGCGTCCGCGAGGATCGCGATCTCGGTGGGGCCGGCCTCGGCGTCGATGCCGATCCGGCCCTTGAGGAGCCGCTTGGCGGCGGCGACCCAGATATTGCCGGGGCCGGTGACCATGTTGACGGGGCGGCACTCCTCGGTGCCGTAGGCGAACATGGCGACGGCCTGGGCGCCGCCCGCCGCGTACACCTCGTCGATGCCGAGGAGGGCGCAGGCCGCGAGGATCGTGGGGTGCGGCAGTCCGCCGAAGTCCGCTTGCGGCGGGGAGGCGACGGCCATCGAGCCGACCCCGGCCTCCTGCGCCGGCACCACGTTCATGATCACGGACGAGGGGTAGACGGAGCGGCCGCCCGGCACGTACAGACCGACGCGCTCGACGGGCACCCAGCGCTCGGTGACGGTGCCGCCGGGCACGACGGTGACGGTGGTGTCGGTGCGGCGCTGCTCGCGGTGGACGATGCGGGCGCGGCGGATGGACTCCTCCAGCGCGGCGCGCACGTCCGCGTCGAGCCCGTCGAGGGCGCGGGCGATCGCCTCGGGCGCGACGCGCACCCGGTCGATGACACAGCCGTCGAAGCGTTCCGCGTAGTCGATCAGGGCCGCGGTGCCGCGATGATGCACGTCCTCGCAGATGGGCCGCACCTTCTCCAGGGCGGCCTCGACGTCGAGTTCGGCTCGGGGCAGCAGGTCGCGGTCGATGCCGGCGTCGGAAGAGACGGCACCGCGCAGATCGATTCGGGAGATCACGCCGTCAATTGTCGCAGACCCGCCACGGCGCACCGCGCCCCGTACCGCTCACTGGTACGCAGCTCTCACCAAAGGTGTTCGGGTGGTCACCGAGCGGGAATGGGGACGGTACACGCGACGGGCGCCGCGCACGGCGGCGGAGAGGGGCGTACGGGCGTGACCGGGGCAGACAGCGGGCAGCCGCCCGCCGGGCTCGACCTCACCGAGGTGGAGCGCGGCCTGTGGCAGGCGTTCCGCCAGGGGCGTACGTACGATCTGCGCGCCGCCCACTCCGAGCACAACGATCCGAGCGTCCCGCAGTCCTGGGGCCCGGAGCGCACGGTCCGCGCGCACGTGGTGGCGCTGCTGCTGCTCGACGGGCCGCCGGCCGAGCCCGGCCGTGTCTCGGCCCTGAAGCTGGAGGGGGTGCAGATAGCGGGGCTGCTCGACCTGTCGGGCGGCACGGTCGTGCCGTACGTGGAACTGCACAACTGCCGTTTCGAGCAGGAGCTGTTGGTGCCGGAGTGCCGGTTCACCACGCTGCGGCTGATCGGCTGCGCGATCCCCCGGATCGAGGCGGCACGGCTGCGCACGGAGGGCGATCTGCATCTGCCGCGCTGCGTGGTGCCGGGCGGGATCAGGCTCACCGACGCCCGCATCGGCACGGACCTGCTCCTCAACCAGCTGCTGGTGCGCCGCAACCGGCACGGGCTGTCGATCTCCGCGGACGGTATGAGCGTCGGGCAGGACATGCAGGCGGAGCTGATGCGTTCCGACGGGGAGCTGAGCCTGCGCGGCGCGACCATAGGGGTCTCGCTGAGCCTGCGCGGCTCCACGCTCAGCAATCCCTTCGGGCGGCGGGCGCTGAACGCCCCGCAGCTGACGGTGGAGCGCACGCTGTATCTGACGGCGACGGGCGTGGGCGGCTCCCCGTTCGCCGGCGGCGCCACTCCCCCGTACGGCACCCCGACCACGCCCGCGCGCGGGACGCGGGTCCAGCCCTTCGAGTGCCAGGGCGGGGTGCGGCTCGACGACGGGCGGTTCGGTGACGCGGTGGACCTGACCCAGGCCCGGTTCGTGATGGAGGAGGGCCAGGAGCTGTCGCTGCGCCGCATCCACACCCCCGAGCTGCGTTTCCTGGGCGAGGCGCCGCAGCGCGGGCGCGTGGTGCTGTCGGGGGCGCGGGTGGTCAACCTCGTGGACCGGGAGACCAGCTGGCCCGGGCCCGGCGGGCTGGCCATGGCGGGCTTCTCCTACGAGCACCTGATACCCGTCGGCCACTTCCCGCTCTCCGGCCGGCTGGCCTGGGTCGCCGCCGCGACCCCGGAGTACGCGCCGGAGCCGTACGAGCGCCTCGCGGGCGTGCTGCGCGAGGGCGGCGAGGACGGCAGCGCCCGCGAGGTGCTGCTCGCCAAGCAGCGCCGCCGCCGCGAGACCCTGCCGCTCGCGGGCAAGGCGTGGGGCTATCTCCAGGACTGGACGGTCGCCTACGGCTACCGCACCGGGCGGGCCGCGTTATGGCTGACGGTGCTGTGGGCGCTGGGCACGCTCTACTTCTCCTTCCACGAGCTGCCGCCCGTGCGCCACGACGAGGCGCCCACCTGGAACCCCGAGCTGTATGTGCTGGACCTGCTGCTGCCGATCGTCGACCTGGGCCAGAGCCACGCCTGGAAGCCCAGCGGGCTCGCGCAGTGGCTGGTGACCGTGCTCACCCTGCTCGGCTGGATGCTGGCGACGACGGTGGCGGCCGGGGCCTCCCGGCTGCTGCGGCGGCAGTGACGGCCGGTCCGGGCCGCTGCGGTGGCCATTAGGCTTACGGGCTGTGACCACCGCGCGCCTTCCGCTCTTCCCGCTCAACTCGGTGCTGTTCCCGGGGCTGCTGCTTCCGCTGAACGTCTTCGAGCAGCGGTACCGCGCGCTCATGCGCGATCTGGCGGCGCTGCCGGAGGACGAGCGGCGCCGGTTCGGCGTCGTCGCCATCCGCGACGGCCACGAGGTCGCGCCGACCGCCCCCGGTCTGCCGTCCGGCGAGCATGCCGAACCGGGCCCGGCCTCGGGCTTCGGGCCCGATCCGATGCGGGCCTTCTACTCCGTGGGCTGTGTCGCCGAGGCGGCGACGATCCGGCGGCGCGCGAACGGCACGTACGAGGCGCTGGCCACCGGCACCACCCGGTTCCGGCTGAAGTCCGTGGACGCCTCCGGTCCCTACCTCGTCGCCGAGGTCGAGGAGCTGCCGGAGATCCCCGGTGACGAGGCGGGCGCGCTGGCCGCCGGGGTGCGGCAGGCGTTCGGGGCGTACCGCAAGCGGCTGGCGGGGGCCGCCGAGCGGACGCTGGTGGGGCCCGCGGAGCTGCCCGACGTCCCCTCCGAGCTCTCCTATCTCGTGGCGGCCTCCGCGATGCTCGACACCCCCGTGCGGCAGCGGCTGTTGCAGGCCCCGGACACGGCCAGCCGGCTCGCGGACGAGCTGCGGCTGCTGCGGGCCGAGACCGCGCTGATCGGCAAGCTGCCGTCGGTGCCCGCCGCCGATCTCACGCGGCGCCCGACGAGCCCCAACTGACCGAGGAATCCGTGAAGAACCAGGGCAAGAAGGACCGCAAGAAGGACAGCAAGAAAGACCGGAAGAAGCCGCCGGGCGGGACGCCGGCCATCGCCGCGCTGGAGGCGTCCGGCACCGCTTTCGTCACGCGTTCCTACGAGCACGACCCCTCCGCCGCCTCCTACGGCGCGGAGGCCGCCGAGGCGCTGGGCGTGGATCCGGCGCGGGTGTTCAAGACGCTGGTGGCGGAGGTGGACGGCGCGCTGACGGTGGCGGTCGTGCCCGTGTCGGGCTCGCTCGACCTCAAGGCGCTGGCGGCGGCCGTCGGCGGCAAGCGGGCGGCGATGGCCGACCCGGCGGCGGCCGAGCGCACGACAGGGTACGTACGCGGCGGCATCTCCCCCCTGGGCCAGCGCAAGCGGCTCCCGACCGCGCTGGACGCCTCCGCGCGCGCCCATCCCACGATCTGCGTCTCGGCGGGCCGCCGCGGCCTGGAGATCGAGCTGTCGCCGGAGGACCTGGCGGCGCTGACGGGCGCGGTGATCGCGCCCATCGCGCGGGGCTGACCGCCGCCGGCGCGCGTACGCGCCGGGGTCCGCGCCCCTGGACGGCTCTGCCGGGTTCGGCTATCACCTCTGGAGGCGGGCCGCCGGAGGTGCGGTCCGCTCCGGGAGGGACGCCCATGTCGAAGCGCACCCGCAAGCGCCGCTGGCGACTGAGGAAGAACCGCGCGAACCACGGCCGCCGGCCGGCGTAGCCGAAGGCCGAGGTCCGGCCGGGCCCGGCGGCGTCAGGTCCGTGAAGGGCCCTCGGGCCGGCGGGGCGCGGCGTGCTCGCCCGGGGCCACCCCCGGCGCGAACCACGGCCGCCGCCTGGCATAGCCGGAGGCCGACGGTCCGGCCGGGCCCGGCGCCGTCAGGTCCGCGAAGGACCCTCGGGCCGGCGGGGCACGGAGCGCTCGCCCGGGGCCACCCCCGGCGCACCCGGCACGGCGCAAACCACAGCCGCCGCCCGGCGTAACCGAGGGCCAACGGTCCGGCCGGACCCGGACAGCGTCAGGTCCGCGAAGGACCCTCCGGCCGACGGGGCACGGAGCGCTCGCCCGGGGCCGCCCCGGCGCGAACCACAGCCGCCGCCCGACGTAGCCGAAGGCCAACGGTCCGGCCGGACCCGGACAGCGTCAGGTCCGCGAGGGGCCCTCGGGCCGGCGGGGCGCGGCGTGCTCGTCCGGGGCGGCCCCGGGCGCACCCGTCTCCTCACCGGCGGGCGGCGGCGCGGGTGCGGTCGGCATCTCGTCCGTGTCCTCGCCGGACGGCGTCTCCGCCGGGACGGTCGGGCCCGCCGCCGGCCACTGCGGGAAGGGTTCCGGTTCCCGGGGGCCGAACAGGGCCGTCAGGCCCAGGTGCACCGCCATCGCCGCGAGCGGCCAGGCCAGCAGTACGCCCTTGGCGCCCAGCCGGAGCGGCGCGTCGAAGACCACGCCCTTGCCGGCGGCGCGTGCCGCGGCCGCGACGTCGGAGGTGGGGCCGAGCGCCGTGCCCAGCCGCCAGCCGATCACCGAGGCGAGCAGCGAGCCGGCCGCGAGCCCGACGACCAGCGGGATGCCGCCGCGCCGGTGCAGCAGGCAGACCACGGCCGCGCTCACCGCGCCGAAGGCCAGCCCCAGCAGCGCGAACGTGCCGTCCGCGCCGATCGCCTGCTCCCCTTCGGTGTTCTTGAGGTAGACGGCCTTGCCGTCGGAGACGAGCGGGACGCGCGGGGCCAGCCACACCCACAGCAGTCCCAGGAGCACCCCGCAGACGGCGACGACGGCGGCGACGAGCACGGCCTGCCACAGTTCGGCCCGGAACCGGGCGCGTGCCTCGTCGCCCCCCTCGCCGGACCGCCCCGCTACGGACTGCGCGTCGGCGGGCTCGTCGTCGGCGGGCTGGTCGTGCGGCGTCAGTGGTGCGGTCACCCTGTCATCGTGCCAGGCGGACGCCTCCGGCCCGGTCGCAGGAGCCCCGCCGCGGCGCGTCATCGTACGGCCGCCCGCCGGTAGGCCAGCGTGGCGACGGCCAGCGAGAGCACGCCGACGGCCGCGCACACGCCGAGGTCGGCGGCGACCAGCGACCAGTCGGGCCGCGCGTCGAAGGCGCGCGCGAGCGCCTCGACCCCGTAGGTGGAGGGCAGCAGATCGCGGGCGAGGGCGAGGGGCCCGGGCATCCGCCCGGCGGGCAGTACGCCCAGCAGCAGGGCGGCCGACATGCCCAACTGGCCGCACAGTGTGGCCAGTTCCTGGCGGGTGGCGAGCAGTCCGAGGGCGGCGCCGAGCCCGGCGAGGGCCGCGCCCGCCAGCGGGACCACAGCGGCCAGCAGCCACAGGTGGCCCATCGGCAGCCCGAAGAGCACGCTGCCGGTCACGGCCGTGACGGCGGTGCCGGGCACGGTGAAGGACGCGTACGCCCCGGCCGCGCCCAGCACGACGGCGGCGGGCGGCACCGGCAGCGTCGCGTAGTGGTCGAGGCCGCCGCTCGCGCGCAGCTGCCCGAAGTACTGGGCGAGGAGGTTCAGCGCGACGAAGGCGACGACGAGGACGCTGGAGCCGGCGACGACGGCGCGCGCCTCGTCCCCGCCGTCCACCACGCCCCGCATGAGGATCATGATGCCGACGGACTGGAAGGTGGCGACGAACAGCAGCGGGATCCGGGCGACCCGGGCCCGGGACAGCTGGGCCCGGTAGACGGCGGCCAGCGCGGGCAGCAGCCGTGCCCGGGGGGCGAGCGGGGCGGCCTCCCCGGCCGGGGCGTCGAGGACCCCGCCGGGCTCCGCGCCGCTCGCGCCCCGCGGTGGGGCACCACGGCGGTGCCGCTCGCCGCCGGCCCGCTCCCGGACGGCGGCCGCGGCCCCGCCGTCGCGCGACGGGGTCGCCTCAGCGGTCACAGCGTTCACCACGCACAGCTCCTGTTCGTTGCGGCTCTGCCTCCGTCGTGCCCGCTCGCCGGGCGGCCCGTGCGTTCACGCCTTGACCAGCCCCCCGGCGCCCTCCGCCTGTCCGCCGAGCGCGAGGTAGACGTCCTCCAGGCTCGGGGTGGCGAGGGTGAAGTCGTCGAGGGCGGCGAAGGCGGGCCCGCCGGTGACGGCGGCGACGGCGGCGCGCGCCTCGGCGGGGCGCAGCCGCAGCGACCAGCGGCGGCCCGTCTCCCGCGCGGACGCGCGCAGCGCGGCGACCTCGGGCACGTCGAGCGGTGGCGCGTCGCGCCAGACGAGTTCGACGCGGACCTCGTCGCCGACGAGTTCCTTCAGTCCGGCCGGGGTGCCGCAGGCGATGATCCGGCCGCGTTCGAGGACGGCGACCCGGTCCAGGACGGTCTCGGCCTCGATGACGTTGTGGGTGACGAGCAGGACGGTGGTGCCGCGCTCGGCGCGCCGCCGGTCGACGGCCGCCCACACGGCGCGGCGGGCGACGGGGTCCATGCCGGTGGTGGGCTCGTCGAGGACGAGCACGGGCCGCTCGCCGACGAGGGCGGCGGCGAAGCAGGCCAGCCTGCGCTGCCCGCCGGAGAGCTTCTTCAGGGGGCGTCCGGCGAGGGGGGCCAGGCCCAGTTCGTCGAGGACGGCGTCGCGTTCGGCGCGGGCGGCGGCGAGCGGCAGGCCGCGCAGCCGGCCGGTGGTCTCGGCGGCGAGGGCGACGGTGAGTTCGTCGAGCGCGGTGGACTGCTGGCCGAGGTAGCCGATGAGCCGGGCGGCGCGCTCGGGATGGCGGACGAGGTCGTGGCCGAGCAGGTCGATGCGGCCCGCGTCGGGGCGCAGCAGTCCGGTGAGCTGGCGGACGAGCGTGGACTTGCCGGCGCCGTTGGGGCCGAGCAGCCCGAAGATCTCGCCGCGCCGGATGTCGAGGTCGATGCCGTCGCTGGCCCGTACGGCTTCGGTGCCGGGGGTGCCGCGGCGGCCGCGCGCGGCGGGGTAGGTCTTGACCAGTCCGCGGACCGCGCACACGGTGCGGCGGTCCGGACGGCTACCCACCTGTCCATCCTGTTTCGCGGCCGTACTCACGAGGCACGAGAGTACGCGCCCGGGCCCGCCCCGCTCGCCCCGGGGCCCCGCCCCGCCGGAACCGGCCGTCGGGGCGGGCGGCTTCAGTCCCCGGCCTGGGCGTGCTCGGCGGCGGTACGGGCGTCGATCTCGCGCCAGAAGCCGGCCCGGATCGCGTACCGGTCGTGCTCGTCGATCTGGTCGTCCTTGTGCGCGAGGAGCCCGAACCGGGCGGCGTAGCGCAGGAGTTCGCCGTCGATGCGGTGCGGGATGCGCGGGTACTCGCTGGAGAGGGTCTGCAGGTGGACGGAGTCGGTCAGCCGCTCGGTCCAGCGGCGGGCGAAGACCTGGCCGACCTCGAAGGGGTCGCCGCCGACGGTGGTGATGTCCTCCTCGCGGTCGGCCCAGCGCTGTTCGGCGCTGGTGAGCTGGGCGAGCATGGGCAGGGAGGCGGTCTCGGCCGGTTCGCCGAGGCCGGTGCCGCGCTCGACCCAGCCCTTGTCGGAGGACCAGCGCAGGGTGGCGTTGGCGGCCAGCGGTGAGACGCCGCCCTGGCCGGCGGCGGGCCGGTCCGGGCCGGGCCGGTCGCGGCCGGCCAGGCCGGCGAGGTCCTTGGGGGTGGGGACGCCGCTGCGGGCGGCGGGGGCGCTCTCCTGTTCGCCGCCGTCCTCGCCGTCGGCGGGGGCGGGGGGCGCGGCGGGGCGGGAGCCGTTGCGGGCGGCCGCCGGGGCGGAGCCGCCGCGGCCCGCGGCGGCCGCGGCCGCCGCCGCGGTCTCGGGCAGGGGGGCGGAGAGGATCGCGGCGATCTCGGGCCGGGGGGCGGGCGGCGGGGCGCACACGCCGGTGAGCTCCTTGGCGCGTACGGCCCGGGTGATCCAGGCGCGGTCCAGGACGCGGCGCTCGTCGGCCTCGGCGACCAGGTCCTCGGACTGGTTGTAGTCGCCGTCGGCGGCCTGCACGGCCCACAGGTGGACGGCGACGCCGTGCTCCTTGGCGGACATCAGTCCCGGCAGCAGATCGCCGTCGCCGGTGACCAGGACGATGTCGGACGCGGCCCGGTTGCGGGCGAGTTCGGTGAGCTCGGCGTGCATGGCGGCGTCCACGCCCTTCTGGGCCCAGCGGCCGTCGCTGCGGGTCAGGGCGCCGAGCCGGACGGTGACGCGGGGCATCACGCGCAGCCGGCGGTGCTCGGGCTGGGGGACCCGGTCGGGGGCGCCGTCGAACCAGTAGATGCGCAGCAGGGGCTGCTGGGTCTCGGTCTCGGCGCGCTCGCGCAGCCCCTGGATGAGGGTCGCGTGGTCGACCGTGATGCGGGACCGGGCGGGCTCCCCGGCCAGCAGGCTCGCGGCGGCGCCCAGCAGATACCCGGCGTCCACCAGGACGACGCAGCGGTCCACGTTCCACCCTCTTTCTTCCGTCGCTGTCGTGTGGCTGTCTTGTCGGTGTCGGCTTGCTGTCTTCTTGCGGTCGTCTTGCTGCCGGGCACGGGCGTGCCCCGGAAGTCCTCGGCTTTGCCTTGGAGTCTGCCCGACCGCGCGGGGGTTATCAGTCCGAACTGGATCTTCGGCGTGGCGGACACGGGCCGCGCCGGGCAAGTGCACTTGTCACGCACGGTAATTACCCGAAATGCACGGTTCGCCGGGGCGTGCCAGGGTGGTCGCAGCAGGGGGGTCAGCCCGAGTGGAGGCGCACGAGCATGGCCAAGAACAAGAAGCAGGACCGCAGTACGCAGCAGAAGGCGAGTTCGCCCGAACGCGGTCAGCAGCAGGAGCGGAAGTCCTCGATCGAGTCGCCGAGCGAGCAGCGGAGTTCCCAGGTCACCCCCGCGGACCTGGCCCGCAAGGGCCGTCAGAAGCGTTTCGGCCACAACTGAGCCGCGGCCGTGCGCCCGTCCCCGGGCGGATGTCGGACGCGTGACGGGCGTCGGGCGGACGCACGGCCGGGGCCGCCGGAGTCGTTCCCGGTCGGTGGGCGGCCGGGAACGGGCCCTGGCGACCGGCGCTTTGGATCGCCGGAGGGGCGCGCCGCACTGTCGCGGACGCGCCCCTCGGATTGTTTGTCGGTGTATGTCCGGACTCGGTGTGGCCGTGGATCAGTCCGGAATTCGTCGCTCCCCCCGCGGTGCGGTGACCGGGCGGGGGCCGCCCGTCAGCCCGCGAGGCAGGACGGGCCGAGCAGCTGCTTGAGGTCGCCGAACAGGGCCGGGTCGGGGGTGACCCGGTGCCGGTCCAGGCGCAGCACGGTCGTCTTGCGCGGCCCCTGGAGCTTGATCCGCACCTCGGTGGAGCCCCGGTGGTGGGTGAGGACCTGGCCGAGCCGCTCCACCATCGGCGGGGTGACCTTGAGCGTGGGGATCGTGATGATCACGGGTGCGTTGGTCCCGGCGTTGGACAGGTCGGGGACCATCAGCTCCATCGCGACCAGGCGGGGCACGTCCTCGCGCTTGTCGAGCCGGCCCTTGACGAAGACGACGGCGTCCTCGACGAGCTGGGTGGAGACCAGCTGGTAGGTGGCGGGGAAGAACATGCAGTCGATGGAGCCGGCCAGGTCCTCGACGGTGGCGATGGCCCAGGCGTTGCCCTGCTTGGTCATCTTGCGCTGCAGGCCGGAGATGATGCCGCCGATCGTCACGATCGCGCCGTCGGCGTGCTCGCCGCCGGTCAGCTGCGAGATCGCGGCGTCCGCCTTGTCATTGAGGACGTGCTCGATACCGAAGAGCGGGTGGTCGGAGACGTAGAGGCCGAGCATCTCCCGCTCCTGGGCGAGGAGATAGGACTTCTCCCACTCCTCGGGGGAGAACTCCACGTCCAGCCCGAAGCCGGGTCCGTCGTCACCGCTGTCGTCGCCCATGCCGCCGAAGAGGTCGAACTGCCCCTCGGCCTCCTTGCGCTTGACCTGCACCACATTGTCGATCATGGGCTCGTAGTGCGCGGTGAGCCCCTTGCGGGTGTGCCCGAGCTCGTCGAAGGCGCCCGCCTTGATCAGCGATTCCACGGTGCGCTTGTTGCAGACCACGGCCTCGACCTTGTCGAGGAAGTCCGGGAAGGAGCCGTACTTCCCCTTGGACTTGCGGCAGCGGATGATCGAATCCACCACGTTCTGGCCGACGTTGCGCACGGCGGTGAGGCCGAAGAGGATCACGTCGTCGCCCTGGGCGGCGAAGTTCGCCTGGGACTCGTTGACGTTCGGCGGGAGCACCTTGATGCCCATGCGGCGGCACTCGTTGAGGTAGATCGCCGACTTGTCCTTGTCGTCGCGCACCGAGGTGAGGAGCGCCGACATGTACTCGGCCGGGTAGTTGGCCTTGAGGTAGGCGGTCCAGTACGAGACCAGTCCGTACGCGGCCGAGTGGGCCTTGTTGAACGCGTAGCCGGCGAAGGGGACCAGCACGTCCCACAGGGCCTGGATGGCCTCGTCGCTGTAGCCGTTCTTGCGGGCGCCGCTCTGGAAGATGGTGAAGTTCTTCGCCAGCTCGTCGGGCTTCTTCTTGCCCATGACGCGGCGGAGGATGTCGGCCTCGCCGAGCGAGTACCCGGCGATGATCTGGGCCGCCTTCTGCACCTGCTCCTGGTAGACGATCAGGCCGTAGGTGACGTCCAGGACCTCCCTGAGCGGCTCCTCCAGCTCCTTGTGGATCGGCGTGATCTCCTGCTGCTTGTTCTTGCGCAGCGCGTAGTTGGTGTGGGAGTTCATGCCCATCGGGCCCGGCCGGTAGAGGGCGGACACGGCGGAGATGTCTTCGAAGTTGTCGGGCTTCATCAGCCGCAGCAGGGAGCGCATGGGCCCGCCGTCGAACTGGAAGACGCCGAGGGTGTCGCCGCGCTGGAGCAGCTCGAAGGTCGTGGGGTCGTCGAGCGGCAGGGCCAGGAGATCGATGTCGGTCCCCTTGTTGGCCTTCACCATCTTGACGGCGTCGTCCATGATCGTGAGGTTGCGCAGGCCCAGGAAGTCCATCTTCAGCAGGCCGAGCGACTCACAGCTGGGGTAGTCCCACTGCGTGATGGTCACGCCGTCGGTGTGCCGCACCCAGACCGGGACGTGGTCGGTGATCGTCTCGCTGGACATGATCACGCCGGCCGCGTGCACGCCCATCTGCCGCACCAGGCCCTCGACGCCGCGCGCGGTGTCGATGACCTTCTTCACGTCCGGCTCGTTCTCGTACATCCCGCGGACCTCGCCGGCCTCGCTGTAGCGCGGGTGGGCGGGGTCGGTGATGCCGGAGAGCGGGATGCCCTTGCCGAGGACGTCGGCGGGCATGGCCTTGGTGATGCGGTCGCCCATCGCGTACGGGTAGCCGAGCACGCGGGCGGAGTCCTTGATGGCGTTCTTGGCCTTGATGGTGCCGTACGTGCCGATCATGGCGACCTTGTCGGCGCCGTACTTCTCGGTGACGTACCGGATCACCTCGGCGCGCCGGCGCTCGTCGAAGTCGATGTCGACATCGGGCATGGAGACGCGCTCGGGGTTGAGGAAGCGCTCGAAGATCAGGCCGTGCGGGATGGGGTCGAGGTCGGTGATGCCCATCGCGTAGGCGACGATCGAACCGGCCGCGGAGCCCCGGCCCGGGCCGACCGCGATGCCGTTCTTCTTCGCCCACATGATGAAGTCGGCGACGACGAGGAAGTAGCCCGGGAACCCCATCTGGATGATGACGTCCATCTCGTACTCGGCCTGCTTCTGCCGGTCCTCGGGGACGCCGCCGGGGAAGCGGCGGGCCATGCCGCGCCGCACCTCCTCCTGGAACCACGTGACCTCGGTGTAGCCCTCGGGCACGTCGAACTTCGGCATCAGGTCGCGCTTTTCGAACCAGCCGGTGGTGTCGACCTGTTCGGCGACCAGCAGGGTGTTGCGGCAGCCCTCCTGCCAGGCGTCGGAGGAGTCGATGGCGTACATCTCCTCCGTGGACTTCAGGTAGTAGCCGGTGCCGTCGAACTTGAAGCGGTCCGGGTCCGAGAGGTTCTTGCCGGTCTGGATGCACAGCAGGGCGTCGTGGGCCTCGGCCTCGTGCGCGTAGGTGTAGTGGGAGTCATTGGTGACCAGCGGCGGGATGCCGAGCTTCTTGCCGATCTCCAGCAGGCCGTCGCGGACCCGGCGCTCGATCTCGATGCCGTGGTCCATCAGCTCCAGGAAGTACCGGCCCTCCCCGAAGATGTCCTTGTAGTCGCTGGCGGCCTGCATGGCCTCGTCGAACTGGCCCAGCCGCAGCCGGGTCTGCAGCTCGCCCGAGGGGCAGCCGGTGGAGGCGATCAGGCCCTCGGACCACTGGGCGATCGTCTCCTTGTCCATCCGCGGCCACTTGGTGAGCCAGCCCTCGGCGTAGGCGTCGGAGGACAGGCGGAACAGATTGTGCAGACCGGTGCGGTTCGCCGCCCAGATCGTCTTGTGGGTGTAACCGCCGGAGCCGGAGACGTCGTCGCGCTTCTGGTGCGGCTGGCCCCACTGGATGCGCCGCTTGTTCCGCCGCGACTCGGGGGCGACATAGGCCTCGATGCCGATGATCGGCGTGATCTCGGCCTTCTTGGCCTGGTGGAAGAAGTCGTACGCGCCGTGCAGGTTGCCGTGGTCGGACATCGCGATGTGCGTCATGCCCATGTCCTGGCAGGCCTTGAACATGTCCTTGAGCCGCGCCGCACCGTCGAGCAGCGAGTACTGCGTGTGCACGTGCAGGTGCGTGAAGGGCGGCTTGGACGAGGCGGTCACGGTGGCAGACCTCCGGCGACGGACGGTGACGGGGGGATCCCCGTCCCCGGGAGGGGGACGGGGTCGGCGGGACAGCACTGAAGGTTACTCGCACCCACCGACACCCACCGGCACACCGGGGATCCTCCGCCCCTCTCCACCCACGGAACATCTGTCCCTTTTATGAGGTTGTCTTGCGGCCCCGCGACGGGCCCGTGTCCACTTTGTGAGGCCCCGTGTCCACAGGCCGGACCTTTAGTCCACACTTAGCGCGGCACATGACACACTCGACCCTCATGGACATATCGGCGGCACGGTTGCGGGCTCTGCGCGCGGCGCTGTTCACAGCGCTGTGCGTGACGCTGTCCGCTGCCTCCCACGTGCTGCTGTCCGGCATGGCCCTGCCGCTGGCCACCGTGGGCACGACCGCCGCCGCGGTCTTCGCGATCGCGTACGCGCTGGCGGGCCGCGAGCGCGGCTTCGGGCACATCGCCGCCCTCCTGGTCCCCCTGGAGCTGGCCGCCGACGCGGTCTTCACCACCGGGCAGGACACCTGCTACGGCTCCTCCGGCCACCACGCGCCCGGCGCCCTGAGCGTGCTGTGCGGCGGCGGCGCGGTCGGCCGCTCCCTGCCCTCCGGCACCGTCCCCGGCGCGGGGGCCTGGCTGCTGCTCGCCGGGCACATCGCGGTCGCCCTGCTGGCCGCCGCCTGGCTGCGGCGCGGCGAGGCCGCCCTGGCCCGGCTGCTGCGCACGCTCGCCACGGCCGCCGTCCGGCCCCTGCTGCTGGCGCTCACCGCACTCGCGGGGCTCGTACGCCCGTACCGCGCGCCCGCGCCCCTTCCGCGCCGTACCCGCGTGCCGCTCCCGCGCGCCTGGCTGCACTCCGTCGTCCGCCGGGGCCCGCCGCCCGCGCGGGCCCTCGCGCCCGCCTGAGCACCGGACACCATCAGCACACAGCAGGACGACGGAGAACACCCCTCATGAGCAAGCGCAACAACTGGGAGAACAAGCAGTCCGCCCGCGAGCGGCTGCGCGCCGAGCGCGAACGCCAGGCCAAGAAGGACAAGGCGCGCCGCCAGCTGTTCGTCGGCGGCTCGATCGTCGCGGTCCTGGCCCTCGCGGGAGGCGTCGGCTACGCCGCGACGCAGCTGGGCGGCGACAAGAAGGACGACGCCTGGGCCGCCGCCGCGAAGAAGGAGCTCGTCAAGCCCGCGAACACCGCGGGCGACAAGGGCACCGAGATCGTCATCGGCAAGAAGGACGCACAGCACACCCTGGACCTCTACCAGGACATGCGCTGCCCGATCTGCTCGGTCTTCGAGCAGAACTCCGGTCCGGCGATCGAGAAGGACGTCAAGGACGGCAAGTACAAGGTCTCGTACCACATCGCCACGTTCATCGACCGCAACCTGCCCGGCACCGGCTCGAAGAACGCGCTCAGCGCGCTGGGTGCGGCCCTGAACGTCAGCCCGGAGGCGTTCACCGCCTACAACAAGGCGCTGTACGCGAAGGGCAACCACCCCGACGAGACGAAGGACTCCTTCGCCAAGGATGACACCCTGCTGAAGATCGCCCAGCAGGTCCCGGCGCTGAAGGACAACAAGGACTTCGAGAAGAACGTCAAGGACGGCACGTTCGACAAGTGGGCGCTGGAGGTGTCCGACGCCTTCGACGCGCAGAAGGACATCACGGGCACGCCCACGCTCAAGCTCGACGGCAAGAAGCTGACGTCGGACGGCAAGAACACGCCGATCACGGCGGACCAGTTCACCAAGGCGGTCGACGAGGCGCTCAAGGGCTGACCGCCCCCGGCCTCTTCCTCTTCCTGTTCCTGCCGCGCGCCACGGGTTCCGTGGCGCGCGGCGGCAGTTGTCGGCAGTTGTCCCGTTCCCGCCGTCGTGGCCGAATCTTGACAGGACACCCGCAGACGGCCGTGGCACACTTCGGCGCATGGAGGGGACGGGAGTTCGACTGCGGGTGCTGCGCGCCGCGCTGTTCACCGCGCTGACCGTCACGCTCTCCGCCGCCTCGCACGTCCTGCTCTCCCGTGCCCCGCTGCCGCTGACCACGGTCGCGGCCCTGTCGGCCGCGTTCTTCGCGCTCGCGTACGCGCTGGCAGGCCGCGAGCGCGGGTTCGGGCGCATCGCCGCCCTCCTGGTGCCGCTGGAGCTGCTGGCGGACACGGTCTTCACCACGGGCCAGCACGCCTGTTACGGCGCGGCGGGCGGGCCGATAGCGGGCCCGCTGCGCTCGTTCGGCCTCGATCTGGTCTGCCACGGCGGCCAGTTCGGCACCCCTCTGGCCACGATGGCGGCGCGCGGCGCGCCGGCGGTACGGCTGCCGGCCGCCCCGGACAGCTCCCTGCCCTGGCTGCTGCTGGCCGCGCACGTCACCGTCGGCCTGCTGGCGGCGGCCTGGCTGCGGCGCGGCGAGGTGGCGCTGGCCCGGCTGCTGCGCGCGGTCGCCGCGTTCGCGTTCCGGCCGCTGCTGCTGGCCGTGGCCGTCCTGGTCGCCGCGTACGGCCCGCCGGCCCGGCCCGTACGTCCCGCGCACCGCACCCGCCCCGCGCGCTCCCTCCCCCTCCTCGTCCACTCCGTGGTACGGCGCGGACCGCCGCTCGGCACCGCAACCGCCTGAGCACACACGGCCCTTGAACGCCCGTACACCCACACGGAGACATCCAGCATGAGCAACCGCAACAACCAGCAGAACAAGCAGGCCGCGCGCGAGCGGCTGCGCGCCGAGCGCGAGCGCCAGGCCAGGAAGGCCAAGGTGCGCCGCCAGCTCCTCGTCGCGGGCTCGGTCGTCGTGGCCCTCGCCCTCGCGGGCGGCATCGGCTACGCGGTGAGCCAGTCGGGCGGCGGCGGTTCGAAGAAGAGCTCGTTCGACTGGGCGGCGGCCAAGGGCAAGCCGGTCGTCAAGCCCGCGCACACCTCCGGCGAGAACGGCACCGAGGTCGTCGTCGGCGACCCGAACGCCAAGGAGACCCTCACCGTCTACGAGGACCCGCGCTGCCCGGCCTGCGAGATGTTCGAGAACGGGGCCGGCCCGCAGCTCCAGCAGGACGTCAAGGACGGCCGCTACAAGGTCCGTTACATCCTGGCCAACTTCATCGACAACCCGGCGGGCGGCACCGGTTCGAAGAACGCCGTCAACGCGCTGGGCGCCGCGCTGAACGTGAGCCCCGAGGCGTTCACCGCCTACAAGGAGAAGCTCTACGCGAAGGGGAACCACCCCGACGAGCGCGACGACGCGTTCGCCGACGACAAGCGGCTGCTGGAGATCGCCGACCAGGTCCCGGCGCTCAAGGGCAACAAGGACTTCGAGAAGAACGTCACGGAGCACACCTACGCGTCCTGGGCCCTGAAGCTGGGCGAGCTCTTCGGCAAGAACGGGGTCACCAGCACCCCGACACTGCTGCACGGCGACAAGAAGCTCGTGTTCGAGGGCTCGCCGAACCCGCCGATGACGAAGGAGCAGTACACGGCCGTCATCGACAAGGAGTTCGGCCCGAAGAAGTAGCCCGAAGAAGTAGCCCGAAGAAGGAGTCCGAAGAAGGAGTCCGCGCGGGCCGGTCGGCCCGAAGTCGCGCGGAGAACCGGGCAGTTCACGGACAGAACAGGTCAGGGGTGGGCGAAAAGCTGCAATCACGTCCACCTTTGGCCATACCCGGCAGTAAGCTGCTGCCCCGTGACCGATCATGCCCGGATATCGCGCCGCACCGCCGTCACGGCGGCCGCGGCCACCGCCGCTCTGCTGCCGTTCGCCGCCGCCCCCTCGGCGCGCGCGGCCGGAGCCGCCGACAGCCCCGCCTTCCCCGCCTTCCTGCACGGGGTCGCCTCCGGCGACCCGCTGCCCGAGGGCGTCCTGCTGTGGACGCGTATCACGCCCGCCCCGGAGGCCGTCCCCGGCTCCGGGCGCGGCCCGGACACCGAGGTGGCCTGGGAGGTCGCCGAGGACGAGGCGTTCACCAAGGTCGTGGCACGCGGCAGCGCCACGGCGCGCGCGGCGGCCGACCACACCGTCAAGGCCGACGTGCGCGGGCTGCGGCCCGCCACCGCGTACTGGTACCGCTTCTCCTGCGGCGAGGTCCGCTCCCCCGCCGCCCGCACCCGCACCGCCCCCGCGCACGGGCAGTCCGTCATGGGCCTGCGCTTCGGCGTGGTCTCCTGCGCCAACTGGGAGTCGGGGCACTTCTCCGCCTACCGTCACCTCGCCGCCCGCCGCGACCTGGACGCGGTGCTGCACCTCGGGGACTACATCTACGAGTACGCGTCCGGCGAGTATCCGGCGAAGAAGTACGTGGTGCGCCCGCACGTGCCCACGCACGAGATCGTCACCCTCGCCGACTACCGTGCCCGGCACGGCCATTACAAGACCGACCCGGATCTCCAGGCGATGCACCACGCGCTGCCGATGATCGCGATCTGGGACGACCACGAGTTCGCCGACAACGCCTGGGCGGGCGGGGCCGTCAACCACACCCCCGGCGCGGAGGGCGAGTGGGGCGCGCGCATGGCGGCCGCGAAGCAGGCGTACTTCGAGTGGATGCCGGTACGGCCGTCCACCGAGGGCACCACCTACCGCCGGCTGCGCTTCGGCTCGCTCGCCGATCTGCACCTGCTGGACCTGCGCTCGTTCCGCTCGGAGCAGGCGCGCACCGGCAGCGGCACGGTGGACGACCCCGAACGCACCATCACCGGGCGCGCCCAACTTGACTGGCTCAAGGACGGGCTGGCGAAGTCCGACACGACGTGGCGGCTGGTGGGCAACCCGGTGATGATGTCACCGGTGGCCTTCGGCGCGCTGCCCGCGCACCTGCTCAAGCCGCTGGCGAAGCTGCTGGGCATGCCCACCGGCGGGATCACCGCCAACACCGACCAGTGGGACGGCTACACCGACGACCGCCGTGAGCTGCTGGCGCATCTCGCGGGCCGGGGCATCCGCAACACCGTCTTCCTGACCGGCGACATCCACATGGCGTGGGCGAACGACGTGCCCAAGGAGGCGGCCCTGTATCCGCTGCTGTCGTCGTCGGTGGCGACGGAGTTCGTCGTGACGTCCGTGACCGCCGACAACCTGGACGAGACCCTGCGCGTGCCGCCGCACACGGTCTCGCTGGCGGCGGCCACGGCGGTGCGGGCCGCCAACCGGCATGTGAAATGGGTCGACATGGACTCGCACGGCTACGGCGTGCTGGACGTGACCGCCGAGCGGACGCAGATGGACTACTACGTGCTGGCCGACAAGCGGGATCCCGAGTCGGCCGCGTCGTGGGCGCGTTCGTACCGCACCCGCTCGGGCAGCCAGCGGATCGAGCGGGTCAAGTCCCCGGTGGGCTGAGGTAGTTCGCAGCCTGAATGGTTCAGCTGCTGAACGTTCAGGGTCTGAACGTTCAGACCCTGAACGTTTCGGGGGCTACAGCGTCTCCAGGAAGCCGAGCGCCACCCGCCAGGTGGCCTCGGCGGCCTCCTTGTCGTAGTCCGCGAGCTCCGGGTCGGTGAACAGGTGGCCCGCCCCGTGGTAGCGGTGCACCTCGACGTCCGCGCCGGCCCGCTGCATGCGCAGGTACCACGCGTTGAGCCAGTCGTGCGGTTCGAACGGGTCGGGGTCGGCGACGTGCAGCTGGACGGGCAGCTCGTCCACCGAGGCGTCGTCGGCGAGGTCGGAGGTGCCGTGGAGGAGCAGCAGCCCGCGCGCCTTCTCGTCGTTCAGCGCGAGGTTCTGGGCGATGGAGCCGCCGAGGGAGAAGCCCGCGTAGACCAGGCCCTTGTCGGAGAGCGGGGCGGCCGCGCCCACGGCGCGGCGCAGCAGTTCCTCCCGGCCGATCTCCTCCTTGATGGCCATGCCGTCCTCGACCGTGTCCGCCGTCCGGCCGTCGTAGAGGTCCGGTACGTGCACCTCGTGCCCGGCGGCGCGCAGCCGGTCGGCGGCGGCGTGCACCGCGGGCCGCAGGCCGTAGGCGGAATGAAACAGGACAATCGTGGTAGGGGACGCCACAGGAGTCACTTCCTTACAAGTGGATCGCGTGGTTCCCATCGTGCCAGTCAGGAGCTGAGTGACCGTGCCGGACGTCCTGCGTCTTGTGTCCGTCGTCGGCTGGGCGCTGCTGGTGGCCGTGGTCGTGGGGTGGGCGGCGGGCCGGGTGCTGCGCCGGCTGGCGGCCCGGCACGCGGAGACGCCGCTGTGGCCGTTGCTGCGCCGCTGTCTGCCGCCGCTGCGCGTGGTGCTGTTCGCCGCGCTGCTGGACGCGGGCTACGGCACGGCGGAGCTGACCGGGGGGCAGCGGGCGGTGGTGCGCCAGGTGCTGACGCTGGTGCTGATCGCGGCCTGCGCGTGGCTGGTGGCGCGGTTCGCGGTCGCGCTGACGGAGGCCACGTACGTGCGGTACGCGGCCGGGGACCGCGACGAGGCGCGGCTGCGGCGGGTGCGGACCCAGGTGACGATCGTGCAGCGGGCGATCGCGGCCGTGGTGGGCGTGGTGGCGGTCGCGGCGATGCTGCTCACCTTCCCGGCGATGCGGACGGTCGGGGCCTCGGTGCTGGCGTCGGCCGGGCTGATCGGCATCGTGGCGGGGGTGGCGGCGCAGTCGACGCTGGCCAATCTCTTCGCGGGGCTGCAGATCGCCTTCGGTGACGTGGTGCGGATCGGGGACACGGTCGTGGTGGGCGGCGACTGGGGCAAGGTCGAGGAGATCACGCTCACCTATCTGGTGCTCAAGACCTGGGACGAGCGCCGGGTGACGATGCCGGTCTCGTACTTCACCAGCAGGCCGTTCGAGAACTGGTCGCGCGGTGACCCGCGGATGACCGGCGCGGTCTTCCTGCACCTGGACCACGCGGCGCCGGTGGACCTGCTGCGCGAGCAGTTGCACCGGATCCTGCTGGAGTGCCCGGAGTGGGACGGGCGGGCCTGGAGCCTGGTGGTGACCGATTCCACGCCCACCACGATCCAGGTGCGGGCGCTGGTGACCGCGGGGGACGGGGACGACATCTGGACGCTGCGCTGTGTGGTGCGCGAGCGGCTCGTGGAGTGGCTGCGCCGTACGCATCCGTACGCGCTGCCCCGGCTGAACACCGCGCCCGCGCCCGGCCTGGAGGACGCGCCGCACCGCCGGCAGACCCCGCCGACCGGCGGCGACATCGGCCCCGGCCCGGGACCCGCCTGACCGGCGTCCGGCCCGGTGTCAGCCGCGCAGGCTGCGTACGTCGAGGTGGCGCAGCACCCGGTCGACGACCTCGGGGTCGGCGCCGGGCTCGCTGCGGGCGGAGAGCACCTCGCGGCGGGCGGCGGCGAGCATCTCGGCCTGGATGCGCTGCACGGTGCGGATGCGCTGCACGCGCTGGGCGTGGGCCTCGCGCCGCTCCTCGTCGATCATGTCGGGGCTGATGCGGGCGCCAACGTCCCAGGCCCGCCGGGTGAGCTGTTCCAGCAGGTCGTCGGGGATCTCCTCGGTGTGCTCGATCTCCTTGAGCCGGAACTTGGCGGCCTTGGCGGCGCGGACGGCCAGGTGCCGGGCGAACTCCCGCTCGGCGTCGGTGTCGGAGCGCACGCCGAGCTTCTTGACCAGCCAGGGCAGGGTCAGTCCCTGGACGACGAGGGTGGCGATGATGACGGCGAAGGCGACGAAGAGGATCTCGTCACGGGCCGGGAAGGGCGAGCCGTCGTCCATGGTGAGCGGGATGGCGAGGGCGAGCGCGACGGAGGCGACGCCGCGCATGCCGGACCACCACATCACCACGGTCTCGCGCCAGCTGACGGGGACCTCCTCGTCGATGTCGCGGCGCCGGTGCAGCTTCATCGCCAGCCACGCGGCGGGCAGCAGCCACAGCAGCCGTACGCCCACCACGACCGCGATGACGGCGCCGCCGGCGGTGAGCATCTCCCCCCAGCGGCCGGAGGCGGTGCCGAAGACGTTGTGAAGTTCGAGGCCGATGAGGCCGAAGGCGACGCCGGTGACGAGGGTGTCGACGATTTCCCAGAAGGTGTGCCCGGCGAGCCGCCCCAGGACGTCGTCGGCGTCCGTGGCGTACTCGGCGAGGAACAGCGCGGTGGTGAGCACCGCGAGCACGCCGGAGCCGTGGAGCTCCTCGGCGAGCACGTAGGAGACGAACGGGACCAGCAGGGTGAGCCCGATGCGCAGGGTCGCGTCGCCGAGGACGGTCATCAGCCGCCGGGCGGCCCAGCCCAGCGCGAGTCCGACGGCCACGGCGACGACGGCGGAGAGCACGAGCTGTCCGACGGCTCCGGGCAGCGAGAAGCTGCCACTGACGGCCGCCGCGATGGCCACGTGGTAGAGGACGATCGCGGTGACGTCGTTGAACAGTCCCTCGCCCTCCAGGATGGACATCAGCCGCCGGGGCAGCCCGACCGAGCCCGCGACGGCGCTCGCGGCGACCGGGTCGGGCGGGGCGACGAGCGCGCCGAGCGCGACGGCCGCGGCCACCGAGACGCCCGGCACGACGGCGTTGGCGACGGCCGCGACAGCGGCGGTGGTCACGAAGACGAGCGCCACGGCGAGCAGCAGGATCGGCTTGAGGTTGGCGGTGAACTGCCGCCAGGAGGTGCGCTGTACGGACGCGTAGAGCAGCGGCGGCAGGACGAGCGGGAGGATGAGCTCCGGCGGCACGTTCACGTTCGGCACGAACGGTATGAGGGCGAGGACCATGCCGCCGAGCGTCATCAGCACCGGGGACGGCAGCCCCAGCCGGTCCGCGAAGGGCACCACGACCACCGCCCCGATGAGCAGGACGAACAACAGGGCGAGCTGGTCCACGGATACCCTCCGGGCGGGTCGGCCAATGGTCGGAGTCGATCACAAGTGATCGCCCTCGACCATAGTTCAGGGCAAACCCTAACTTTCGGGCAGGCTCCCGGCACTTCGGCCGCCGAGTGCCCCCCGGGCGCCGCCGCGCTCAGAGCGCCTTGGTCATCGCCCGGTGCGGAATCCCGCTGCCCTCGTCGAACTCCGGCCCGTGCGCGCGGTATCCGAGCCGCTCGTAGAAGCCCAGCGCGTGCGTCTGCGCCTCCAGATAGACCCGGCTCAGCCCGCGCCGCCGGGCCTCGGCCTCCACCGCCCGTACCAGCGCGGCCCCCAGACCGGTGCCCCGCGCGGCCCGGGAGACGGCGAGCCGGCCCAGGACGGCCGTCACGTCGTCGACACCGGCCGCCCCGTACTTGCGGCGCGCGGCCGCCCCGTACAGGAAACGCGCCGTGCCCAGCGGCCCGGACTCCCCCGCCGCCAGCAGATGGACGGCCTCCGCGTCGTACGCGTCCAGCTCCTCCGCCTCCGGCACCCCCTGCTCCGCGACGAACACCTCGCGCCGCAGCGCGTAGCACGCCGCCAGCTGCCCGGGGCCGGCCACCCGCACCGGCGGGTGCGCGACGGTGCTCACGCGCTCTCGGCGCGCACGATGTCCAGGGCGCGCTGCAGATCCTCCGGGTAGGCGCTCTCGAACTCCACCCAGCGGCCGTCGGAGGGGTGCTCGAAGCCGAGCCGCACTGCGTGCAGCCACTGCCGGGTGATGCGCAGCCGCTTGGCGAGCGTCGGGTCGGCGCCGTAGGTCAGATCGCCCACGCACGGGTGCCGGTGGGCGGACATGTGCACCCGGATCTGGTGCGTACGGCCCGTCTCCAGCTTGATGTCCAGCAGGCTGGCCGCCCGGAACGCCTCGATGAGGTCGTAGTGCGTCACCGACGGCTTGCCGTCGGCGATCACCGCCCACTTGTAGTCGTGGCTGGGGTGCCGGCCGATGGGGGCGTCGATGGTGCCGCTCAGCGGGTCCGGGTGGCCCTGGACGAGCGCGTGGTAGCGCTTGTCCGTGATCCGCTCCCGGAACTGGTGCTTGAGGTGGGAGTAGGCGCGCTCGGACTTGGCGACCACCATCAGACCCGAGGTGCCCACGTCGAGGCGGTGCACGATGCCCTGCCGCTCGGCGGCCCCCGAGGTGGAGATGCGGTAGCCGGCGGCGGCGAGCCCCCCGATGACGGTCGGGCCGGTCCAGCCCGGGCTCGGGTGCGCGGCCACGCCCACCGGCTTGACGATCACCACGATGTCCTCGTCGTCGTGGACGATCTCCATGCCCTCGACCGGCTCGGCGACGATCCGCACCGGCGCGGGCGCCGCGGGCATCTCGACCTCCAGCCAGGCGCCGCCGCTGACCCGGTCGGACTTCCCGGCGGCGGCCCCGTCCAGCTGGACCTTGCCGGCGGCCGCGAGCTCGGCCGCCTTCGTACGGGAGAAGCCGAACATTCGGGCGATCGCGGCGTCGACGCGCTCGCCCTCCAGACCATCGGGAACGGGCAGGGCGCGGATCTCGGGAATCGTGCTCACCCTGTGAAGTATGACGGAAGGCCGCGCGGAGCCCGTACGCCAGCCCTGCGCGGGGCTGGACCGGCGTCAGTGCCCGCCCTTGTCCCCGCCGTTCTCGTCGTTCTCGTCGTTCTCCTCGTCCTCGTCGCTGTTCCGGTGCAGGGTGCCGTCCGGGTCCAGCCCGCGGAAGGAGAGGATCACGATCAGGAAGCCGCCGCAGACGATCGCGGAGTCCGCGAGGTTGAACACCGCGAAGTGCGGGGTCGCGATGAAGTCCACGACGCCGCCCTGGAAACCGCCGGGCGAACGGAACAGCCGGTCCGTGAGGTTGCCGAGCGCGCCGCCCAGCAGCAGCCCGAGCGCGATCGCCCACGGCAGGCTGTAGAGCTTGCGCGCGATCCGGGCGATGACCGCGATCACGACGGCCGCGATCACCGTGAAGACGATCGTCATCGCCTCGCCGAGGCCGAAGGCCGCGCCCCGGTTGCGGATCACCTGGAACTGCAGGAAGGTGCCGATCACCTGGATGGGGTCGTGGTGCTCCAGCTTCGCGACCACGAACAGCTTGCTGCCCAGGTCGAGAAGGTAGGCGAGGGCGGCCACCGCGAGCAGCGCCGGAATCCGCCGCCCGCCCCGCGCCGCGGTCCGCTCATCGGCCGGTGCCCCACTGACCCCGTCGGCGCCCCGCGGCGTCCCGGTGGTCTGTTCCGCCTCTGTCACGTGAGTCCTTCGACGTCGTCCCTGCCTGGCTGAGGACGAGCGTACGGCACGCGCCCGGGGCCGGGTCAGCGGCGTTCCTGGCGCTGCTTGCACTCCACACACAGCGTCGCGCGGGGGAACGCCTGCATACGGGCCTTGCCGATGGGCCTGCCGCAGTTGTCGCAGAGCCCGTACGTACCGGCGTCCAGCCGCTGCAGGGCGCGCTCCGCCTGGTCCAGCATCTCGCGGGCGTTGGCCGCGAGCGCCAGCTCGTGCTCGCGGGTGATGTTCTTGGTCCCGGTGTCCGCCTGGTCGTCGCCCGCGCCGTCCCCGGAGTCGCGCATGAGCCCGCTGATCGCCTCCTGCGCCGTGGTGATCTCCGCGCGCAGCCGCAGCACCTCGCTCTGCAGCTCGCTGCGGGCCTCGGCCACCTCGGCGGGCGTCCAGGGCTCCTCCCCCGGCCGCACCGCCAGCTCCCCGGAGGCCGCGGTGGCCGTCCGGGCGCCCGGCACTTTCCTGGCGGCCTGTGCCTCGTCCGTGCTCTTCTTAGCAGCCACCGTCCCGGCTCCTGTCTCCTCAGCGGTAGCGGCCTTCCCGGCCGCCCGTTTCGTGGCCTTCACCGCGCCCTTCTTCCCGGCCCCGGCAGCCACGGCGCTCTCGACCGCTTCCGGAGCACTCCCAGGAGCCTCGACGGCCCCGGCACCCCGGGCGCTCACGACGGCCTTCGCGGCCCTGGCGGACTTGGCGGCTTTGGCGGCGCCCTTGCGGGCCGGAGCAGCCTCAGTGGCCTTGACGGCCTTTTTCGCAGCCTTGGGCGCCTTAGCCACCGTGGCAGCCTCGGCGCCTTCGGCAGCCGTCACGGCCTCGGCCTTCTTGACCGCCTTGCGCGGCTTGCCGCTTCCGGCGGCCCCGGCCTTCGCGGCTTTGGCAGCACCCTTGCGGACCGGAGCGGCCTCGGCGGCCTTCTTCGCAGCCTTGGGCGCCTTGGGCGCCTTCGCCGCCGTGGCGGTCTCGCCGCCTTCGGCGGCCCCTACGACCTCGGCCTTCTCGGCCGCCTTGCGCGGCTTGCCGGTCCCGGCGCCCCCGGCCGCCCCCGCGCCTCCGGCCTTGGCAGCTTTGGCGGTCCCGGCGGCCCGTGCCCCCTCGACGGCTTCAGCGGTCTCCGCCCCCGGAGCGGCCCCGGCCTTGGCGGCTTTGGCAGCCCCGGCCTTCTTGGCGCTCCCGGCAGGCGCGCCCGCCTTACCGGCGGTCTTACGAGCCCCACCCGACCCTGCGGCCTCACTGGCCCCGGCACCCTCGGCAGCCCGCGCGGGCGCGGTGCCTGCGGCGCCCTTGGCAGCACTGGCCTTACCAGCCGCCTTACGAACCCCACCCGACCTGGCGGCCCGTGCCCCCTCGACGGCTTCAGCGGTCTCTGCCCCTGGAGCGGCCCCGGTCTTGGCGGCTTTGGCGGTCCCGGCCTTCTTACCGCCCTTACCGCCCGCTGCGGCCGAAGCGGCCTTGCCACCTGCCGCCTTGCCCACCGCCCTGGGGGCAGTCCCGGGGGGCGCCACGCCCTCGGAGCTCTCGGCGGCCCCGGCCTTATCGGCGGTCTTACGAGCCCCACCCGACCCGGCAGCCTTACCGTCCCTGGCAGCCCCGGTGCCCTTCACCGACTCGGCAGCCATCACAGCCTTGGCGGATTTGGCAGACTTCGCGGACTTCGCCACCGAGGCAGCCCCACCCGCCCCGGCGGCCTTGCCGCCCCCAGTAGCCCCAGCGGGCGCGGCGCCCCCGGCCGCCTCCGCACCCCCAGTCCCCTTGCCGCCTCCCGCCGCCTTGGCGGACTTCGCGGACTTCGCGGACTTCGCGGACTTCGCGGACTTCGCCGCCCCGGCGCCCGTACCCGCCGCCCCCGCGGCCCCCGCCGCCGTACCCCCGCCCGCGCCCCTGCCGCTCTTCCCGGCCGCCGCGCCGGCCCGCGGCGCCCCATGGCCCCCCGTCGCGGCGGAACCCGCCGCCCGGGCGGCCGGCTTCCCGCCCGGTGTCCCGGACCCGTTCGCGCCCCGCGCACGGGGCTTCCCGGAGGGCGAGCCGGAACTCCCGGCGCCCCGCGCATCAGCGCGATGCGCGGCCCGAGAGGACTTCTTCGCCACCATGGCCGCGACCCCTTCACATTTTATGATCTTGCGCGCGAATCGTGCCGGAACGATAAATCTCCTCCGAGCACGCGGCAACGGGGCACGCCGGTCTCATCGGTTGTGCCCCGCCGGGGGCCCGGTAATCGGCGTAACGGACCGGGGCGGAAATCCGGTGGGCCGCGCCCGGCACGGCCCCGTACACTGGGCGCAGCGAGAGGCGTGGAAGGGACGAGTAGCGTCGTACGCAGCCATCAGCGACTCGGGGACGGTGGGAGCCCGAGGGTGTGCGCGACGTGAAGATCACCCCCGAGCCGCCGGAAGAACGTCCTCGGCCCGCACGGGCCCCGGGCCAGTAGAACCGGCATCGCGACCCCAATGAGGGGGCCGGAGGCAAACGCGCCGCCCGGCCAAGGAGGGTGGTACCGCGGGAGCGCACAGGCTCTCGTCCCTCCGACGGACAGCGTCACGACGTCCCGCCGGAGGAAGCCCCTGATGAGCCCGAAGCCGCAGTACCGCCACGTGCCCGCGCAGGTGGACCTGCCCGCCCTGGAGCACGCCGTGCTCGATCTCTGGCGCGAGAGCAAGGTCTTCGCCCGCAGCCTGGAGCAGTCCGAGGGCCGCCCGGAGTGGGTGTTCTACGAGGGCCCGCCCACCGCGAACGGCATGCCGGGCGCCCACCACATCGAGGCCCGCGTCTTTAAGGACGTCTTCCCCCGCTTCCGCACGATGCAGGGCTACCACGTCGGCCGCAAGGCGGGCTGGGACTGCCACGGCCTGCCGGTCGAGCTCGCCGTCGAGAAGGAGCTGGGCTTCAGCGGCAAGCAGGACATCGAGCGGTACGGCATCGCCGAGTTCAACGCCAAGTGCCGCGAGTCGGTGACCCGGCACACGGACGCCTTCGCCGAGCTGACCACCCGTATGGGCTACTGGGTGGACCTTGACGACGCGTACCGCACGATGGACCCGGAGTACGTCCAGTCCGTCTGGTGGTCGCTCAAGGAGATCTTCGACAAGGGCCTGCTGGTGCAGGACCACCGCGTGGCCCCCTGGTGCCCGCGCTGCGGCACCGGTCTGTCGGACCACGAGCTGGCGCAGGGCTACGAGACGGTCGTCGACCCGTCGGTCTTCGTCCGCTTCCCGCTGACCTCGGGCCCGCTGGCCGGCGAGGCCTCGCTGCTGGTGTGGACGACCACGCCGTGGACGCTGGTCTCCAATGTCGCCGCCGCCGCGCACCCGGACGTCCGCTATGTGGTGGCCACCGACGGCAGCGAGAAGCTGGTCGTCGCCGAGCCGCTGCTCGACAAGGCGCTGGGCGAGGGCTGGACGGCCACGGGCCAGTCCTTCACCGGCCGGGAGATGGAGCGCTGGAGCTACCGCCGCCCCTTCGACCTGGTCGAGCTGGAGGGCGCCAACTTCGTCGTCAACGCCGAGTACGTCACGACCGAGGACGGCACCGGTCTGGTCCACCAGGCCCCGGCCTTCGGTGAGGACGACCTGAGGACCTGCCGCGCGTACGGTCTGCCGGTGGTCAACCCGGTCGCCCCCGACGGCACCTTCGAGGAGGGGCTCGGCCTGGTCGGCGGCCAGTTCTTCAAGAAGGCCGACGAGACGCTGGTCGCCGACCTGTCCGCGCGCGGCCTGCTGTTCCGGCACGTCGCGTACGAGCACAGCTACCCGCACTGCTGGCGCTGCCACACCGCGCTGCTGTACTACGCGCAGCCGTCCTGGTACATCCGCACCACCGCGGTCAAGGACCGGCTGCTGGAGGAGAACGAGAAGACCAACTGGTTCCCCGAGTCGGTCAAGCACGGCCGCTTCGGCGACTGGCTGACCAACAACATCGACTGGGCGCTCTCCCGCAACCGCTACTGGGGCACCCCGCTGCCGATCTGGCGCTGCGAGGACGGCCACCTCACCTGCGTCGGCTCGCTCGCCGAACTGACCGCGCTGACCGGCACCGACCAGAGCGGCCTGGACCCGCACCGCCCGTACATCGACGCGGTCACCTTCCCGTGCACCGCCGAGGGCTGCGCGCACACCGCGAGCCGTGTGCCGGAGGTCATCGACGCCTGGTACGACTCGGGGTCGATGCCGTTCGCGCAGTGGGGCTACCCCTACAAGAACAAGGAGCTGTTCGAGAAGCGCTACCCGGCGCAGTTCATCTCCGAGGCCATCGACCAGACCCGCGGCTGGTTCTACACGCTGATGGCCGTGGGGACGCTGGTCTTCGACAAGTCCTCCTACGAGAACGTCGTCTGCCTCGGCCACATCCTCGCCGAGGACGGCCGGAAGATGTCCAAGCACCTGGGCAATATCCTCCAGCCGATCCCGCTGATGGACCAGCACGGCGCCGACGCCGTCCGCTGGTTCATGGCCGCGGGCGGCTCCCCGTGGGCGGCGCGCCGCGTCGGCCACGGCACGATCCAGGAGGTGGTGCGCAAGACGCTGCTCACCTACTGGAACACCGTCGCCTTCCAGGCCCTGTACGCGCGGACCTCCGGCTGGGCGCCCAGTGCGGACGACCCGGCCCCGGCCGAGCGTCCGCTGCTGGACCGCTGGCTGCTCGGTGAGCTCAACTCGCTGGTGGAGCAGGTCACTTCGGCCCTGGAGAGCTACGACACCCAGCGCGCCGGCAAGCTGCTGTCCACCTTCGTGGACGACCTGTCGAACTGGTACGTGCGCCGTTCGCGCCGCCGGTTCTGGCAGGGCGACGCGGCCGCGCTGCGCACCCTGCACGAGGTCGTCGAGACGGTCACCCGCCTGATGGCCCCCCTGGTGCCGTTCATCACCGAGCGGGTGTGGCAGGACCTGGTGGTGCCGGTGGACCCGCAGGCGCCCGACTCGGTGCACCTGTCCTCGTGGCCGGTGGCCGACACCGCCCTGATCGACCCGGAGCTCTCCCGGCAGATGCAGCTGGTGCGCCGCCTGGTCGAGCTGGGCCGGGCGACCCGCGCCGAGTCCGGGGTCAAGACCCGCCAGCCGCTGTCGCGCGCGCTGGTCGCGGCGGCCGGTTTCGAGACGCTGGGCGAGGAGCTGCGCGCGCAGATCGCCGAGGAGCTCAACGTCTCGTCCCTGGCCTCGCTGTCGGAGGTGGGCGGCTCGCTGGTCGACACCACCGCCAAGGCCAATTTCCGCGCCCTGGGCAAGCGGTTCGGCAAGGGCGTCCAGGCCGTGGCCAAGGCCATCGCCGCCGCGGACGCCGCCGCGCTCTCCCTCGCCCTGCGCGAGGGCACGGCCTCGGTGACCGTGGACGGCGAGGCCGTCGCCCTCTCCCCGGAGGAGGTCATCATCACCGAGACCCCGCGCGAGGGCTGGTCGGTGGCCTCCGACTCGGGTGCGACGGTGGCTCTCGATCTGGAGATCACTCCGGAGCTGCGCCGGGCGGGCCTCGCCCGTGACGCCATCCGGCTCATCCAGGAGGCCCGCAAGAACAGCGGCCTGGACGTGGCCGACCGGATCGCGGTCCGCTGGGAGGCGGCGGACGCCGAGACGGCCGGGGCCCTGGCCGAGCACGCGGGGCTCATCGCGGACGAGGTGCTCGCCCCGGACTTCGAGCGGGGCGCGGCCGACGACTCCTTCGGTGCCCCGTTCACCGATGAGGGACTGTCCCTGACCTTCCGTCTCCGCAAGGTCTGATTTCCCCTCAGTCGGGGGACACCGACCGGGATTTCGGCAATTGCCGGGCGACTGCGCACAGTCGCCCGGCAATTGTCGTATTGGCGTATCACCGTAATGTTGCCGTGATCACGTGACCGGAGGTGCGAGAACGGCACTGGCGATTCCGCGAAACCCGCATCAAAAGCCGCCCCGCACAGGAGACACATGCAAAAAGGGCCGGGCCCCCGGGAATTCCCGGGGGCCCGGCCCTGGATGACGACCGACTACGGTCTCCGACGCCCGGTCAGTTGTCGTCCTCGTCGATGAGGAAGCCCCGCATCGGGGACGGCGCCTGCTGCATCGGCTGCTGGCCCTGCGGCCGCACCGGCGCCATCGGCTGGGTCATCGCCGGCGACATCTGCTGCTGGCCGCCGTACGAGGGGGCACCCGAGCCGCCCATCGAGGGGTTGCCGCCCATGGACGGATTGCCGCCCATGCTGTGCCCGTTCATCCCCGCCCCGGCCGGGGCCATGGACCCGCTCATCGAGGGGGCCGCGGGCAGCGACGGGGCGTTGGAGGCGCGGGCCGGGGCCAGCGAGTCGTCCGCCTGGTTCTCCAGCTGGCGCAGCTGGCTCTCCAGGTAGGACTTCAGACGGGTGCGGTACTCGCGCTCGAAGCCGCGCAGGTCCTCGACCTTGCGCTCCAGCGTGGCGCGGGCGGACTCCAGGGAGCCCATCGCGACACGGTGCTTCTCCTGGGCGTCCCGCTCCAGGGCGTCGGCCTTGGCGCGGGCGTCCCGCTCCAGGCCCTCGGCACGGCTGCGCGCCTCGCCGACGATCTTGTTGGCCTCGGAACGGGCCTCCGCGATCGCCTGGTCGGCGGTCTGCTGCGCGAGCGAGAGCACCCGGGCGGCGCTGTCACCGCCGGGACCCTGGCCCGGCTGCGGCAGCTGCGGGCCACCCATCGGTCCGTTCTGGCCCATGGCGTTCTGGCCCATCGGGCCGCCCTGACCCATGGGGCCACCCTGGCCCATCGGTCCGTTCTGCCCCATGGGTCCGCCCATCGGGCCACCCATCGGACCGTTCTGTCCCATCGGGCCCGGACCGTGCGGACCCTGCGGGCCGTGGCCGTGGCCGCCGGGGCCGGCCGGCAGCTGCGGGGCACCGCCCGGCAACTGCGGCGGGCCGCCCATCTGCTGCTGCTGCGGCGGCACCGGCTGCGGTCCGGATATGGCGGCGGGCACCGGAGCCCCCGGTCGCTGCTCCTGCTGCTCGGGCTTGCGCATGCCCTGCTGCTGGTTCTGCGCGGCGGCCCGGGTCGCGGCGGCCAGCTTGGCGCGCAGGTCCTCGTTCTCCCGGAGCAGACGGGTCAGTTCGGCCTCGACCTCGTCTAGAAAGGCATCGACCTCGTCCTCGTCATAGCCTTCTCGCAGACGGACGGTCGTGAACTGCTTGTTCCGCACGTCCTCGGGGGTCAACGGCATCTCTTCTTCACCTCAACGTAGTCGTCGGCAATCGGCAAGACCGTATCGTTCACAGCCGCGTTCACAGCCGGCTCACGACGGTGATCAGGATGTAGACGATGATCATCAGTACGAAGAAGGACAGGTCGAGCGCCACGCCCCCGAGACGCAGCGGCGGGATAAACCGCCGCAGAAGCTTGAGTGGCGGATCAGTGACAGTGTAGGTGGCCTCCAGGAGGACCACCATCGCCTTGCCGGGTTGCCATGAGCGTGCGAACTGGAAGACGTAATCCATCACCAGCCGGAAGATGAGCACGAACAGGAAGCAATACAGCGCGATGTAGATCACCTGCAGTGCGATGCCCATCTCGCGCGTCCCTCTCCCCTTCGTACCCGGCCTGTTTGGCCGTCATTCACCCGGCATTGCCCGGTATTGCGTCTCAGCTCTGATTGAAGAACCCGCCCTCTGCGATGCGGGCCTTGTCCTCCGCCGTGACATCGACGTTAGCAGGAGACAGCAGGAACACCTTCTGCGTCACCCGCTCGATACTCCCGTGGAGACCGAAGACGAGCCCGGCGGCAAAGTCGACAAGTCGCTTCGCGTCGGTGTCGTCCATCTCCGTCAGATTCATGATCACCGGGGTGCCCTCACGGAAGTGTTCCCCGATGGTACGGGCCTCGTTGTAGGTCCGGGGGTGCAACGTCGTGATGCGGTAGGGCTCCCGCTCGGACACAACCTTGGGCATGATCACCGGTGCGTTCTTCTCCAGAGAGTGGCGTTCGGGTGTGATGGATGACACGGGTGCGATTCGGGCGGGTCGTCCCGATTCCGCGCCGAGCGGAGCCGGTTCACGTTGCGCGGGAGGCTGGGCGACTCGAACCGGTTCGTCCGATTGCGTCTGTTGGGACTGGTGCTGTCTGCGCCGGTCGGGCTCCGGCTCGGGTTCGAACTCGTCGTCGGGGTCGAACCCCCGGCCGTCGTACCCATCGTCCTCCACGAGGCCGAGGTAGACCGCCATCTTGCGCATCGCGCCGGCCATTCTCTGCGTCCTCCGCTCTGTGGTGGATCGGCTCCGTCAGCGGCGCCCTGGATCCACGTGGCATGCCCGCCTCCTGACGGGAATGACCATATTTTCTCTGTGGTCCGACTTCTTGGCGACGTTACCGGAGCCCGGGGCGGACTCCGAGTACCGCTGAGCCGACACGTACATGTGTCGCCCCCGCGGCCACGGCGTCATCCAGATCCGCGCTCATCCCTGCTGACACCATGTTCGCAGCAGGATGGGCCGCGCGCAGGCCCGTTGAGATTTCCATCAGCCGCTCGAAGGCCGCCCGCGGCCGGCCCGCGTAGGGCCCGGTGAGCGGAGCGACCGTCATCAGCCCGGCGGGCCGCAGCCCTTCGGCCGCGCCGAGGGCGTCCGCGAGCGCGGCGACCCCGTCCGGGGCGACGCCCCCGCGGGCACCGCGCTCTCCCGACCCGGCGTCAAAGGCCACCTGGATCAGGCAGTCGAGCTCGCGGCCGGCCCGGACGGCCGCCGCGGACAGCGCGTCGACGAGACGGGACCGGTCGACGGAGTGCACCGCGTGGGCGTAACCGGCCACCGAGCGCACCTTGTTGGTCTGCAACTGGCCGACGAAGTGCCACGTCAGCGGCAGATCCGCGCACTCGGCCGCCTTCGGCGCGGCCTCCTGGTCGCGGTTCTCCGCGACATGACGGACCCCCAGCTCGGCGAGGAGCCGGACGTCGCTCGCGGGGTAGGTCTTCGTGACCACGATGAGGGTCACGTCCTCACGCTTGCGGCCGGCCGCCGCGCAGGCGCGGGAGATACGTTCCTCCACGCGCGCCAGGTTCTCGGCGAGTTCGGTTCTGCGGTCCGTCACAGTTCTTCGTCCAACCAGACATAGCTCGCGAGCCGCCCCGTGGTGCGCTCGCGCCGGTACGAGAAGTGGTCGGCCGACTCCAGCGTGCAGACGGGCGGTTCCCCGCCGGCCGTGACGCCGAGCCGGCCCAGCTGGGCCCGGACCCCCGCCGCCACGTCGACGGCCGGGGTGCCCTGCCGGGTGGTGGACCGTGCCTCGGGCACCACGGCCGCGACCTCGGCGCGCATCGCCCGGGGGACCTCGTAGCACAGCCCGCACACCGAGGGCCCGATGCGGGCGAGGATCCGCGCGGGGTCGGCGCCGAGCGCGGTCATCCGCTCGACGACCGCGGGCACGACCCCGGCGACCAGCCCGGGCCGCCCGGCGTGCGCCGCGCCCGCGATCCCGGCGACGGGGTCGGCGAGCAGGACGGGGACGCAGTCGGCGGTGAGCACGGCGAGCGCGAGTCCGCGACGGGCCGTCACCAGCGCGTCGACAGCGGGCACTTCCTCGCCCTGCCACGGGCCGTCGACCACGGCGACGTCCCGGCCGTGCACCTGGTTCATCCACACGACCGCCGCCGGGTCCAGGCCGAGGGACTTCGCCACCCGCTCCCGGTTGGCGAGGACGGCCGCGGGGTCGTCGCCGACCGCGCCGCCGAGGTTGAGCTCGTCATACGGAGCGGCGCTCACCCCGCCCCACCTGTCGGTGAAGGCGAAGTGCGCGCCGCTCGCACGCTCTTCGGATGTCGACGCTCCGGGAGTCACTGCGTGCTGTTGCCCTATCACGTGGGGGCCGCTCTCACTGGCTCGCGGTCGTCACTTGAGGAAGTCCGGAACGTCCAGTTCCTCGGCGGTCGAGTCCTGGTACGGACGGGCCGGCGGGACCTGCGGGGAGCTCACCGGGGGCGGGGGCACCTCGCCCGCCGGGGCCGTCTCGACGGCCGGGGGCTCCTCGGTGCGCGGGGTGACGCTGCCCAGGCCGCCGAAGCTCGCGCGGGCGGGCTGCTCGCTCTGCGTGGCGGCCGGCCGGCTCGGGGCCGGGGTCGTGGTGGCACCGGCCTCCTCGCGGCCCGCGGTGTAGGAGGAGCCGAGCACCTTGTCGCGGCTGCCCTTGGCGGGGGGCTGGCCACCGTCGAAGCCGGCCGCGATGACGGTCACCCGGACCTCGTCACCGAGGGCGTCGTCGATGACGGCACCGAAGATGATGTTGGCCTCGGGGTGGGCGGCCTCGCTCACCAGCTGGGCGGCCTCGTTGATCTCGAAGAGACCGAGGTCGGAACCGCCGGAGATGGACAGCAGCACCCCGCGGGCGCCGTCGATGGAGGCCTCCAGCAGCGGCGAGGAGATCGCCATCTCGGCGGCGGCCACCGCGCGGTCGTCGCCGCGCGCCGAGCCGATGCCCATGAGCGCCGATCCCGCCTCGGACATCACGGACTTGACGTCCGCGAAGTCGAGGTTGATCAGGCCCGGGGTGGTGATGAGGTCGGTGATGCCCTGGACGCCGGAGAGCAGCACCTGGTCCGCGGACTTGAACGCGTCGAGCACGCTCACCTGGCGGTCCGAGATGGACAGCAGCCGGTCGTTGGGGATGACGATGAGGGTGTCGACCTCGTCACGCAGGCTCGCGATGCCGTCCTCCGCCTGGTTGGCGCGGCGCCGGCCCTCGAAGGTGAACGGGCGGGTGACCACACCGATCGTCAGGGCGCCCAGGGAACGGGCGATATTGGCGACGACGGGGGCGCCGCCGGTGCCGGTGCCACCGCCCTCGCCCGCGGTGACGAAGACCATGTCGGCCCCCTTGAGGACCTCCTCGATCTCCTCGCGGTGGTCCTCGGCGGCCTTGCGGCCGACCTCGGGGTTGGCGCCGGCGCCGAGGCCGCGGGTGAGCTCCCGGCCGACGTCGAGCTTGACGTCGGCGTCGCTCATCAGCAGGGCCTGTGCATCGGTGTTGATCGCGATGAACTCGACGCCCTTGAGACCGACCTCGATCATCCGGTTGATGGCGTTGACGCCACCGCCGCCGATGCCGACGACCTTGATGACTGCGAGGTAGTTCTGCGGTGCTGCCACGTCGAAGGCCTCTCGCCTCGATTTACGTATGCCTGGGGGGCGGTTCTCGTGCCGACCCGAACCCTCAACCTCAAGTTGAGGGTTACCGGTGCCGCTGTTCGCTGGGGTTCTCCGAACAGGACACTAAGTCGACACGCGGCGCGCGTTCAACGAACACGCCGAACCTCCCGTTTTTCTTTTCACCCTATGTGATCACCCATAGTCGTAGCCAGCCAGGGTGCTGCCGACGACCCCCGGACGTCAACTCCCCGACGCCGCAGGCGCGCTGGGAGCGCTCACGTCGAAGTGCCGTGCGCCCCGGGCGGCTTTGAGCAATGCGGAGAGCGTACGGGCTTTGGCGTCGCCCCGCTCACCGCTCCCCCAGACCACGGTCCGATCCCCCGTCAGCTCCAGGGTGATGGAGTCGTACGAGCGCACGTGGACGGCGCGGGTGTCCTTGCGCACATCCGGAGGCAGCGCCTCCGCGACCCGGACACCCTCGCGTTCCAGACGTTCCACCCCGAACTGCCGCAGACTTGGCGAATCGTTCACGTCGAGATTCAGCCGCGGCACGCCCTGCGGAGCCTGGTCGACTGTGGCGAACCGCACTCCCGCGCCGTCGATTTCGATGAACTTTCCGTCCTTCTCGACGATCGCCCTCGGCTGCCGTTCGACCACTTCGACACCGACCGTGTGCGGCCAGGAGCGCTCGACGGTCACGTGCTCGATCCTCGGCAGCGCGGCGCGCAGCCGCCCCGCGACCGCGTCGGTGTCCACCGAGACCAGGGGGTCGCCGAGCGGGACGCGGGCCGCGGCCCGGACCTCCTCGGGCGTCAGCACCCGGGTCCCGGCCACGTCGACGCGCGTCGCGCGCAGCCAGGCGGAGCCGTACAGCGCCCAGCCGGCGGCGCCGGCGGCGAGCAGCAGGAGCACCCCCCAGGCCAGCAGGCCGCGGCGGCGCGGCAGCCGGGGGCGGCGCAGGGGGCCGCGCGGCCGCGGCCGGCCCTTGGCGGGCCTGCGCGGCGGCCGGGGCGCGCCGCCGCGTGGCCGTACCGACTTGCTGTTCCTCGCGCCGCCGCTCCGGGCGGCCGTCGGTCCGGCCACGCTTCCCCAGCCTCCTGCTCCCTGTGCGCTAGCCCGCCCGGCGGGCGGCGATCGCCTCGTGGACCATGCCGACGAGCAGCTCGTCGGCGTCCCGGCGGCCGAACTCGGCGGCGGCGCGGGACATCGCGTACAGGCGGTGCGGGTCGGCGAGCACCGGGAGCACATGGCTCTGGACCCACTCGGGGGTCAGCTCGGCGTCGTCGACCAGCAGTCCGCCGCCCGCCTTGACCACCGGCTGGGCGTTGAGCCGCTGTTCGCCGTTGCCGATGGGCAGCGGGACGTAGGCGGCCGGCAGCCCGACGGCGGACAGCTCGGCGACGGTCATCGCGCCCGCGCGGCAGAGCATCATGTCGGCCGCGGCGTACGCGAGGTCCATCCGGTCCACGTACGGTACCGGGACATAGGGCGGCATTCCGGGCATGTTGTCCACGCGCGGCAGGTCGTTCTTCGGGCCGACCGCGTGCAGCACCTGGATGCCCGAGCGCTGCAGGAACGGCACGACGGCCTGGACGACCTCGTTCAGCCTGCGGGCGCCCTGCGAGCCGCCGGAGACCAGCAGCGTGGGCAGGTTGGGGTCGAGACCGAAGGCCGCGCGCGCCTCGTGGCGGACGGCGGCCCGGTCGAGGGTGGCGATCGTACGGCGCAGCGGGATGCCCACGTAGCGGGCGCCGCGCAGCTTGCTGTCCGGGGTGGACACCGCGACCGCCTGGGCGTACCGCGAGCCGATCTTGTTGGCGAGACCGGGGCGGGCGTTGGCCTCGTGCACGACGATCGGCACACCGAGCCGCTTGGCGGCCAGATAGCCGGGCAGGGCCACATAGCCGCCGAAGCCGACCACGCAGTCCGCCTTGGTGCGCTCCAGGATCTGCTCGGCCGCCTTGATGGTGCCGCGCAGCCGGCCCGGCACGGTGATCAGCTCCGGCGTGGGCTTGCGGGGCAGCGGCACGGCCGGGATCAGCCCCAGTTCATAGCCCCGCTCGGGTACGAGCCGGGTCTCCAGACCCCGCTCCGTACCGAGCGCCGTGATCCCCACGGTCGGGTCCTGCCTGCGCAGGGCGTCCGCGAGGGCGAGCGCGGGCTCGATGTGGCCGGCGGTCCCCCCGCCGGCGAGTACGACATGCACCGAAATTCACCGCTCTCCGGACGGTCGCTTCTTGACGCGCCGTCTCATCGTCTTCCATCTCACCCCAGGCTGCCGCATGGCCAGCGCCGCCCGCGCACCGGGTTCGTCGCGCGCGAAGGCGATCAGCAGCCCGATGGCGAACATGGTCGGCAGCAGGGCGGACCCTCCGTAGGAGAACAGCGGGAGGGGGACCCCGGCGATCGGCAGCAGGCCGAGCACCGCACCGATGTTGACCACGGCCTGCGCCATGATCCAGGTGGTCACGCCTCCCGCGGCGTACCTCACGAAGGGGTCCTCCGTGCGTCCGGCCACGCGGATACCCGCATAGCCTAGAGCCGCGAAGAGGGCGAGCACGGACAGCGTCCCTGCCAGGCCCAGCTCCTCGCCGGTGATGGCGAAGATGAAGTCGGTATGCGGTTCGGGCAGTTCACCCCATTTTTCCACACTTGCTCCGAGGCCGGCGCCGAACCATCCGCCGTTGGCCAGCGCGTAGATGCCGTGCACGGCCTGCCAGCACTGGTCATTGGTGCCGGGGTCGGTCGCGCCGATGCAGGCGAGGCGGGACATCCGGTTGGCGCTGGTCTTGATGAACAGCACGGCGAGCACCGCCGTGACCCCGAAGACCCCGGCGAACAGCCGGGTCGGGGCGCCCGCCACCCACAGCAGGCCCAGCAGCACGCACGTCAGCACGACGGTGGTCCCCATGTCACCGCCGAGCATGATCAGCCCGAGCAGCACGAAGGTGACGGGCACCAGCGGCACCAGCAGGTGCTTCCACTGCACGAGCAGCCGCTTGGCCTGCTTGCGGGCCAGCAGGTCGGCGCCCCACAGGACGAGCGCGAGCTTGGCGAACTCACTGGGCTGGGCCTGGAAGGGGCCGCCGAGCGAGATCCAGTTGGTGTTGCCGTTGATGGTCTCGCCGATGCCGGGCACCTGCACCAGGCAGAGCAGGAAGACCGAGCCGGCGAGCAGCGGATAGGCCAGCGCCCGCAGCAGTCTGACGGGCAGCCGGGCGGCCGCGAGCAGCAGGACGGAGCCGATGGCGGCGGCGAGCAGCTGCTTGCGGAAGAAGTAGCTCGGCGGCAGCCCGTTCTGCAGGGCCTTGATCTGGGAGGCCGAGTAGACCATCACCAGGCCGAGCACGGTGATCAGCAGGGAGCCGCCGAGCACCAGGTAGTAGGCGGTCAGCGGCCGGTCCCAGGCGCGCCGGGCGCGGGCGTGCAGCCCCTTCAGGCCGCCGAGGAGGGTGCCGCCCCCGCCGCGCGGGGGCCGGGGGGAGCCGGGGCGCGGGCGGCCCTGGGCGGGGCGCGGGGCGCGCGCGGGCCGGGAGCCCGCGGCGGGGCCGCGCCGGGTGGAGCGTGTGGCGCGCGGCGGCCTCGCCGGGTGGCCGGCGTGTTCGGCGTGCATCGGGGGCGTCCCCTTCCCGCTGGTATCCGCTCGTGTGCGCCGGGCGGCCGTGGACCTCACCGGCCCGGGAGGTCCACGGGGCGCCGCGGGCCCGTACGGTCTACGCGCCCGCGCCCCGCTCCGCCGCCAGGTCCCGTACCGCCCCGGCGAAGGCGTCGCCGCGCTCGCCGTAGTTGGTGAACATGTCCATGGAGGCGCAGGCGGGAGCCATGAGGACGGTGTCCCCCGGCTCGGCGAGCCGGGCCGCCTCCCGCACCGCCGCGGCCATCGCCCCAGTGTCGGTCCGGTCGAGGTCGACCACGGGCACATCCGGGGCGTGTCGCGCGAGGGCTTCGCGGATCAGGGCGCGGTCGGCGCCGAGCAGCACCACGCCGCGCAGCCGCTTCGCCGAGGCCGCCACGAGCTCGTCGAAGGCGGCTCCCTTGGCGAGGCCGCCAGCGATCCACACGACCTTCTCGTAGGCGGCCAGCGAGGCCTGGGCGGCGTGGGTGTTGGTGGCCTTGGAGTCGTCCACGTACGCCACGCCGCCGACGTCCGCGACGTGGGCGATGCGGTGGGCGTCGGGGCGGAAGGCGCGCAGCCCGTCGCGCACGGCCGCGGGCTCCACGCCGAAGGCGCGGGCGAGCGCGGCGGCGGCGAGGGCGTTGGCGATGTTGTGCGGGGCGGCCGGGCCCGCGGTGGGGGCGATGTCGGTGACCTCGGCGAGCTCCTGGGCGCTGGTGTACCGGTCGGCGACGAAGGCCCGATCGACGAGGATGCCGTCGACGACACCGAGCTCGGAGGGGCCGGGCGCGCCCAGGGTGAAGCCGATGGCGCGGCAGCCCTCCTCGACGTCGGCCTCGCGGACCAGGTGCTCGGTGGCCGGGTCGGCGGTGTTGTAGACGCAGGCGACCTTGTTGCCCTCGTAGATGCGGCCCTTGTCGGCGGCGTACGCGGACATCGAGCCGTGCCAGTCGAGGTGGTCGGGGGCGAGGTTGAGGACCGCCGCGGAGTGGGCGCGCACCGAGGGCGCCCAGTGCAGCTGGTAGCTGGAGAGCTCGACGGCGAGGACGTCGTAGGGCTCCTGGGAGAGCACGACGTCGACGATGGGGGTGCCGATGTTGCCGACGGCGGCGGTGCGCAGTCCGGCGGCCTCCAGGATGGAGGCGAGCATCTGCACGGTGGTGGTCTTGCCGTTGGTGCCGGTGACGGCGAGCCAGGGAGCCGCGCCCTCACCGCGCAGGCGCCAGGCGATCTCCACATCGCCCACGACGTCCACGCCGGCCTCGGCGGCGGCCGCGAACAGCGGGCTGTCGGGCTTCCAGCCGGGCGAGGTGACGACGAGGTTGGTGCCCTCGGGCAGGGTCGTCGCGTCACCGAGGCGGACGGTCATGCCCTCGGCGGTCAGGGCCGCGGCGCGCTCGCGCAGGGCCTGGCTGTCGCCGCCGTCGACGACGGTGATCCGGGCGCCGAGGCCGGCCAGGGCGCGGGCGGCGCTGATGCCGCTCACGCCGAGGCCGGCGACGGTGATGTGCTGTCCGTGGAAGGGGGAGGTCACTTGATGGCCAGCCATCCTGCGTAGAAGATTCCGAGGCCGACGGCCACGCACAGGCCCTGGATGATCCAGAACCGGACCACCACGAGGACCTCGCTCCACCCCTTGAGTTCGAAGTGGTGCTGGAGCGGGGCCATCCGGAAGACGCGCTTGCCGGTCAGGCGGAAGGATCCCACCTGGATGATCACGGACATGGTGATCAGCACGAACAGGCCGCCGAGGAGGGCCAGCAGCAGCTCGGTGCGCGAGCAGATCGCCAGGCCCGCGAGCGCGCCGCCGAGGGCGAGGGAGCCGGTGTCGCCCATGAAGATCTTGGCGGGCGAGGTGTTCCACCACAGGAAGCCGAAGCAGGAGCCCATCAGGGCGGCGGCGACGACGGCGAGGTCGAGCGGGTCGCGCACCTCGTAGCAGGAGGCGCCGGCGGTCAGCGGGTTGGCGCAGGACTGGCCGTGCTGCCAGGTGCCGATGAAGACGTAGGCGCCGAAGACCATCACGGAGGCGCCGGTGGCCAGGCCGTCGAGGCCGTCGGTGAGGTTCACGCCGTTCGACATCGCCAGGATCATGAACAGCGCCCAGACCACGAACAGCACGGGGCCGATGGACCAGCCGAAGTCCTGGGTGAAGGAGAGCCGGGTGGAGGCCGGGGTCTGGCCCCGGACGTCGGCGAACTGCAGCGCGAGCACGGCGAAGGCGACGCCGACGATGAGCTGGCCGGCCATCTTCGCCTTGGCGCGCAGGCCCAGGCTCCGCTGCTTGACGATCTTGATGTAGTCGTCGAGGAAGCCGACCAGACCCATGCCCGCGGTCAGGAACAGCACCAGCAGACCCGAGGTCGTCGGCTCCTTGCTGGTGATCACCTTGGTGACGGCGTAGGCGATGAGCGTGGCCAGGATGAAGGCGATGCCGCCCATGGTGGGCGTGCCCTTCTTCCCGGCGTGGCCGCGCGGGCCGTCGTCGCGGATGAACTGGCCGTAGCCCTTGCGGGCCAGGAACTTGATCAGCAGCGGGGTGCCGATGAGGGTCAGGAACAGACCGATGACACCCGCGAAGAGGATCTGGTTCATCGGCCGGCGACCTCGCCCTCGACGGCGTCGAGCAGCTCCTGCGCGACCCGCTCCAGCCCCACCGACCGGGACGCCTTCACCAGCACGACGTCACCCGGGCGCAGCTCGCTGCGCAACAGGTCGACCGCCGCCTGCGCGTCGGACACGTGCACCGACTCCTCACCCCACGAACCCTCGTTGTAGGCGCCCATCCGCAGCCAGGCCGCTTCCCTGCCCCCGACTGCCACGAGCTTGCTGACGTTGAGCCGGACGGCGAGCCGTCCGACCGCGTCGTGCTCGGCGAGCGACTCCTCGCCCAGCTCGGCCATCTGTCCGAGCACCGCCCAGGTGCGTCCCCCCCGCTCGGCGGCGGCGCCGCCCATGGCGGCCAGCGTGCGCAGCGCGGCACGCATGGACTCGGGGTTCGCGTTATAGGCGTCGTTGACGATCGTCACGCCGTCAGCGCGCTCGGTGACCTCCATCCGCCAGCGCGAGAGCTGGCCGGCGGCGGAGAGCGCGGTGGCGGTCTCCTGCGCGGACAGGCCCAGCTCATGGGCGACGGCGGCGGCGGCGAGCGCGTTCGACACGTGGTGCTCACCGTACAGCCGCAGCGTCACCTCGGCGCACCCGGTGGGCGTGTGCAGCGTGAAGGAGGGGCGGCCGGCGGCGTCCAGACGTACGTGCTCGGCGCGCACCTGGGCGTCGGGGGCCTCGCCGAAGAGGACCGTACGGGCCTTCGTGCGCCCGCTCATGGCGCGTACCAGCGGGTCGTCGGCGTTGAGCACGGCGACGCCGCCGTCCGCGGCGGCGGGCAGGGCCTCGACGAGCTCGCCCTTGGCCCGGGCGATCTGCTCGCGGCCGCCGAACTCGCCGACGTGCGCGGTGCCCACGTTGAGGACGACGCCGATGCGCGGGGGCGTGATGTCGGTGAGGTAGCGGATGTGCCCGAGGCCGCGGGCGCCCATCTCCAGGACGAGCTGGCGGGTGTCCGCGTCGGCGCGCAGCGCGGTCAGCGGCAGGCCGATCTCGTTGTTGAGCGAGCCGGGCGTCCACACGGTGGGGCCGGCGTGCCCGGCGAGCTGGGCGATCAGGTCCTTGGTGCTGGTCTTGCCGGCGGAGCCGGTGAGCGCGACGACGGTGGTGCCCAGGCGCTCGACCACGGCCCGGGCCAGGGCGCCGAGTGCGGTCACGACGTCGTCGACGACGATCGCGGGCACGCCGACGGGGCGGCTCGCGAGCACGGCGACGGCGCCGTCGGCGACGGCCTGCCCGGCGTGGTCGTGGCCGTCGGTCCGCTCGCCGGGCAGGGCGGCGAACAGGCCGCCGGGCCGCACCTCACGGGAGTCGATGACGACGGGGCCGGTGACGGTGGCGGTGCCGTCCGGTATGTCGTGCTGCTGCCCGCCGACGATGGCGGCGATCTCGGTGAGGGACAGTGCGATCACCGAAGCTCACCTCCGGCCGTTCTCGTGGGCTGCCGGGGGGCGGGGTGTGCGCGCATGGCGGTCTGTCTCTGTCATCCCTGGTCGTTCCGGTGCGAAGCGGCCGCGCGCGCGACGGCCTCGCGCAGCACCTGACGGTCGTCGAAGGGGCGGGTGACCCCGGCGATGTCCTGGCCCTGTTCGTGGCCCTTGCCCAGGACGAGGACGGTGTCGCCGGGTTCGGCGCGGGCGACGGCGGCGGCGATGGCGTCGGCGCGGTCCTCCAGCAGGAGGACGGTGCCGCGCTCGGCGGCGGGCACCTCGGCGGCGCCCGCGAGCATGGTGGCGAGGATCGTGAGCGGGTCCTCGGAGCGGGGGTTGTCGGAGGTCAGCACGGCGGTGTCGGCGAACCGGGCGAGGGCGGCGCCCATGGGGGCGCGCTTGGTGCGGTCGCGGTCGCCGCCGCAGCCGAGCACGGCGTGGATCCGGCCCGGGGTGATCTCGCGCAGGGCGCGGAGAACCGATTCGACGGCGTCGGTCTTGTGCGCGTAGTCGACGACGGCGAGGTAGGGCTGGCCCTCGTCGACGCGCTCCAGCCGGCCGGGGACCCCGGGGACGGCGGCCACACCGTCGGCGGCGGTCTGCGGGTCGTAGCCGGCGGCGACGAGCGCGGTGATCGCGGCGAGCGCGTTGGCGACGTTGAACGGGCCGGCCAGCGGGGAGCGGGCGGTGAGCCGTTCGCCGTTCGGGCCGAGGACGGTGAAGGTGGAGTCGAACAGGCCGGTGACGACGTCGGTGGCCCGCCAGTCGGCCCCGGGGCGGCCGGAGGCGGAGAAGGTGACGACGGGCACCTCGGCCTCGGCGGCGAGCCGGCGCCCGTACTCGTCGTCGGTGTTGATGACGCCGACGCGGCTGCGGGCCTTGGTGAACAGCTCGGCCTTGGCCTGGAAGTAGTCCTCCATGCCGGAGTGGAACTCCATGTGCTCCGGGCTGAGGTTGTTGAAGACCGCGACGTCGAAGACGCAGCCGTCGACGCGGCCCAGGCGCAGCGCGTGGCTGGAGACCTCCATGGCCAGGGAGCGCACGCCGCGCTCGCGCATGACCGCGAAGAGCGCCTGCAGGTCGGTGGCCTCGGGGGTGGTGCGCTCGGACTTCACGCGCTCGTCGCCGATGCGGGACTCGACGGTGCCGATCAGTCCGGTGGGACCGCCGCCCGCCGCGCGCAGACCGCCCTCGACGAGATAGGCGGTGGTGGTCTTGCCGGAGGTTCCGGTGATCCCGATCCGCAGCAGGTCGCGGCCCGGCTCGCCGTAGATGGTGGCGGCCAGCTCGCCCATGACGGCGCGCGGGTCGTCGACGGTGAGGACGGGCAGCCCGGTGGCGGCGGCGCGCTCGGCGCCCGCGGGGTCGGTCAGTACGGCGGCGGCGCCGAGCCCGGCGGCCTGGGGGGCGAAGTCCGCGCCGTGGAAGCGCGCGCCGGGCAGGGCCGCGTAGAGGTCACCGGGGCGCACCGCACGCGAGTCGTGGGTGATGCCGGTGACACCGGGGGGCTCGGGGGCGGTGGCCGCCGGGGACTGCGGCCGTGGCGCGGTGATGCCCAGCTGACCGGCCAGCTCCGCGAGGGGGACGGGGCGGACCTGGGTGGGGCGGGGCGCTCCCGGGGGTTTCGGGGCACCCGCGGGGGTGGTGGCGTGGGACTGATCAGCGTGTGACACGGCCGTGAGCGTACCGGGCGCACCCGCCCCGTCGCGAAGCGAGGGGCGGGCGGGGGCCCGGTTCCCGGGTTCGGGAGTGATCGTCGTCACGGCCGGGACCGCCTCACTGGCCGTCGTAGCCCACCGGCAGCCGCGGGGACTGGGTGCCCGACGGCGGGACCTGCAGGGTCTTGAGGGCGAACTCCATCACCTGCTTGAAGACCGGGCCGCAGATCTGGCCGCCGAAGTAACTGCCCTTGGTGGGGTTCTGGATGGCGCAGTAGACGGTGATCCGGGGCTGGTCGGCGGGGGCGAAGCCGGCGAAGGAGGCGGTGTAGCCGTGGTAGCGGCCGGTCTGCGGGTCCACCCGGTTGGAGGTGCCGGTCTTGCCGGCGACCCGGTAGCCGGGGATCTTCGCCTTGGTGCCGGTGCCCTCGCGGTCGTCGACGACGGACTCCAGCATGGCCGCGAGCTCCTTGGCGGTCTTCTCGCTGACCACCCGGGTGCGGGCCGGGGCCGCGGCGGGCGTGAAGCGGCCGTCGGGCCCCTTGGTGCCGCGCACCAGGGTGGGCTGGACGCGCTCGCCGCCGGCCGCGATGGTCGAGTACACGGACGCGGCCTGGACGGCGTTGAGGGACAGTCCCTGCCCGAAGGGGATGGTGTACGACTGGGAGGCGCCCCACTTCGACGGCCGGGCCAGGATGCCGGGGGTCTCGCCGGGGAAGCCCAGGCCGGTGGGGGCGCCGATGCCGAACTTGCGCAGGTAGGAGTAGAGGACGTCGTCGGCCTGCTCGCGGGTCTTGCCCAGCTGCTCGGAGGCGAGGATCGTGCCGATGTTGCTGGACTTGGCGAGCACCCCGTTGAGGGTCAGGTGCCAGGTGGGGTGGTCGATGTCGTCGGCGAAGGAACGGTCGGCGCGCGGCAGCCGGTTGGGCACCTCGACGCGCGTCATCGGGGTGGCCACGCCCTCCTCCAGGACGGCGGCCATGGTCATCACCTTGCTGACGCTGCCGGGTTCGTAGGCGTCCTGCAGGGCGGCGTTGCCCAGGGAGTCGCGGTCGGCGTGGGCGAGGTCGCCCGGGTCGTAGCCGGGGGCGTTGGCCATGGCGAGGATCTCGCCGGTGGCGGTGTCCTGGACGACGACGTAGCCGCGGTCGGCCTCGGAGTCCTCGACCTGCCGGGTGATGGCGCTCTGGGCGGCCCACTGGATGTCGCGGTCGATGGTCAGCTCGACGTCCGAGCCGGGCACGGCGGGCTGTTCCTTGACGTCCCCGGTGGGCACCTGGCGGCCGCCGGACTGGGCGTAGACGCGCTTGCCGTCGCGGCCGGCGAGGACGGTGTCGAGCTGGGCCTCGACGCCTCCGCCGCCGCGGCCCTCGGCGTTGACGAAGCCCAGTATCCCGGCGGCGAGCGCCCCGTTGGGGTACACGCGCTTGCTGTGCGGTTCGCGGTTGACGCCGGCGAGGACGTTGACGCCCTCCTTCTTCGCGGCCTTCTCGGCGAGGCTCTTCTTCAGCTCCTTGATCTGGTTCCAGACCTTGGGGGCCTGGCGGCGGGCGAGGACGACGTACTTGGAGCGGGGGTTGGCGGTGAGCTTCTTCTCCAGTACGGGCGCGCGCTCGCCGAGGACGGGCGCGAGCAGCCCGGCGGCCTGCCGGGCCGCGTCCTCGGTCCTGGTGCGCTCGGGGGTGAGCAGGTCGGGGGCGGCGGTGATGTCGTAGGCGTCGACGGTGGTGGCCAGGTCCACGCCGGAGCGGTCGGTGATGGTGCCGCGCTCGGCGGCCAGGGTGACCGGGATGTAGCGGTTGACATTGGCCTTGGCCGCGTACGCGCTCGCGTCGACGGCCTGCACCTGCAACAGCCGCACGGTGAAGGCGATCAGCACGAGCGTGAGCCCGAAGCCGATCAGGCGCAGCCGGGGCCGGGGGCTGCCCAGCCGCAGGGCCTGGGCGCCGGCCGGGCGCGGCCGGCGGGCGCCCGCGGCGGGACGGGCCGCGGGGCGGGCGGGTCCGGGCACGCGGCGGCGGGGCTGGCGCGGGGTGCTCATGGCGCACCTTCCGGGCCGGTCGGAGGGTGGTGCGGGGGCCGTCCCCCGGGGGCTTGCGGCACGGCGTCACCTGCCGGGGTTCGAGACGGTGTTCACGGCGGTACGGGCGGGGGGCACCGGCCCCGGCGCGGGGCCGACCCGGTCGCCGTCCCCGTCGGGCGGCGGCGCGGGCACGACGACCGTGGGGGCCGTGGGCGGGGCGGGCGCCGGGGGCGCCTGCGGGGCGGCGGGGGCGGGGGCCTGCGGGGCGGCGGGCGGCGCGTAGGAGACGTCGTCGACGGGCCCGTTCGCTCCGACGGGGGCGGGCGAGCCGCGCACCGTGCCGTCGGGGGCCAGGAAGGCGGGGCTGCCGCCGGGCACCATGCCGAGCCCGCGGGCGCGGCGCTCCAGGGCGTCGGGGGCGGCGAGTTCGTCGACCTCCTGCTGGAGGGCCTGCTGTTCGTCGGTCAGCTCGGTGGTCTTGCGCTGCAGCTTGCTCAGCTCGAACGAGCCCTGGTTGAGGGCGGAGTTGAGGACGAGCAGGGAGATCAGGCCCGAGCCGAGGAGCACCACGACGAGCAGCACGAACGGGGTGCGCCGGGCGCCTGCCGGGCCGGTGGCCCGCAGCCGGCCCAGCCGCGCTCCCCGGGCGCGGGCCGCGGGTGTCATAGGACGTCCTCGCGGATGCGTTCGGCGCCGCGCAGCCGGGCGGGGGCGGCGCGGCGGTTGGCCGCGACCTCCTCCTCGGTGGGCAGTTCGGCGCCGCGGGTGAGGAGCTTCAGGCGCGGCTGGTAGCGCTCGGGCACCACGGGCAGGCCCGGGGGCGCGGTGCTCGCGGCGCCGGCCGCGAAGACCTGCTTGACGATGCGGTCCTCCAGCGACTGGTAGGACAGCACCACGACGCGGCCGCCGACGGCGAGGGCGGCGACGGCGGCGGGGATGGCCTTCTCGACGCTGGCCAGCTCGGCGTTGACCTCGATGCGCAGGGCCTGGAAGGTGCGCTTGGCGGGGTTGCCGCCGGTGCGCTTGGCGGCCTGCGGCAGTGCGTCGCGGATCAGCTCGACGAGGCGGGCGCTGTTGCTGAAGGGTTCCTTCTCGCGCTCGCGGACGATGGCGGAGACGATGCGCTTGGCCTGCTTCTCCTCGCCGTACGCGCGCAGGATGCGCACGAGTTCGCCGGGCGGGTAGGTGTTGAGGACCTCGGCCGCGCTCATGCCGGTCGTCTGGTCCATGCGCATGTCCAGGGGCGCGTCCTGGGCGTAGGCGAAGCCGCGGCCGGCCTCGTCCAGCTGCATGGAGGACACGCCCAGGTCGAACAGGACGCCCTGGACGCGCGGGATGCCGAGCCGGGCGAGCACCTCGGGCAGTTCGTGGTAGACGGCGCGGACGAGGGTGGCGCGCTCGCCGTAGGGCGCGAGGCGTTCGCCGGCCAGGGCCAGGGCGGTGGGGTCGCGGTCGAGGGCGACGAGCCGGACCTCGGGGAACCGCCGCAGCAGCGCCTCGCTGTGTCCGCCGGCGCCGAGGGTGCAGTCGACGACGACCGCGCCGGGCTCGGCGAGAGCGGGGGCGAGCATGTCCAGGCAGCGCTGGAGCATGACGGGGACGTGTCGCGCGTTGCTGCTCATGCGCCCTTCTGTGGTGTCCGGGTCCGGGCCGGGCGCCAGGCGTTCGCATCCCCGGGTCCCCGCCCGCTCCCCAGGGGAAGGGGTCTGTCCGGCGCCGGGGAAGGGGGGCCGGACGACCGGGGAGCGGGAGGAGGCCGAGGGCTTGCGTCCGCGTCGCGCACGTGCGGGGTCTGCGGGTTCTTCGGTTCCGGTTCTTCGGTGGGTTCCGGTTCTCCGGTTCCGAGGGGAGCGTCTGGCCTCCCACTTCGCGCCACTTTAGTCCACTCGTCCCCTCGGTCAACCAACCGGCCAGCGCGTCCGGGCGCGGTGCCGGGAGGTGCGCCGCCGGGTGCCCGGCGGCGGGCGCGGGTCCCGGTCCGTACGGCCCCGCCGGCCGGCGGCCGGACCGGCGCGGTTTTCCCCTGGGTAGCAGGAGCCACAGCATTCACTTCCGACTACCGTTTGGGCCATGTCTGCATCCGAGCACCGACCGACGCCCGAGACCGCCGGCACGACCGGGCAGGGCACGGTCACCGACCGTCTCGTGCGCGCGAACGCCGCGTACGCGTCCGCCTTCACCGACCCGGGCATGGACGCCCGCCCCGTGCTCAAGGTCGCCGTGGTGGCCTGCATGGACGCCCGCCTCGACCTGCACGCCGCACTCGGGCTCACCCTCGGCGACTGCCACACCATCCGCAACGCGGGCGGTGTGGTCACCGACGACATCATCCGTTCGCTGACGATCAGCCAGCGGGCCCTGGGCACCCGTTCGGTGGTGCTGATCCACCACACGGACTGCGGGATGCTGAGCCTGACCGAGGACTTCCGGCACGAGATCGAGGCCGAGGTGGGGCAGCGTCCGGCGTGGGCGGTGGAGGCCTTCAAGGACCTGGACCAGGATGTGCGCCAGTCCATGCAGCGGGTGCGGACCTCGCCGTTCCTGCCGTACACCGACGACGTGCGCGGTTTCGTCTTCGACGTCACGACGGGGCGGCTCAGGGAGATCGACCCGCGGCACTGATTGTCCACAGGCCGTGACGGAACGGTGCGCCGGCGGCAAGAATGCCGTGAAAGGGCGCCGCCCGCGTGGCCGTGGGGCGCGCGTCACGCATGTCGGGGCGGGGCGGGGTCCGTGCGCGGTCCCGCCCCGCGCAACGGGCCGAGGAGGGCCGGTGACGACCTATGACGAGCGAGCGGGCCTGAGCGATCCGGCCTCCGCCGCGGAGCGTGTCCGCCGGGCGGTGGAGGGCGTGATCGAGGGCAAGCCGGAGGTCGTGCGGCTCTCGCTGACGGTGCTGCTCGCCGAGGGGCACCTGCTGATCGAGGACGTGCCGGGGGTGGGCAAGACGATGCTCGCCAAGGCGCTGGCCCGGGCGGTGGACTGCTCGGTGCGGCGGGTGCAGTTCACCCCGGACCTGCTGCCGTCGGACATCACGGGGGTGAGCGTCTTCGACCAGCAGCGGCGGGACTTCGAGTTCAAGCCGGGGGCGATCTTCGCGCAGATCGTGATCGGCGACGAGATCAACCGGGCCTCGCCCAAGACCCAGTCGGCGCTGCTGGAGTCGATGGAGGAGCGGCAGGTCACCGTCGACGGGCACACCTACGAGCTGCCCGCCCCGTTCATGGTGGTGGCCACGCAGAACCCGGTCGAGATGGAGGGCACGTATCCGCTGCCCGAGGCCCAGCGCGACCGGTTCATGGCCCGGGTCTCGATGGGATATCCCTCCGCGGAGGCCGAGTTGCGGATGCTGCGCTCGCACGGCGCCGTCGACCCGCTGCGGGAGCTCCAGCCGGTCGCGCACGCCCACGAGATCCTCAAGCTGGTCGAGGCCGTGCGCACGGTGCACGTCGCCGACCCCGTGCGGCGGTACGCGGTGGATCTCGTCGCCGCGACCCGCCGCCACCCCGATCTGCGGCTGGGCGCCTCGCCCCGGGCCACGCTGCACCTGGTGCGGGCCGCGAAGGCGGCGGCCGCGATGGCCGGCCGGGAGTACGTGCTGCCGGACGACGTGCGCTCGCTGGCCGTGGCGGTCCTCGCGCACCGGCTGCTGCCCACCGCGCAGGCACAGGTGAGCCGGCGCACGGCCGAGCAGGTCGTCGTCGAGGTGCTCCAGCACACGCCCGTACCCGACCCGGCGGCGCAGCCGTGGCGCGGCCCGGACGGCCGTCCGCACAACGGCACACCACCCGGGCTGCGCCGGCCGCCCGGGCTGCGGAGGCGGTGATGGGCCCGCAGCCCGGGACGGACGGTCCGCATACCGGGGACGGCGGCGACCGGCCGGCCGGGCCCGTCGGCGGAGTACGGGCGGCACTGGGCGGGCTGACCACGCGCGGCCGCTCCTTCCTGGCCGCCGGGCTGGCCGCCGGGGGCTGCGCCTACGCCCTGGGCCAGGCGGACCTGCTGCGGGTCGGGCTGCTGCTGGCCGTACTGCCGCTGGTGTGCGCGCTGGCGCTGCTGCGCACCCGGCACCGCGTCACCGGCGGCCGCCGGCTCACGCCGGTACGGGTGCCGGTGGGGGCAGAGGCGCGGGTGCGGCTGCGGGTGAGCAATGTGGGGCGGCTGCCGACGGGGCTGCTGCTGCTCCAGGACCGGGTGCCGTACGCGCTGGGGGCGCGCCCCCGTTTCGTGCTGGACCGGGTGGCGCCGGGCGCGGTGCGCGAGGTGTCCTACCGGGTGCGTTCGGAGCTGCGCGGGCGCCATCCGCTGGGGCCGCTGGAGCTGCGGCTCGCCGACCCGTTCGGGATGTGCGAGATCGTCCGCCGCTTCCCGGGCCGGGACACGCTCACGGTGGTGCCGCGCGTGGAGGCGCTGCCGCCGGTGCGGCCGGGCGGCAGCGGCCCCGGGACGGGCGGCGGCCGGCCGCGTCCGTCGGCCCTGTCCGGGGAGGACGACGTCATTCCGCGCGGCTACCGGCACGGCGACGACCTGCGCCGCGTGCACTGGCGTTCCACCGCGCGCCACGGCGAGCTCATGGTGCGCCGCGAGGAGCAGCCGCGCCGTACCCGCTGCACCGTGCTGCTGGACACCCGGGCCGTCGCCCACGAGGGCTCGGGCCCCGGCTCGGCCTTCGAGTGGGCGGTCTCCGGGGCGGCCTCGGTGCTGCTGCACCTGCTGGAGCGCGGCCTGTCGGTGCGGCTCCTGACGGACGCCGGTACGTCGGTGCCGGGCCCGGAGGGGGTGGCCGGCCGCGCGGGCTACGGCCACGGCCCGTCGGACGCGGCCGGCCTCTTCCTCGACACCCTCGCGGTCCTCGGCCCCGGCGACGGCCCGGGCCTGGGCCCCGCGCACGAGGCACTGCGGGGTGCGGGAGAGGGCCTGCTCGTGGCGTTCTTCGGCGCCCTGGACGCGGGCGGGGCGGCGGTGGCCGCGCGGATGCGCCGGCACAGCGGTGCGGCGGTGGCCTTCGTCCTGGACCCGGCCGCGTGGGCGTCCGCCGGCACCGACGGCACGCGTGAACAGTGGCTGCGCGACCTGCGCGAAGCAGGCTGGACGGCCCTGCCGGTCGCCCCGGGCGCGTCCTTGCCGGAGCTGTGGCAACGGGCGGCTACGGACGGACACGCGCCCCCGGAACGGGACGCCGCCTGGCGGACGGGGCCCGCGGCGCCGGGCTCCACGCGGGAGAGACACGGGGGGCGCGGATGGTGAACGGACGGAAGCGGCCGACGACTCGCACGCCCTTCGGCGGCCGTCCGGGCGGGGGCGGTCGGACACATGTCCCCGGGGCGGGGCGAGCTGGGGCCGGGGGACATCTGACGGGCGGACACCCGGCCGGCACAGCCCACGGCGCCGGACTCCACACCGGAGCGGCCGGGCGCGGGCAGCCGCCAGGCAGACGGGCACGCGGCCCCGCGACGGGCCGGCCCCAGGCCGGGTACACGGCCGGCAGGGCCCACGGCGCCGGACTCCACCCAGCAGCGGCCAGGCGCGGACAGCCGTCGGGCAGGGGCAGGCAGGCGCATGGACCCACGACGGGCCGGATCCGGGGCGGGAGACACCTGACGGGCGGGCACCCGGCCCGCGGAGCCCGCCGCGCCGGGCTTCGCGCGGGAGTGGCAGGGTGCGCGGCGCGTCGGGTGGTCGGCTTGTGCGTCAACGCCCTTGCCGAGCGGGGGACTTCGGTGGCCGGTACGGGAGGCGCGCCGTGAGTGGGCGGGTGCGGCTTGTCCTTGCCTCGGTGGTGGCCACGCTGGGGGCGGGGTCCGCGTTGGTGCCGTTGGTGGACCGGGCCGGCTGGATACTGCAGGCCGCGTTCCTGCTCGCGGTGCAGTCCGGGGTGGGGCTGCTCGTGCGGCGGGCGGTGCGGGCGCGGCCGCTCGCGGTCGCGGCGCAGGCGCTGACGGGGCTGGTGCTGCTGACCGCGGTCTTCGCCGGGGGGCGGGCGGTCGGCGGGCTGCTGCCGGGCCCGGACGCCTTCCGGGAGTTCGCGCTGCTGCTGCGCGAGGGCACCGAGGACGTGGGACGGTACGCGATCCCCGCGCCCGCGACGGAGGGCATCCGGCTGCTCCTGGTCGGCGGCGTGCTGGTGGTCGGGCTCGCGGTGGACACGCTCGCGGTGACGTACCGCAGTGCCGCGCCCGCCGGACTGCCGCTGCTCGCGCTGTACTCGATCGCGGCCGGGCTGGCCCGGGGCGGCGCGGACTGGCTGTGGTTCCTGGTGGCCGCGGCCGGCTATCTGCTGCTGCTCCTCGCCGAGGGCCGGGACCGGCCGGCCCGCTGGGGCCGGGTCCTGGGTGCTTCGGGCGCCGGGCCGGGCGTCGCCCCGGAGCCGGCGCCGCCGCCGTCGTCCCCGGTGCGTACGGGCCGCCGTATCGGCGTGCTCGCGCTGGGCTTCGCGCTGGCGGTCCCGGCCGCGCTGCCCGCGATGGGCGACGGGCTGCTGCTCCCGCGCGGCCCGGACGGCGGTCCGGCCGGGGGCCTGGGCAGCGGCGCGTTCTCGGCCGTACGGCCGCTGGTGGCGTTGCGTGATGCCCTCAACCAGCCGGAGAACCGGGAGCTGTTGCGCTACCGCGGCGCGCCGGACGGCGCCCGTGATCTGTATCTGCGGATCGTGGCGCTGGACCGCTTCGACGGCACCGCGTGGCGGGCGTCGGAGCGGGCCGTCACGGAGGTGCCCGAGGTGCTGCCGGCGCCCGCCGGGCTGTCCTCGGGCGTGCGGACGGAGCCGGTGACGACCACCGTGACGGCCTCCGGCACGTACGCGCAGAACTATCTGCCGCTGCCCTATCCGGCCCTGGAGGTGCGCTCCGGCGGCCGCTGGCGGTTCGAGCCGGAGGGCCGGGTGCTGGTCGGCGAGGGCGGGCAGAGCACGCGCGGGCTGCGCTACGAGGTGCTGAGTCTGCGGGTGTCGCCGACGGCCGCGCAGCTCGCGGGGGCGCCGGCCCCGAAGGAGGAGGTGCTGCGGGAGTACACCAGGGTGCCGCCGGCGCTGCCGAGGGCCGTCGCGGAGACGGCGCGCAGTGTGACCGCCGGTTCCGCGAACCCCTATCAGCAGGCGGTCCGGCTGCAGGAGTGGTTCGCGGTGGACGGGGGTTTCCGCTACGACACGTCGGTGGACTCGGGCAGCGGCAGCGCCGCGATCGCGAAGTTCCTCCAGGACAAACAGGGGTTCTGTGTGCATTTCTCGTTCGCGATGGCGGCGATGGCACGGACCCTGGGCATCCCCGCGCGGGTGGCGGTCGGCTTCACCCCGGGCACGCCGCTCGCGGACGGTTCGATGTCGGTCGGCACCAAGGACGCGCACGCGTGGCCCGAGTTGTACTTCGAGGGTGTCGGCTGGACGCGGTTCGAGCCGACGCCGAGCCGGGGTACGGCGCCGGCGTACACGGTCGCGGACGCCCCGGCCCGGGAGGGGGCCGGCGCGCCCGTCCCGACGCCCGGCCGTTCGCAGGCCCCGGCCGCCGCCCCGTCGGCCCCGGCCGGCTGCCCGCAGGACGGTACGGGCGCCGAGGGCTGCGCCCACAGCCTGCGGCTGCGGGTCGGCGACGGGCAGTCCGCCGGCGGCCCCTCGCCCGTCCTGCTCGCGGCCGGGGTGCTGGCGGGGCTCGCGGTCCTGGCGCTGCCGCTGCTGCCCCTGCTGTGGCGCAGACGGGTCCGGGCGCGCAGGCTGGGCGGCCCGGGCCGGCACGCCGAGGGCGGCGGGGACGGCTCGCCGGCACCGCAGGCGGTGGTGGAACGGACCCTGGCGGCCTGGCACGAGATGACCGACTCCGCCTGGGACTACGGCATCCCGCCCGATGCGTCGCTGACCCCGCGCGGCACGGCGGCGCGGATCGTACGGGCGGGCGGCCTCGCGGGGGCGGCGGCGGAGTCGGCGCACCGGGTGGCCACGGCGGTCGAGCAGGCGCTGTACGCCCCGCGCCCCCGCGCGGCCACCGGCCTGCCGGCCGACGTCGAGCGCGTACGGACGGCCCTGCGCGGCGCCGCTTCGCGCGGCGTACGGCTCCGGGCCGCGGTGGCCCCGCGCTCGGCGGCCCGCTTGCTGCGAGCCCGGCCGCGACGGCGGCCCGCCGACCGCTGACACCGCCGCGCGGGAGCCGGTCGCGGCGGGTAGGGCGGGCAGCGCGGCGTGCCTTCGCCCGCGGTGCTGCGGGCAGCGGTACGGGTGCGCAAGGAGGGCGGAGGGCGCCGGAGCGGTGACGGCCACGGCAGCGCGGGGCACGCGGCGGCGGGGCGCCCGAGTGGCCGCGCCGACGAGCAGGGGCCGCGGCTCCGGTCCGGGCCCGCGGCCACGGGCAAGTGTGGGCACCCCCGCGACGGGAGGACGCGGGAGCAACGTACCGCCCCGCGCACAGCGGCACGGGACGCCGAAGCGCAGCCCTGCACGGGACACGGCGCGCAGCCGCCCGAGCGGCGTGGCGTCAACGGCCCCGTACACCACGGAAGTTGACGCGAGGACTCCGGCCGCCCGCGCGCGGCGCGGGCACGGACCGGCCCGCGCCGCCGCACGGCAACCCGACCTGACGGAACGTCAGGCCCCTCCGCTGCCGCGCGCGAGCGCAAACGCGTCCGGGGCCGGACCCCGAAGGGTTCCGGCCCCGGACGGCTCGGTCACGGTGCGGGCTCAGTGCCCCTGCTCGTCGCGGCGGCGCTGCCACCGCTGCTCGATGCGGTCCATCATCGTGCGACGCTGACGCATCCGCGTGCCGCGGCCCACGCCCCCCGCGGGGCCGCGCTGCGCTCCGGGCCTGGGGGCCTTGCGCCAGCCGGTGACGGCGAGGGCCGCGCAGCCGAGCATGACGAGGAAGCCCACCACGCTGATCCAGTACTGCCCCGGAATCATCACGCCGGTCATCAAGAGCGCGATGCCCAGCAGAAACCCGGCGACCGCCTGGTAGACCCGTCGCCGGGTGTACGTGCGCAGGCCGCTGCCTTCGAGCGCTGTCGCGAACTTGGGATCTTCGGCGTACAGCGCTCGCTCCATCTGCTCGAGCATGCGCTGCTCGTGCTCCGAGAGCGGCACGGAGTCCTCCTACTCGTCGGTCGCGGGGGGCGACCGGGCTGCGACCCTTTCAGGATAGGCAGGGATTCGCCCCCGTGAAACCCGCCCCTCTGCGCCAATCCGCCCACCGATGTCCATGTGGCGACCGGAGGCGTCGGGACGTACATTCCCGCTCCGCCGATCCGCCATGCCGGACGGTGTACCCCGATCATACGGGGCGAACCGGCTGATCGGGTGGCCTGTGACCCACCGCCCGCGGTCAGTCGCGTTCGGCGAGGACGTGCAGCTGAGTGGCCACCGAGTGGAAGGCCGGGAGCTCGGCGGCGGCGGCCTCCAGCCGCAGCAGCGCCTCCACGGCGCCGGGCTCGGAGTCCAGCAGGACCCCGGGCACCAGGTCCGCGAAGACGCGCACGCCGTGCACGGCGCTGACGGCCAGCCCGGCGGAGGTGACGAGCCCGGAGAGCTGCTCCGCGGTGAAGCGGCGCGGCACGGGGTCACCGGCCCCCCAGTGGCCGGCGGGGTCGGTGAGGACCTGCCGGGCCTCGGTGAAGTGCCCGGCCAGGGCGCGGGCGAGCACGGCGCCGCCCTGCCCGGCGGCGAGCAGGCTGAGGGTGCCGGCGGGGCGGAGCGCGGCGATGGCGTTGCGGATGCCCTCGGCGGGGTCGTCGACGTACTCCAGCACGCCGTGGCACAGCACGGCGTCGTAGCCGCCGCGCTCGACGACGTCGAAGAGGCCGTGGGCGTCGCCCTGCACTCCGCGCACCCGGTCGGCGACCCCCGCCTCGGCGGCCCGGCGCTCCAGCGCGAACAGCGCGTTGGGGCTGGGGTCGACGACGGTGACCCGGTGGCCGAGACGGGCGACCGGCACCGCGAACCTCCCGCTCCCGCCTCCGGTGTCGAGGACGTCCAGCACTCCGCCGGTCTCCGGGCCGGCGGCCTTGGCCCGGCGGTCGAGGGCGTCCTTGAGCACCTCCCAGACCACGGCGGTACGCAGGGACGCGCGGGGGCGCGATGGGGTCTCCCCGCCGAAGGCAGGGGAATCGGCTGGCACGGCGATGGCTCCTCGGCGCGGTGTCGCCGCCGCGCGGGGCGGCGAGCGGGTCTGACGTCGGCGGGGCCCAGCCTAATGCGCGAAGCGGTGAGGTCGGACAAGCACGCACCGGCCGGGCACGCGCAGCCCCTGCTCCCTCCCCGCTCCCTCCCCGTTCCCTCGCCCGCGCCCGCTCTGCCCCGCTCACCCCGCCGCCTCGCGCGGGTGCGGCTCGGGCAGCCGGGGCCGCGCGACCAGTGTCCGCTCCACCAGACGCCAGAACGCCTCGGCATCGCGCAGCAGATCGTCGGCCTCGCGCGGGCTCGCCGCGGACCGTATGCCGGCCTCGGCGCGCGCCCGGCGCTGCGCGCCGGAGGCGAACAGGGCGCTCCACTCGGCGAGTTCGGGCGCGACCTCGGGCAGCAGGGCCCAGGCGCTGCGGATGCGGCGCCGCCCCTTGGCGCTCTGCGGGCGGCAGCGCACGGCGAGCACGGCGGCGGCGGTGCGCAGGGCGGCGAGGTGCGCGGTGGCGTACCGCTCGTGCGGGGCCTGGAGCCGGGCCGCCTCGGCCAGGCCGGTCCGGGCCTGGGTCAGCAGGTCGAGGGCGGCGGACGGGACCGGGGCGGGGCGCGCCGGGGCCGGCCGGTCCCCCGGCGTCACGGAGGGGTGGACGTCGCTCGCGCCGGTGGCCATGACGAACCTCCTTCGTCGGGGCGGCGGCCCGCGTGCGATACGGGCCGCCGCCAACTGCCCTCCCATCGTCGGGTACCCCACTGACAATCGCCCTGACCTGCGTGAACACCCCAGCGTCGGGACGGGTTTCGAACGCGGGCGGGTACCGGGTGAACGGCGCGGGCCCTGCGGGCGACGCGGCCCCGACGGCAGGGAGAATCACTGCCATGGACAGCAGCAGTACGCGCCGTCGGAACACCCGCCGCAGGCTCTTCGAGGCCGCCGTCACGCTCATCGCCGAGCAGGGTTTCTCCGCCACCACGGTCGACGAGATCGCCGAGCGGGCGGGGGTCGCGAAAGGCACCGTCTACTACAACTTCGAGAGCAAGACCGTGCTGTTCGAGGAACTGCTGCGGCACGGGATAGAGATGCTGGCCGACTCGCTGCGCCGGGCCGCCGACGAGATGACGGAGGGCGGCGGCAGCCGGATCGAGGCGCTGGACGCGATGATGCGCGCCGGTCTGGACTTCGCCTCCCGCTATCCGTCGCTGGCCCAGCTGTACCTGGCCGAGCTGTGGCGCACCAACCGGGCCTGGCAGTCCACGCTGACGCAGGTGCGGCAGAAGGCGATCGCGGTGATCGAGTCCGTTCTGCGGGAAGCGGTGGCGCGGGGCGAGCTGGGCGAGGAGACCGATGTGCCGCTGACGGCGTCGGCGCTGTTCGGGATGGTGCTGGTGGCGGCGCTGGACTGGCGCTCGTTCCAGCCGGAGCGCTCGATCGACGAGGTGCACGCGGCCCTGTCGCGACTGCTGCAGGGGCGGGTGAGCGGGGCGGTGATGTGAGACAGGGGACGCCCGCGTCCGCGGGTGCCCCGCGCGCGTGCCCGGTACGGGGGGCACTGTTCCGGCGCCGGCCGAACCGTGTCGGCCGGCGCCGGAGCAGCGTTCCCCCGTGTTTTCCCCCCGAGCCCCCTGGTTTCCCTGTGGGAGCCCCCCGTGCTCCCCGGGTCGCGGCGGGGCCGCCGGCCGCTCCGCCGCCCCGTGTCGGCGGTGCGGTGCCGGTCGTCCCTGCCGTGGGTACCACTGTCCCGTCGCGGGGCCGGTCGGCTCATCCGCGCGCGTACTCATCTGCCGCTCTAGGTACGGGTACTCACCTCTGGGCACCCGGGCCCAGGAGGGCGCCCCGGTTACGATCGCCGGCATGTCGGTACTGCCCCTGGTGTTCACGAGCGGTTGGGCGAGCGGGATCAACGCCTATGCCGTGGTCCTGCTGCTCGGTCTGTCCGGGGCCACCGGGATGAGCGATCAGGTGCCTCAGGCGCTGCAGCGTCCGGACGTGCTGATCGCGGCCGGGGTGCTGTTCCTGTGCGAGGCGGTCGCCGACAAGATCCCGTACGTGGACTCGGCCTGGGACGCGGTGCACACGGTGATCCGTCCGGTGGCGGGCGGGGTGGTCGCGGCGCTGCTGACCGGGCAGGGCGGTTCGCTGCCGGAGCTTGCGGCCGGGGCCGTGGGCGGTTCGACGGCGCTGGTGAGCCACCTGGTCAAGGCGGGCACACGGGCGGCCGTCAACACCTCGCCGGAGCCGGTCTCCAACATCGCGGTGAGCACCGCCGAGGATCTGGGCGTGGCCGGGGTCGTGGTGCTCGCGCTGTTCCATCCGCTGGCGGCGGCCGTCGTCGCGGGGGTGCTGCTGGCGGCGGGCATCGCGCTCGTGGCGTTCTGCTGGTCGCGGATCCGCCGCTTCCTGCGGCGCCGGCGCGAGCGGCGGGACCGGGGGTCCGGCACGGGAACGGCCGTCGCCCCCGGTGGAGGCCGTCCGCCGCGCTGAGCTGTCGGACCCTGCGGATACAGTCGGGGCCATGGCACGGATTGCGGTGATCGGCGCCGGCATGGGCGCGATGGCTGCCGCTGCCCGGCTGGCCATTGCGGGCCACCGGGTGGCGGTGTTCGAGCGGGCGGCGGCGCCCGGTGGCAGCCTCGGGCGGCTGACCCGGGACGGCTTCGCCTTCGACACGGGCCCGGGGCTGCTGCATCTGCCCGCCGTCTACCGCGACTTGTTCCTCAAGACGGGCAAGGAGTCCCTGGAGCAGTGCGTGGGGCTGCGCCAGGTCGACCCGGCGAGCAGTCACGTCTTCGCGGACGGCACGTCGGTGGCGCTGCCGAACGCCTCGCGGGCGGGCGTCGTCACGGCCCTGGACGCGGCGGTCGGGGCGGGCGCGGGCGAGCGGTGGAGCGAGCTGGTCAACCGGGCGCGCGCCGTGTGGGACGCCACGCGGCGCCCGCTGCTGGAGGAGCCGCTGGCCGCGGACGCCGCCGCGCGGCAGGCGCTGGGCCGCGACCCGTATCCGGCGGTGCGCGGGCGGGGGCTGTTCCGGCGCCGGACCCCGGCGACGCTGGAGTCCGTCGCCGCGCGGGAGTTGCGGGATCCGCGGCTGGTCGCGCTGCTGGAGAGCCACGCGCTGGCGTACGGGCTCGACCCGCGGACCGCGCCCGCGAGCGCGACGGTGCTGCCGTATCTGGAGCAGACCTTCGGCAGTTGGTATGTCGAGGGCGGTATGCGGGCCCTGGCCGACGCGCTGTACGAGCGCTGTCTGGCGCGCCGGGTGGAGTTCCGCCTCGGCCAGGAGGTCGTCCGGCTCGTCGAGAAGGACGGCCGCGCGGCCGGGGTCGAGCTGGCCGACGGCACGGCCGCGGAGGCCGACCTGGTGGTGGCCGCGGTCTCCCCCGGGCGGCTGGACGCGCTCGCGCCGGGGGTGGCCGAGCGGACCGGGGGGCTGCTGCCCGCCGCGCCGCCCGGCCGGTTCTCGGTCTTCCTCGCACTGCGCGGTGCCCGGCCGCGGGGTTCGGCGCACCGCACGGTGGTCCACGGCCCGGACCGCGGCGCCGAGTTGTCGGCGGTCTTCGACGGCGGTGCGCGGCCGTACCGGCCGACGGTGACCGTGCTGCGGCCGGACGATCCGGCCTCGCGCCCCGACGACGGGCACGAGGCGGTCACCCTCACCGCGACGGTGGCGCCGCACGGGCGGGTGGACTGGCGCGACGAGCGGGCCGTGGCCGCGTTCGCGGACCGGATGGCGGATGCCGCCGAAGCGGTCGTACCGGCGCTCAGGGAGCGGCTGTTGTGGCGCGAGGTGCGCACTCCGGCCGACACCGAGGCGGCCACGGGCGCGGAGGGCGGCGGCGTGCCCGCGCCCGTACTGGCCGGTGCCGGCGGCGCGTTGCTGCGGCCGGCCAATACGACGCGGCTGCCGGGCCTGTATCTGGCGGGCGGTTTCGCCCACCCCGGCGGGGGCCTGGCACACGCGGGCATGTCCGGCGCGCTGGTCGCCGGCCTGGTCGTGGAGGGGAAGGACTTCCGCGGCTCGCAGTGACCGCGCCGGCTTGCGGGCCCGATGCGGCACCGGCACGTCGGCCGGGCTGCCGGAAACGGGGTCGGTGCGCACTGGGATGTTCGGCGCGGTGACAGCCGCCCCCGTCGCGCAGGGCGCAGACCCACGCGGCTTGCCGTGACCGCGCCTCACCATGCGGACGGCGCCGACCGGGCGGGCCGGCACGGTAAGAACCGCTCCCGTCTCGCAAGGCGCCGGCCGGCGCAGCTAGCGGTGACCGCGCCTCGCCGCGCGGCCGTTGCCGGCCGGGCGCACCGGGCCGGCTGCCGGAAACGGGACCGGCACACACCAAGACCTCCGGCACGGCGACAGCCGCTCCCGTCGCGCAAGAGCGCAGACACGCGCGGCCGTTGCCGGCCGGACGCACCGGGCGGGCCGCCGGGAACGGGGTCGGCGCACACCGTGCCGGACGTCCCGGTGTGCGCCGGCACCGGGCGGAGCGTCAGTAGCGGTAGTGCTGCTGGCCGTCGTGGCCGTTGGTGTGGTGCTGTGACTGGTTCGGTGGCTGCTGGGGCGGGTGTTCGCCGTCGCGTTGCTGGGGGACCCATACGCCGCCGGGCGGGGTGTCGATGTCGTACTGCCGGTCGGGGGCGTGCGGGTAGCCCTGTCCGCCCTGGGTGGGGTACTGCCCGTAGGCGTCGTAGGGCTCGTAGGACTGCGGGCGGCTGCCGATGTAGGGGTCGGAGTACGCGGCGTACTGCCCCTGGCCGTAGGCGAATTGGCCGCTGTCCCCGTGCTGTCCGGTCAGGTCCGGGGCGTGCTGGCCGACGTGGCCGTCGTAGGCGCCGAAGACGTTGGTGTCCTGGGCCGCGGCGCCGGTGTACGACGCGTCGCCGTAGCCGCCGCCGTAGGCGACGGCCTGGGGCGCGGCGGCGGGCTGCTGGGCCGGCTGCGGCGCCTCCTCGACGGCGGGCATCGCCGCCGTCCGCTCCACGGGCTCCTCGGCCGCGGGCGGGGCCGGGGGCCGCGCGGCGGCGGCCGGGCGGCTCCCGCCCTTGCGCCGCCTGCCGGAGCGCGGCCCGGCCCCGTCCCCGCCCGCCTTCGCGCGCTTGCGCACCGCCCAGCCGGCGGCGAAGCCCCGCCGGAAGGAGAGCGTCACATAGGTCTGCCCGACCGCGAAGGCGACCGCGCCGACGGCGATGACCACGACGGAGGGGACGACCACCCCGGCGACGACCCCCAGGAAGCCCACGAAGGCCAGCAGCCGCCAGCGCAGCCGCGCCTTGTACTGCAGCAGGACCTCGCCGAGCAGCCAGAGCGCGACCACGCCGAACGCGATGTAGAGGACCGTCCAGCCCATTTACGCTCCTCTCGTGCGGCCGCCGCCCGGGGAACGGCCGTCAGGACCGCTGGTGCAGTCCCAGATTCTCGTAGATTTCCAGCGTCGCCGTGGAGTGGTTCAGGGTAATGAAGTGCAGCCCGGGGATGTCCTCGTCCATCAGCCGGGAGCACAGCTCCGTGGCGTACTCGATGCCGATCGAGCGTACCGCCGCCGCGTCGTCGCGGACCGCCAGGATCCGCTCCGCGAGCTCGGGCGGGAACGTGGCGTTGCTCAGCTGGGCGAAGCGCTCGATCTGGCGGACGTTGGTGACCGGCATGATCTCCGGGATGATCGGGGTCTCGCAGCCGGCCGCCGCGACCCTGTCGCGCAGCCGCAGGTAGTCCTCCGCGTAGAAGAACATCTGGGTGATGGCGAAGTCGGCGCCGGCCCGGCACTTGTCCACGAAGTGCCGGATGTCGGCGTCCCAGTCCGTGGAGCGCGGGTGCATCTCGGGAAAGGCGGCGACGCCGACGCAGAAGTCGCCGGACTCCTTGATGAGGCTGACCAGTTCGACGGCGTAGTCGATGCCCTCGGGGTGGCGCACCCACTCCCCCATGGGGTCGCCCGGCGGGTCTCCGCGCAGGGCGAGCATGTTGCGGATGCCGACGTCCGCGTACTGGCCGATGACGTTGCGCAGTTCGGCTCGCGAGTGGTTGACGGCCGTCAGATGGGCGACTGGGGTCAGGGTGGTGTCGGTGGCGATCCGCTCCGTCGCCCGCACGGTGCCTTCGCGGGAGGAGCCCCCCGCGCCGTAGGTCACGGACACGAAGGTGGGGGCGACAGCCTCGATCCGGCGGATGGCGTCCCACAGGACGCGCTCCCCCTTCTCGGACTTCGGTGCCGCGAACTCGAAGGAATACGACCGCTCGCCGGAAGCGAGCAGCTCACGCACGGTGCGCGCGTGATCCGTCCTGGTGGAGGCTGTACCAAGGGCCATACCCGGCAAGTTAACCCGCGTTCGCCGGGTCTCCCAAGCCCGTTTTGGGAATTGCCCGTTTCGCCCCCTGACCTGGTCAGATTCCTGACGATTCGCTGGCGCGGGCCCGTGCTGCGGGCCTGCCCCGCGCCTCGCCGCGGCCGCTACTGCCCGTAAGCGCGTATCCGCTCCGCGAGCCGGGCGGCGGCCTCGGCCGGGTCGTCCGCCTCGGTGATCGCGCGGACCACGACGACGCGGCGGGCGCCGGCGTCGAGCACCTGCTCCAGATTGCCCGCGTCGATCCCGCCGATGGCGAACCACGGGCGCCCGGGCTCGCGGGCGGCAGCGTGGCGCACGAGGGGCAGGCCCGGCGCGTGGCGGCCCGGCTTCGTGGGGGTCGGCCAGCACGGGCCGGTGCAGAAGTAGTCCACGCCGGGCTCGGCGATCGCGGCGTCGACCTCGGACTCGGCGTGCGTGGAGCGCCCGATGAGCACGTCGTCGCCGAGGATCCGGCGGGCCGCGGGCACGGGCAGGTCGCCCTGGCCCAGGTGCAGCACGTCGGAGCCGGCGGCGTGCGCGACGTCCGCCCGGTCGTTGACGGCCAGCAGCCTGCCGTGGCGGCGGGCGGCCTCGGCGAACACCTCCAGGTGCTCCAGCTCCTCCCCCGCCTCCATGCCCTTGTCGCGCAGCTGCACGATGTCGACCCCGGCGGCGAGGACCGCGTCCAGGAACTCCGGCAGGTCGCCCTGGCGCTTGCGGGCATCGGTGCACAGGTACAGCCGGGCGTCGGCCAGCCGCTCGCGTGCGGTGACGGGCATCGGGTGTCTTCCCCCCCAGGTCGGCGGCGTACGGGCGCGGGGCGCGCCCGTACGCCGGACAGTGTGCCGCGGTGTGTCGCGGTGATTGCTTCGGTGTTCGTGGTCCCGGTGCGCGCGCCTCCCGGGCAGCCGCGGGCACGGCTGCCGGGAGGTGGTCGTCAGCGGGTCAGACGGCGAGCGCCTGGGCGCGGCGCTTCACCTCCGTGCCGCGGTCGCCGCGCAGCGCGTCCGCCGGGGTGCCGGGCAGGGTGTCGTCCGGCGTGAAGAGCCACTCCAGCATCTCCTCGTCGCTGAAGCCGTCGTCCTTCAGCAGCGTCAGCGTCCCGGCCAGGCCCTTGACGACCTTGCCCTCGCCGATGAAGGCGGCGGGCACCTGGAGCACGCGGTTCTCACCCCGCCGCACGGCGATCAGCTGGCCCTCCTTGACCAGCTGCCGCACGCGGGTCACCTCGACGCCGAGCTTTTCGGCGACATCGGGAAGGGTGAGCCAGGCGGGGACGAGGCCATCGGTCTTTGCGTCAATCTCGGTCACGGGACAAGCCTGCCATCCGGGACTGACAGCCGGTAGCCGGGTTGACCCGACCCGGGGCCGGTACCGCCGGGACGGGTGTGTCCGGAGTCCCTCCGGAGGCGGTGTCGCTCAGAGCACCGCAGCCTTCAGGGGGACGGAGGCGTCCGCGGCCCTGGCGCGGTCCAGGACCGCGCCGCGCTCGATGAGCTTGCGGCCCTGCGCCAGGTCGCGGGGCCGGCCGACGGCGAGCAGCGCGACGAGGACGCCGTCGCGCAGCCAGCACACCGTCCAGGCCGTGCTCCGCGGGTCGCCGCGCCACAGCAGTTCGTCGGTCGCGTCGTCGTGGTGGCCCGCGTACTGCACGAAGCGGCCGAACTGCTCGGACCAGAAGTAGGGCACCGGGTCGTAGACGGGGCCCTCGGCCGGGCCGTGCACGATGTTCCCGGCCACCGTGCGCGGGCCCTGTACGGCGTTGTCCCAGTGGTGCACCAGCAGGCGCACCCCGTAGCGGGCGGAGGGGAAGGAAGCGCAGTCGCCGACGGCGTAGACGTCGGGCAGGGAGGAGCGCAGCCGTTCGTCGGCGGCGACGGAACGGTCCTCGGCGAGTTCGATGCCCGAGCCGACGAGCCACTGGGTCGCGGGGCGCGCGCCGATGCCCACGACGACGGCGCCCGCGGGCAGCCGTGTACCGTCGTCGAGCACCACTGCGCCCGGCTCGATGGCCGCCACGCGCGCCCCCGTCAGCAGCCGTGCGCCGGCGTCGGTGTACCACCTGGCCATGTGGGCGGCGACCTCGGCGGGCAGGGCTCCGGCGAGCGGCCGGTCGGCCGCCTCGACGACGGTGACCCGGCAGCCCGCCTCGCGGGCGGCGGTGGCGAACTCGGCGCCGATCCAGCCCGCGCCGACCGCGACGATCTCGTGCTGCTCGGTGAGCACGGGGCGCAGCCGCTCGGCGTCGTCGAGGGTGCGCAGCAGGTGCACGCCGGGCACGCCCTCACTGCCGGGCAGCGCGACGGGGTCGGCGCCGGTGGCGATGACCAGCACGTCGTAGGGGACGGGTCCGGCGGTGGTGTCCAGGACGTGCTCCCCGGCCCGCAGCCCGGTGACCTCGCAGCTCAGCCGGAGGTCTATGCCGAGGGAGGCGAAGTCCACCTCGAACGCGGAGCCTTCGGCCTTGCCCAGCAGCACGGCCTTGGACAGCGGCGGCCGGTCGTAGGGCTGGTGGCGTTCGGCGCCCAGCAACAGGATGCGGCCGGCCCAGCCCTGCTCGCGCAGGGCGACGGCGGTCTGTACGCCGGCCATTCCGGCGCCGACGACGACCACGGTCTTCCCGCCGGCCTGCTCGCCGGTCCTCGCGCCCGATGATTGCGTCTGCTCGTGCTCGCTCACCCGGTCAACTCTAGGGCGGTGGCCGGGCCGCGCCGCAGCACTGTGTCACGAGACCTCGGACACAGCGTCACGCCGCCCCGGGCGCCGGGCGGCGCCCGCCAGTGGCATATCCGGCCTTCCGGTGGTCTCGCGGCGCGTACTAGTGTGGCCACCGCAAAGCACTCGCGGGAGCCCGGACGACCGGGCTGAGAGGGAGGCTGGACGGCCTCCGACCGTACGAACCTGATCCGGGTCATGCCGGCGAAGGGAGGGGCTGGACGCCCATGCACGCGTCGGAATCGCACGTGCCGGAAGCAGAACCACCGCCCGCGGGGGCGCCGTCACCCGCGCCGTCCGTCACCCGGGCCGGCTGCGACGTCCTCGTCGTCGGCGGTGGTGTCATCGGGCTGGTCACCGCGTGGCGGACGGCCCAGCGGGGGCTGTCCGTGGCGGTCGCCGACCCGCGGCCGGGCGGCGGAGCGGGGCAGGTCGCCGCCGGAATGCTGGCCGCGGTGACCGAACTGCACTACGGGGAGGAGGCGTTGTTCGCCCTCAACCTCTCCTCGGCGCGCCGCTACCCCGCGTTCACCGCCGAGCTGGAGGAGGCCAGCGGCCAGGACACCGGCTATCGCGCGTGCGGCACGCTGGCGGTCGCGCTGGACGCCGACGACCGGGCGCAGTTGCGGGAGTTGCACGCGTTGCAGCAGCGCAGCGGCCTGGAGTTGCAGTGGCTCACGGGGCGCGAGTGCCGGCGGCTGGAGCCCATGCTCGCGCCGGGCGTGTGCGGGGGCCTGCGCGCCGACGGCGACCATCAGACCGATCCCCGCAGACTGCTGCGCGCCCTGCTGATCGCCTGTGAGCGGGCGGGAGTTGCCTTCCTGCGCTCCGAGGCGGTGCGGCTGCTGGTCTCCCGCGACCGGGCGACGGGCGCCGAACTCGCCGACGGCAGCCGCGTGCACGCCGGGCAGACCGTGCTGGCGGCGGGCGCGCACAGCGGCGCTCTCGCGGGCGTGCCCGAGCAGGTGCTGCCGCCGGTGCGCCCGGTCAAGGGCCAGGTGCTGCGGCTGCGGGTGCCGCGCGAGTACGCGCTGTTCCTGTCCCGGACCGTACGGGCACTGGTGCGCGGCGGCCCCGTCTACCTGGTGCCGCGCGAGAACGGCGAGCTCGTCGTCGGCGCCACCACCGAGGAGCTGGGCTGGGACACCGGCGTGACCGCGGGCGGTGTCTACGAGCTGCTGCGCGACGCGCACGAGCTGGTGCCCGGCATCACCGAGCTGCCGCTGCTGGAGGCCCGCGCCGGGCTGCGCCCGGGCTCGCCCGACAACTTCCCGCTGCTCGGGCCGACCGAGCTGCCCGGTCTGCACACGGCGACCGGCCACTACCGCAACGGGGTGCTGCTCGCCCCGCTGACGGGCGAGGTGATGGCCGAGGCGCTCACGCGGGGCCGGCTGCCCGAGGAGGCCCGCCCGTTCTCCCCCCGTCGTTTCTCCCACCCTCACCTGAACGCGCTGCAGGAGCTGCCCCGATGAACCCCATCGATCCGACCGACTCGCTCGATGCCCTCGTCGGTATCAGTGTCAACGGTGAACTGCGCGAGATCCCCTGGGGCCTGACGCTCGACGGGCTCGTCGCTTCCCTGACCGACGCGCGCGGCGGGGTCGCCGCCGCCGTGAACGAGGCCGTGGTGCCGCGCGGCCAGTGGCCCGCCACCCGGCTCGGCGACGGCGACCGCGTCGAGGTGCTCACCGCGGTGCAGGGGGGCTGATCAGCGCAGATGGCAGACGATCTGTTCACCGTCGCCGGGGTCTCCCTCTCCTCCCGGCTGATCATGGGGACGGGCGGCGCGCCCAGTCTCGATGTGCTGGAGCGCGCGCTGCTGGCCTCCGGCACGGAGCTGACCACGGTCGCGATGCGCCGGCTGGACGCGAACGTCCGCGGCTCGGTGCTGTCCGTGCTGCGCAAGCACGGCATCCGGGTGCTGCCGAACACGGCGGGGTGTTTCACCGCCGGGGAGGCGGTCCTCACCGCGCGGCTGGCCCGCGAGGCCCTGGGCACCGACTGGATCAAACTGGAGGTGATCGCGGACGAGCGCACCCTGCTGCCCGACCCGGTCGAGCTGCTGGACGCGGCGGAGATCCTGGTGGACGACGGCTTCACGGTGCTGCCGTACACCAACGACGACCCCGTCCTCGCGCGGCGGCTGGAGGACGCGGGCTGTGCCGCGATCATGCCGCTGGGTTCGCCCATCGGTTCCGGTCTCGGTATCCGCAACCCGCACAACTTCCAGCTGATCACCGAGCGGGCGGGGGTGCCGGTGATCCTGGACGCGGGGGCCGGCACCGCCTCCGACGCGGCGCTGGCGATGGAGCTGGGCTGCTCGGCGGTCATGCTCGCCTCGGCGGTCACCCGGGCCCGGGAGCCGGTGCTGATGGCGGAGGCGATGAAGCACGCGGTCGAGGGCGGCCGGCTGGCGTACCGGGCCGGGCGCATCCCGCGCCGCCACTTCGCCGAGGCGTCCTCGCCGACGGGCGGGATCGCGCGGCTGGACCCGGAGCGTCCGGCGTTCCGCTCGGCATAGCGTCCCCGCGCGGCCCCGGGCGGCCGGGGCGGCGGGACGTCCGTACGCGGCTCGTAGACTCGTATGTCGTGGATACGACCCTGCGGGACCCGTTGATCGGGTTCGAGCTCGACGGCCGCTACCGGATCGAGGCGCGCATCGCCGTCGGCGGGATGGCCACGGTCTACCGTGCCGTGGACACCCGGCTCGACCGGGTGCTCGCGGTGAAGGTGATGCACCCGGCGCTGGCGGCGGACGCCGCGTTCGTGGAGCGCTTCATCCGGGAGGCGAAGTCGGCGGCACGGCTCGACCATCCCAACGTGGTGGGCGTCTTCGACCAGGGCGCCGACGGCGGCTATGTGTACCTGGCGATGGAGTACGTGCCCGGGTGCACCCTGCGCGACGTGCTGCGCGAGCGCGGGGCGCTGCGGCCGCGCGCCGCGCTCGACATCGCCGAGCCGGTGCTGGCGGCGCTGGGCGCGGCCCACCGGGCGGGGCTGGTCCACCGCGACATGAAGCCGGAGAACGTGCTGATCGGCGACGACGGCCGGGTGAAGGTCGCCGACTTCGGGCTGGCGCGCACGGTGGACACCGCGACGACCTCGTCGAGCGGCCCGCTGCTCGGCACGGTCTCGTACCTGGCCCCCGAGCAGCTGGAGCAGGGCACGGCGGACCAGCGGGTGGACGTCTACGCGTGCGGTGTCGTGCTGTACGAGATGGTCACCGGCGCCAAGCCGCACGGCGGCAGCACTCCGGCGCAGGTGCTCTACCAGCATCTGAACGAGGACGTGCCCGCGCCCTCGGCCGCCGTCCCGGGGCTGGCCCCCGCGCTGGACGCGCTGGTGGCCGCCGCCACCGCCCGCGAGCCGGACGCCCGTCCCGCCGACGCGGTCGCGCTGCTGGGACAACTGCGCGCGGCGCGCGGGGAGTTGACGGACGCGCAGCTGGACGCGGTGCCGCCGCGGGCCAAGGAGCCCTCGGAGCACCGGGGTTCGGAGGACCGTACGAGCGTGCTGCCGCGCCGCGCGGTGGCGCAGCCGCTGCCTCCGGCGGCCGCCCCCGCCGGGGAGGAGCTGAACCGGACGACCGTCCTGGAGCGTCCTGACGCCCCGCCGCCCGGCGGGCCGCGCGGCAGGCGTCCCGCCGGGGGGTACCGGCCCTCGCGGCGGCTGCTGGTGGTCCTGGGCGCGCTGCTGGCCGTCCTGATCGGCACCGGCGTCTGGTACATCAACGCGGGCCAGTTCACCACCGTCCCGGCGGTGCTCGACATGACGCGGGAGAAGGCGGAGCAGGAGCTGGGCAGGGCGGGGCTGGGGGTGACGGCGGACGAGGCGTACAACGACGTCGTCGAGCGCGGCCGGGTCGCGGTCTCCGATCCCAAACCGGGCGAGCGCATCCGCAGCAACGGCAAGGTGCGGATCGTCGTCTCCAAGGGCCCGGAGCGGGCCGAGGTCCCCAATGTGACCGGTATGCCCCTGGACGAGGCGAAGCGGCGCGTCGAGAAGGCGGGGCTCGTCGTCGGCGACGTGGCCCAGCAGTTCAGCGGCGAGACCGCGCAGGGCTCGGTGCTGGCCACCGACCCGAGGCCGGGCGAGCAGCGGCGGCCGGGCTCGGCGGTGGCGCTGACCGTGAGCAAGGGCGCGCCGCTGGACGTCCCGGACCTCTCCGGCCGCCAGGTCGCCGACGCGACGTCCGCCCTGGCGGCCCTGGGGCTGAAGGCGCAGGTCTCCGACGCCCAGGTCTACTCGGACGTGCCCAAGGGCGCGGTGGCCCAGCAGTCGCCGGGCACCGGTACCAAGCTCGCGAAGGGCGACACGGTCACCCTCACGGTCTCCAAGGGCAAGGAGATGCTCACGGTCCCGGACGTCACCGGGCGCAGCGAGGCCGACGCCCGCAGGGCGCTGACGGAGGCGGGCTTCGGGGTGCGGGTGGAGAAGCCGTTCTTCTTCCCGCAGGACTCGGTGGAGAGCCAGTCCGTCAAGGGCGGGGAGCAGGCCGCGAAGGGCGACACCATCACCATCAAGCTCAAGGGCGGCTTCTGACCATGGCGGCAGACAGCAGGACACGGCCGGGCGGGCGCGGGCGCAATCCGGTCGGCGGGCACATCCCGGTCGCCGGCGGACTGGCCCGTACCGGGCTGCCGTACGCGCGCGCGATGGGCGCCGAGACCGTGCAGGTCTTCGTGGCCAATCCGCGCGGCTGGGCCACGGGGCCCGGCGACCCCCGGCAGGACGAGGAGTTCCGTGCCGCGTGCGAGGCGGAGGACCTGCCGGTCTGGGTGCACGCCCCCTACCTGATCAACTTCGGTTCGCACACCCCGGAGACGGTCGAGCGGTCCGTCGTCTCGCTGCGGCACTCGCTGCGCCGGGGGCGGGAGATCGGGGCGCGGGGCGTCGTGGTGCACACGGGCTCGGCGACGGGCGGCCGGCCGCGCGAGGCGGCGCTGGCGCAGGTCCACGAGCGGCTGCTGCCGCTGCTGGCGGAGCTGGTCCACGAGGACGACCCGGATCTGCTGCTGGAGCCGACCGCCGGGCAGGGGTCCTCGCTGTGCTCGCTGATCGGCGACCTCGGCCCGTACTTCGCGGCGCTGGAGCACCATCCGAAGCTGGGGGTGTGCCTGGACACCTGTCACGTCTTCGCGGCGGGGCACGACCTGGCGGCGCCCGGCGGGACGAAGGCGGCGCTCGACGAACTGGTCGCGGTCACGGGCGAGGGCCGGCTGAAGCTGATCCACGCCAATGACTCCAAGGACGTGGCGGGTGCCCACAAGGACCGGCACGAGAACATCGGTTCCGGCCACATCGGCGCCGCTCCCTTCGCGGAGCTGTTCGGCCACCCGGCGACGGCGGGCGTGCCGCTGACGATCGAGACGCCGGGCGGCCCCGGGGGGCACGCGGCGGACGTGGCACGGCTGAAGGCGCTGCGGGAGACGGGCGGGGTCTGAGCGGGGGCCGGGCCCTCTCGGCGACCGGGCCTAGAGCTCGGGGCCGTCGCCGGGCCGTTCCTGGTAGGAGTAGCGCTGTTCGCGCCAGGGGTCACCGATGTTGTGGTAGCCGCGCTCCTCCCAGAAGCCCCGGCGGTCGGCGGTCATGTACTCCAGGCCGCGCACCCATTTCGGGCCTTTCCAGGCGTACAGGTGCGGCACGACGAGCCGGACCGGGAATCCGTGCTCGGCGGTGAGCGGCTCGCCGTCCTTGTGCGTGGCGAAAAGGCTCTGCTCGGCGGCGAGGTCGGAAAGCCGGAGATTCGAGCTGAATCCGTATTCGGCCCACACCATGACATGGGTGACGTCGGGCGCGGGCGGGGCGAGTCCGAGGACCGTACGGGCCGCGACGCCGCCCCATTCGACACCGAGCATGCTGTACTTCGTGACGCAGTGCAGGTCCGCGACGACCGTCGTGTAGGGGAGCGCGGAGAATTCCTCGTGCGTCCAGCTGTGCTTCTCGCCGTCGGCGGTCGCCCCGAAGACCCGGAACTCCCAGCGGTCCGGGCGGAACCTCGGCACCGGCCCGTAGTGCGTCACCGGCCAGCCGCGCTGGAGCCGCTGCCCCGGCGGCAGCGTGGGGGCACCGGCCGGCACCGACTGAGGGAATTCCCTTTTGCGGCTTTCGGACTGACCCATGCGTCCATGGTGTCAGACCGCTGATGCCGGTGATGACCAGGGGTTCCTCTTTGCGGGCAACTCCCACTAAGTGTGCACTTACTGGACGGTTTCGAAGGGCGGTGCGAGGATGCGCGCTACCTGTCAGTCGTCCTCCTGGAAGGAGCCAGAGCGAATGCAGGGCGACCCCGAGGTCATCGAATTCCTCAACGAACAGCTGACGGCCGAGCTGACCGCGATCAACCAGTACTTCCTGCACGCGAAACTGCAGGAGCACAAGGGCTGGACGAAGATCGCCGAGCACACCCGCGCCGAGTCCTTCGACGAGATGCGGCACGCGGAGACCCTCACGGACCGCATCATCTTCCTGGAGGGGCTGCCCAACTACCAGCGCCTCTTCCACGTCCGCGTCGGCGAGACGATCACCGAGATGTTCCAGGCCGACCGGCAGGTGGAGGTCGAGGCCATCGACCGGCTGCGGCGGGGGGTGGAGGTCATGCGGGCCAAGGGCGACATCACCTCGGCCAATATCTTCGAGTCGATCCTCGCGGACGAGGAGGACCACATCGACTACCTCGACACCCAGCTGGAGCTGATCGAGAAGCTCGGGGAAGCGCTCTACATCGCCCAGTTCATCGAGCAGGAGAACGGCAGCAGCAACTAGGCCGCCCGGACCGTCTCCCGGCCGGCCTCGGACGCGGCCACCGGCAGCACCGCGACCTCGGCGCCCAGCACCGGCTTCCCCTCGTCGGCGAGCTCCCGGCGCGGGCACGAGCCCCGGCCGAGCAGGGCCTGGATGCGGCGCACGCACGAGCCGCAGTCGGTGCCGGCCTTGCAGGCGGAGGCGATCTTCCGGGGCGTGCAGGCCCCGTCCGCCGCGTGTTCGCGCACCTGCTGCTCCGTGATGCCGAAGCACGAGCAGACGTACACGCGGTCACCGCCTCACGGGAATTGATCAATAAGGTTACCCTTACCTTACCCGGATGGGGGGCGGAATAACAACGCCGGGGGCCGGTACGCGCGTGGGGCGCGGATCACACCGATCCGCGCCCCACATCTTCCGTCCCAGGAACGCCCGTTACTGGTCCCGGTACATCTCCGCGACCAGGAACGCCAGGTCCAGCGACTGGCTGCGGTTCAGCCGCGGGTCGCAGGCCGTCTCGTAGCGCTGGTGCAGATCGTCGACGAAGATCTCGTCGCCGCCGCCCACGCACTCGGTGACATCGTCACCGGTGAGCTCGACATGGATGCCGCCCGGGTGGGTGCCCAGCCCCTTGTGCACCTCGAAGAAGCCCTTGACCTCGTCGAGCACGTCGTCGAAGCGGCGGGTCTTGTGCCCGGAGGCCGCCTCGAAGGTGTTGCCGTGCATCGGGTCACAGACCCAGGCCACGCTCGCCCCGGACGCGGTGACCTTCTCCACGAGCTCGGGAAGCCGGTCGCGGATCCTGTCCGCGCCCATGCGCGTGATGAAGGTGAGCCGGCCCGGCTCGCGTTCGGGGTCGAGCCGCTCGATGAGGGTCAGCGCCTCCTCGGGCGTCGAGGTCGGCCCGAGCTTCACCCCGATGGGGTTGCGGATCTTCGAGGCGAACTCGATGTGCGCGCCGTCGAGCTGCCGGGTGCGCTCGCCGATCCACACCATGTGGCCCGAGACGTCGTACAGCTGCCCGGTGCGCGAGTCGACACGGGTGAGCGCGGACTCGTAGTCGAGGACGAGCGCCTCGTGGGAGGCGTAGAACTCGACGGTCTTGAACTCCTCCGGGTCCACCCCGCAGGCGTTCATGAAGTTCAGCGCCCGGTCGATCTCCCGCGCCAGCTGCTCGTAACGCTGGCCGGAGGGCGAGGACTTCACGAAGTCCTGGTTCCAGGCGTGCACCTGGCGCAGGTCGGCGTAGCCGCCGGTGGTGAAGGCACGCACCAGGTTCAGCGTGGACGCCGAGGCGTGGTACATGCGCTTCAGCCGCTGCGGGTCCGGGGTGCGGGCCTCGGGCGTGAAGGCGAAGCCGTTGACGGAGTCCCCGCGGTAGGTCGGCAGGGTCACGCCGTCCCGGGTCTCGGTCGGCTTCGAGCGCGGCTTGCTGTACTGGCCGGCGATCCGGCCGACCTTGACCACGGGCACCGAGCCCGCGTAGGTCAGCACCGCGCCCATCTGGAGCAGGGTCTTGAGCTTGTTGCGGATCTGGTCGGCGCCGACGGCGTCGAACGCCTCCGCGCAGTCGCCGCCCTGGAGCAGGAACGCCTCGCCACGGGCGACGGCTCCCAGACGCTGACGCAGCTGGTCGCACTCGCCGGCGAAGACGAGAGGCGGATAGGACTCGAGCTCCGCGATCACCTCGCGCAGAGCCTGGGGGTCCGGCCAGTCGGGCTGCTGCGCCGCGGGAAGGGAGCGCCAGGTGTTGCCACCGGCGTGGATTTCAGCGTTCACGGTCACACTGCCAACCCTACGGGGTCGCAGCGCCCGCACGGGTGTTGCCCGCGATGTGAGACGGGTCATGAGTCGTGGTGAGACACGCGGGAACGTCGGGTAGGGTGCGCAGCATGTTCGCGCTGACGACCCGGAACTGGTGGTGGACCGCTCCCACGGCGGCCCACTGATCGCGCGTACATCCGACCACGCACCGCGAAGGCCGCCCGAGGGGCGGCCTTCGGCGTTTTCCCGGGCTGTTCCTCCCCCTCCTCGCGAGCCCCCTCGCGATCCCCTCGTGCGGCCCCGGCGGGGCCCCCAGCGGAAGGAACACCCCCGATGTCCACCGACCCGCAGCCCACCGGCGGCACCCCCACCGCCGCCCTCCTCGACCGGCTGACCGCCCCCGACTGCCCGCCGTTCGCCCTGCTGCACCGCCGCACCCCCGGCCGGGAGGACGACTCCGTCGAGCTCCTGATCGGCCCGGTCGGCGAGGCCACGACCCTGGCCGGCATCCCACTGCCCGCCGGCCCGCCGGAGGACGGCCGCCCGGTCCACGACGCGCTGGCGCTCGTACCGTTCCGGCAGATCCGCGAGCGCGGCTTCGACGTCCACGACGACGGCACCCCGCTGCTGTTCCTGCGCCCCGAGGAGTCGTACACGCTGCCGCCGGCCGAGGTCCTGGCCGCGCTGCCCACGCACGACGTCCGGGTCGAGGGCGGCGCCTTCGACGTGAGCGACGAGGAGTACGCGCGGGTCGTCGAGCGGGTCCTCGCCGAGGAGATCGGCCGCGGCGAGGGCGCCAACTTCGTGATCCGGCGCACCTTCGAGGGCGAGATCCACGGCTTCTCCGCCGCCGACGCCCTCGCCCTGTTCCGCCGGCTGCTCGCCGGGGAACGCGGCGCGTACTGGACCTACGTCGTACGCACCCCCGAACGCACCCTGATCGGCGCAAGCCCCGAAGTGCACGTGCGGATGTCCGGCGGCACCGTCGTGATGAACCCGATCAGCGGCACCTACCGCTATCCGCCGTCGGGCCCCGACACCGAGGGACTGCTGGCGTTCCTGCACGACCGCAAGGAGGTGGAGGAGCTGTCCATGGTCGTCGACGAGGAGCTGAAGATGATGTGCACCGTCGGCGACCGGGGCGGCGTGGTCGTCGGCCCCCGGCTGCGGGAGATGGCACACCTCGCGCACACCGAGTACGAGCTGCGCGGCCGCTCCTCGCTGGACGTGCGCGACGTGCTGCGCGAGACGATGTTCGCGGCCACCGTGACCGGCTCGCCCGTGCAGAACGCCTGTCGGGTCATCGAACGCCACGAGCCGCGCGGCCGCGACGGCTCCGGGCGCGGCTACTACGCGGGCGCCCTCGCCCTCGTCGGCCGGGACGCCGCGGGCGGGCAGACCCTCGACTCCCCGATCCTCATCCGCACCGCCGACATCGACCGGCACGGCCGGCTGCGGCTGCCGGTCGGCGCCACGCTGGTGCGCCGCTCCGACCCCCACGGCGAGGTCGCCGAGACCCACGCGAAGGCGGCGGGCGTCCTCACCGCGCTGGGGGTACGCACCGGGCGGCGGCCCGCGCCGGACGGTACGGCGGTCCGGCTCGCGGACGACCCGCGCGTACGGGCCGCGCTCGCCGCCCGGCGCGCCGACCTCGCCCCGTTCTGGCTGCGCATGCAGCCGGCCCCCGCGACCCCGCTGTCCGGGCACGCGCTGGTCGTCGACGCCGAGGACACCTTCACCGCGATGCTCGCCCACCTGCTGCGCACCTCGGGCCTGACGGTCACGGTGCGCCGCTACGACGAACCGGGCCTGCGGGAGGCCCTGCTGACGCACCCGGGCCCCGTGGTCCTGGGCCCCGGCCCCGGCAACCCCTCGGACCCGGCCGACCCCAGGATGCGGCTGCTGCGCCCGCTGGCGGCGGAGCTGCTGCGCGAGCACCGGCACGGGCTGCTGGGCGTGTGCCTCGGGCACGAGCTGATCGCGGCGGAACTGGGCCTGGAGATCGTCCGCAAGGACGTGCCGTTCCAGGGCGCGCAGGAGCGGATCGACTTCTTCGGGCGGGAGGAGACGGTGGGCTTCTACAACACGTTCACGGCGCGGTGCGCCGCCGGGGACGACGGGGTCGCCGGGGTCGAGCTCGCCCGGGATCCGCGGAGCGGGGACGTACATGCCCTGCGCGGGCCCGGTTTCGCGGGGGTGCAGTTCCACCCGGAGTCGGTCCTCACGGTGAACGGGACGGCGATCGTGGCGGAGTTGCTGGCGGGGGTGCTCGTGTGAGGTGAGGCTTGCGGCGGGCTTTGTTCCCCGGCCCGGGGGCGCCGGACGGGCTGGACTTTCCAGCCCGTCCGG
>NZ_JBHSPB010000016.1:0-173344 GCF_042656465.1 Streptomyces gamaensis
GGCTTTTCTAGGGGGCGTCCTCAATCGCCGGACGGGCTTGATTTTCAAGCCCGTCCGGCGATTGAGGACCGGGGTCTGGGGCGGAGCCCCAGTTTCGGGAAGGGGCGGGGCTGGGGAAGAAGCCCGCCGCAGGCGCCCACCCCCACCCGGCCACGCCCCCACAAGGTCACCCGGAACCAGGCCGCGCCGCAGCAGTCGTACCGCGCCGCACCAACTCCACCGGCAAAGCCCGCGACCCCGCCACCCCCCCGTCCAGCACCGTCATCAAAGCCCGCATCCCCGCCTCCCCCACCGCCTCCGTCGGCAACCGCACCGTCGTCAGTTCCGGCTCCACCGCCGTGGCCAGGGTCAGGTCGTCGAAGCCGGTCACCGAGATGTCGTCGGGTACGCGCAGGCCCAGCCGCCGGGCCGCCTTGCAGGCGCCGGCCGCGAGGACGTCGCTGTCGCAGACCAGGGCGGTCGCGCGCGGGCCGGGCCCGGCGAGGGCCTGCTCGGTCGCCTCGGTCGCCTCGCCCACGGACAGCGCGGCGTACACGGTGCGCAGCTGAGTACCGCCGGCCTCCCGCAGCGCGGCGGCCAGTGCGCGCTGCCGTTCGCGGAAGGTCCATGAGTCGACCTCGGCGGCGAGGTGGACGAAGCGCCGGTGGCCCAGGCCCAGCAGATGCGCGGCGAGCTGCCGCATCCCGTCGGCGATGTCGAGGTTGACGGTCGCCGACGCCTCCGTGCGGTCCGGGTCGCTGTCGAGCATCACCAGCGGCAGCCCGCCCTCGCGCAGCGCGTCCAGCGCCTCGGCGGCCATCGACGAGGCGATCACGCCGTCGAGGGTCGCGCTGGCGGAGGCGAAGGGGTCCCGGGCCGGGCCGATGCCTTCGGGGGAGGGGTAGAGCACGACGCCCACGCCGTACTGTTCGGCGGCGCGCGCGGTGCCCGTCCAGACCCGGGCGAAGAACTCGTTGGTGAGCGCGGGCACGACGAGCAGTGCTGTCCGGGGGTGTCCCAGCCGCAGGTCGCGGGCCGCGAGATTGGGCCGGTAGCCGAGGCCGCGCGCGGCGGAGCGTACGGCTTCGGCGGTGCGCTCCGAGACCCGGCCGCGCCACTTCTCGCCCATCACGAGTGAGACCGTGGTCTGCGAGACTCCGGCCACCCGGGCGACGTCCCGGCTGGTGGCCCGGGCCACCGCGCGCGGCCCGCGCACCGGCGGCCAGCGTTCTTCCGTCCCACCCGTGCCGCCGGATCCGCCCCTCGTCACTGCTGCCTCCCGTGCTTCCCCCGCCCGCGGCCGGGTTGGACCCGCGGGCTGCGGCCATGGTACGTATGACGACTTCGATCGTTGTACGTAAAACCCCATCAGACGACCCGGGCGAGGACGCCCGGGACCAAGGAGTGCACACCATGGCGGCCGGCTACGCCGAGATGCTCAGAACGCGGTACGCGGCACGGCTGCTCACCGGAACCCTGGTGGGCCGGCTGCCCACCGCCACCGCCTCCCTGGCCATCGTCCTCTTCGTCAAGTCCCAGGACGCGGGCTACGCCCTCGCCGGCGCGCTGACGGCCGTCTACGGCATCGGCAACGCCGTCGGCCAGCCGCTGCTCGGCCGGGCCGTCGACCTCTACGGCCAGCCCCGGGTGATGCTGCCGTCCGCGGTGCTCTCCGCCCTCGGCATGGCGGTCTTCGCCTGGGTCGGCCTGGATCCGCTGCCGCTCGCCTACGCGGCCGTGGCGATCGCGGGTCTGTTCACCCCGCCGCTGGAGGGCGGGCTGCGCGCGCTGTGGCCCTCGGTGCTGGGGAGCGAGGAGCGCATCCACGCCGCGTACGCGCTCGACGCGGTCGCCCAGGAAGTGATGTACGCGGTCGGCCCGCTCATCGTCATGCTGCTGGCCGCACAGTGGTCCCCGGCCGCCGGGCTGCTGGTCATCAACGTGCTCGGACTCCTCGGCGCGCTCGCGGTGGTCACCTCGCCGCCCTCGCGCGGCTGGCGCAGCGAGCCCCGCGAGGCGCACTGGCTGGGCGCGCTGCGCTCGCGCGGGCTGCTCGTGGTGCTCGGGGCCTTCTTCTGCATCGGCTCGGCGCTCGGCGCGATAGCCGTCGCCGCCGTCGCCTACGCCGAGAACCAGGGCGACAAGAACATCTCCGCCTGGCTGCTCTCCGCGCTGGGCGTCGGCGCCCTCATCGGCGGTGTCGTCTACGGCCACCGGCAGTGGGCGGGCGAGCCCGAGCGCCGGCTGCGGCTGATCGTCACCGCCCTCGCGGTGTGCTACGTCCCGCTCGTGCTGGTGCCCGGCGCGATCGCCATGACGCTGCTGGCCGCACTCGCCGGTGTGTTCCTGGCGCCCGCGCTGGCCTGCGCGTTCGTCGTCGTCGACCGGCACGCGCCGCGCGGCTGCGCCACCGAGGCGTTCTCCTGGCTCGTCACCTCCTTCGGCGTCGGCGCCTCGATCGGCAGCGCCGTGGCCGGCCCGGCCATCGAGTGGGGCAGCGACGCCATGGGTTTCGCGGTCTCCGTCGCCGGCGGCGCCGCGGCCCTGCTCGTCCTGCTCGCCACGCGGCATCTCCTGACCGCCCCCAAGGCCCGGGTGGTCGCCGGAAACGTGCCTGAAAATGATCGAACCGGTGCCGCCGAACCCGGTTTCAGCGCAGGGCATCAGGCGTAATGTTCAGGCATGGACCGCCGCATTTTCGGGCTGGAGAACGAGTACGGCGTCACGTGCACATTCCGGGGGCAGCGCCGGCTGTCCCCTGACGAGGTGGCGCGGTACCTCTTCCGCCGGGTCGTCTCCTGGGGCCGCAGCAGCAATGTCTTCCTGCGCAACGGTGCCCGGCTCTACCTCGACGTGGGATCGCACCCGGAGTACGCGACACCGGAGTGCGACAGCGTCATCGAGCTGGTCACCCACGACAAGGCCGGCGAGCGGATCCTGGAGGGGCTGCTCGTCGACGCGGAGCGTCGTCTGCACGAGGAGGGCATCGCGGGCGACGTCTACCTCTTCAAGAACAACACCGACTCCGCCGGCAACTCCTACGGCTGCCACGAGAACTACCTCGTGGCCCGGCACGGGGAGTTCTCCCGGCTCGCCGACATCCTCATCCCCTTCCTCGTCACCCGGCAGCTGCTGTGCGGGGCGGGGAAGGTGCTCCAGACCCCGCGCGGGGCGGTCTACTGCGTCAGTCAGCGCGCCGAGCACATCTGGGAGGGCGTCAGCTCCGCCACCACCCGCTCGCGCCCGATCATCAACACCCGCGACGAGCCGCACGCCGACGCCGAGCGCTACCGCCGGCTGCACGTGATCGTCGGCGACTCCAACATGTCCGAGACGACCATGCTGCTCAAGGTCGGCGCCACCGACCTCGTGCTGCGCATGATCGAGGCGGGCACGGTGATGCGCGATCTGACCCTGGAGAACCCCATCCGGGCCATCCGCGAGGTCAGCCACGACATCACCGGCAGACGCAAGGTGCGCCTGGCCAGCGGCCGCGAGGCGTCCGCGCTGGAGATCCAGCAGGAGTACTACGAGAAGGCCGTGGACTTCTGCGAGCGGCGCGGCATCCGCACCGGCACGGTCGAGCGGGTCCTGGAGCTGTGGGGCCGCACGCTGGAGGCCGTCCGCGAAGAGGACCTGGACCGGATCGCCACCGAGATCGACTGGGTGATGAAGTACCAGCTCATCGAGCGGTACCGGACGAAGAACAACATCACCATGTCCCACCCGAGGGTGGCCCAGATAGACCTCGCCTACCACGACATCCACCGCCGCCGGGGCCTGTACTACCTGCTGGAGCGGAAGGGCCAGGCCGCCCGGGTCTGCAACGACCTCAAGATCTTCGAGGGCAAGTCGGTGCCCCCGCAGACCACCCGGGCCCGGCTGCGCGGCGACTTCATCCGCCGCGCCCAGGAACAGCGCCGCGACTTCACCGTCGACTGGGTGCATCTGAAGCTCAACGACCAGGCGCAGCGCACGGTGCTGTGCAAGGACCCCTTCCGCTCGGTGGACGACCGGGTGGAGAAGCTCATCGCCGGGATGTGACCGGCCGGGGCCGCGCCCGCGCGGCGCCCTCCGGTGCGCGCCGGGGCACGGACGACCGCCGTGACCCGGCGCGCGGCCGTGTCGGCCGGGGTTGCCGGGGCAGACGCAAGCCGTAAAGTGGCGGGCACTGCCCAGCCACCCCCCTAGCCCCGAGTTGGATGATGAAGCTCACGAAGAACACGCGCCGCATCGCGGCGGCGCTGGCCGTGCCCGCCCTGCTGTTCACCGCCGCCGCCTGCGGGGACGAGGGCAGCGGCAAAGGCTCGCCGGTAGCCAAGGTCACGGTCGAGGGGAAGTTCGGTGAGCAGCCGAAGATCTCCACCTCGCCCAAGGACGCGAAGGCGGCCGACAAGCTCGTCGTGAAGACCCTGGTCGAGGGCAGTGGCGAGAAGGTGGAGAAGGACTCCTTCGTCCGCCTGGACTTCGCCGGGCAGACCATGAAGGACGACAAGCCCCTCGGCGGTACCTGGACGATGCAGGAGAAGGCCGGGACCAAGGGCCCGCGCCGGCAGCTCGTCCAGCAGCTCGGCCAGCCCAGCCAGGAGATGCCGGCCAAGGTGCTCGACGCCGTCGTCGGCCAGAAGGCCGGCAGCCGTATCGAGGTCGAGGGCAGCGCGAAGGCGCTCATCGGCGACCAGCTCAACCCGCAGTCCGGGGTCAAGCCCGAGGACGGGCTGGTGTGGGTCATCGACGTCGCCGGCGCCCAGAAGGTCGATCCGAAGGCCGGGGCCAAGGGCGAGCAGGCGGCGCCCGAGGAGGGCATGCCGGAGGTCAAGGCCGAGCCCGGCAAGGCCGCCGAGATCACGGTCCCCAAGGACACCAAGGCGCCCGAGGACCTCAAGGAGCAGGTGCTGATCAAGGGCACCGGCCCGGAGATCAAGGCCGGCGACGGGCTGATCGCCCAGTACACCGGGGTGAAGTGGGAGGACGGCAAGAAGTTCGACTCCTCCTTCGACCACTCCGGCGCCACGGCCTTCCAGATCGGCACCGGCAATGTCGTCCAGGGCTGGGACAAGGGGCTCGTCGGCAAGCACGTCGGTGACCGGGTCCTGCTGGTGATCCCGCCGAAGCTGGGCTACGAGGGCAACCCGCAGAGCGGGCTGGACAAGAACACCCTCGTCTTCGTCGTCGACATCGTCGGCAAGGCCTGAGGCGGGCCACGCGGGCGGACCGGCGGGGCCCCCGGCCGGGACCCCGCCCCCGGTCTGCCAGACTTGCACGGTTATCTGCACGATTCCTGCGTAGGAGCACCGCGTGAACATCGACAAGCCCGAGATCGACTTCCCCGAGGGCCCGGTCCCGACCGACCTGGAGATCACCGAGGTCTGGGAGGGCGAGGGCCAGGTCGCCAAGGCCGGTGACTTCGTCCAGGTCCACTACGTGGGCGTGGCCTTCTCCACCGGCGAGGAGTTCGACGCGAGCTGGAACCGCAACAGGCCGCTGGAGTTCCAGCTCGGTGCCCGCCAGGTCATCGAAGGCTGGGACAGGGGCATCCAGGGCATGAAGGTCGGCGGCCGGCGCAAGCTGGTCATCCCGGCGCACCTCGCTTACGGCGAGCGCGGTGCCGGCGGCGGCGTGATCGCCCCGGGCGAGACCCTGATCTTCGTCTGCGACCTGATGGGCATCGGCTGAGCCCGTAGCTCCCGCCGCGCCGGTTCGAACACCCAGGGCCCGCACTCCCTCACGAGGGGGAGTGCGGGCCTCGGCTTTTGCCGGGCGGCCGCCGGGCGGTACGGTCAACCGTTGAGAACACAAGCAGAGAGGGCGTCGATGGCGATTGCCAAGGCCGAGCGGCTGATGAACCTGGCGCTGTGCCTGCTGGGCACGAGCCGGCCGCTCAGCAAGCGCGAGCTGCGGGCCTCCATCGAGGCGTACATCGAGGCCTTCGGCCCCGGCCGGGCCGCGGGCGGCGGCGCCCCGGGGGACTCCGCGCCCGGCGACGACGCCTTCAACCGGATGTTCGAGCGGGACAAGGAGGACCTGCGCGAGCTCGGCCTGATCATCGAGACCGTCGAGAGCGTCGACGGCGACACCGGCTATCTGGCCCGCCGCGACAGCAACCGGCTGCCCCCGATCACCCTCGACGCCGAGGAGGCCGCCGCCCTGGGCCTGGCCGCCAAGGTCTGGCAGCAGGCCCGTCTCGCCGGTGCCGCCAGCGGCGCCCTGCAGAAGCTGCGGGCCGCCGGCATGCCGCTGGCCGAGGCCGACTACGAGGGGCACGGCGCCCTGGAGCCGCGCATCCCCGTCCGCGAGGCCGCCTTCGAGCCGCTGATGCTCGCCGCCCGGGACCGCCGCCCCGTCGAGTTCGACTACCGCAAGGCCAATGCCTCCCGCCCCGAGCGCCGGCACGTCGAGCCGTGGACCCTGGAGTGCTGGCGCGGCCACTGGTACCTCGCGGGCTGGGACCGCGACCGCGCGGCCGAGCGGGTCTTCCGGCTCTCCCGCATCACCGGCCGGGTCCGCTCCCGCGCGCTGCCCTACACCGCGCCGGTGCCCGACCACTCCACCGTCCGCGAGACCGTCGAGACCTGGGCGGGCGAGACCGCCACCGGCACCGCCCTGATCAGGCTCCGCTCCGGGCACGGCTATCCGCTGCGCGCCCGCGCCACCGCCACCCGCCCGCTCGGCGACGGCTGGGACGAGCTGGAGATCCCCTACGGGCACGGACTGGACGCCTGGCTCGCCGAGTTCGGCCCCGACGTGGTCGTCCTCGGCCCCGCCGAGCTCCGCGCGGACGTGCTCGACCGGCTGCGCGCCGTCGCCAAGGGCTGACCACAGGACGAGGGAACGGGACTTTCACGCCATGGCCACCAACGCCATCGACCAGACCCGGCGGATGCTCTCGCTGGTCACCTATCTGCGCGAGCGCCCCGGCGCCCGCGTCGCCGAGGTCGCGCGCGCCTTCGGCATCACCGAGGACGAGCTGATCGCCGACCTCGACGTGCTGCCCATGTGCGGCACCAGCTTCCGCGGCGGCGACCTGCTGGACATCGACACCGACGGCGAACACATCTGGTGGCACAACCCCGACGCCTCGGGCACCAGCACCGGTGAACCGCTGCGGCTCGCCGCCGACGAGGCCACCGCGCTGCTCGTGGCCGCCCGCGCCGTGGCCACTCTGCCCGGGCTGCGCGAGAGCGACCGGCAGGCCCTGCTCCGCGCCACCGCCAAGATCGAGGCCGCGGCCGGCGAGGCGGCCGGCGCCAGCTCCCGGCTGTCGGTCACCTTCGAGTCCGAGGGCGGCGTCTTCGCCGACGTCGACCGGGCCATCGCCGAGCGCCGCCGGCTGTGGCTGCGCTACTACTCGCCCGCCCGCGACGAGCTCACCGAGCGCGAGGTCGACCCCATCCGGCTGTTCGCCGTCGGCCACACCTACATGGAGGCCTGGTGCCGGCTCTCGGAGGCCCGGCGCACCTTCCGGCTGGACCGGGTCGCCGAGATCCGGCTGCTCGACGAGGTCTGCGACCCGCCGCCGCTGGAGCCCCGCGACCTGTCCGCCGGGCTGGTGCAGCCGGCCGCCGAGGACCCCGAGGTCGTCGTCGAGGTCGGGCCCTGCGGCCGCTGGGTCGCCGAGTACTACCCGCACGACCGCGCCGAGGAACTGCCCGACGGCGGTCTGCGGATCACCCTGCGCACCCCCGACCCCGCCTCGCTGCGCCGGCTCGCGCTGCGGCTCGGCGCCGACGGGCGCATCGTCTCCCCGCCGGAGCTGGTGGCCGGTGCCCGGGACGCGGCGCGCGAGGCCCTCGCGGCGTACGGGGAGTGAGCGGGCCGTTGCCGAAGAACGCGGGAGGGGGCGCGGTGGACGCGCGTACGCACCACAGGGCCGCGGTGTTCAAGGCCGCCTGCCCCGACTGCCGGGGCTGCTTCGAGCTGGCCGCGGGCGCGCTGCGGCTCGCCATCGGCGCCAGCCACAAGACCACCTTCTACTCCTTCACCTGCCCCGACTGCGGTGCCGCGGTCAGAAAGCCGGCGGGGGAGCGGATCGTGGAGCTGCTCACCGGCGGCGGGGTGCGCACCCTGCGGCTGCACATCACCGCCTGACCCGCCACCGATAGGCTCCCGCCATGCTCTGGACCGTGCTCGCCGTCGCCCTCGCCTTCTGCGGAATCGCCGTGCTCGGCGTGCTCGCCGCCCGCGTCCTGACCGAGGTGCGGCGGCTGGCCCGCCAGATCGCCGACAGCTCGGTGCGGATCGCGGGCGCCGCCGAGGAGCTGGAGCGGGCCGCGCTGCCGCTCGCCGGGAACACCGCGCACACGGTGCGCTCCGTGCGCGAGGACTCCGTGCATCAGGGCTGAGCCGGGTCCCGGAGCGGGCGGTAGGCTGGGACGGCGGTCTGCGACGAGGCGGTGGGCCGCAGCCGGGAGTACGCACGGGGATTGTCCGGTGTTCACCCCTGCGCGTTACGATCGCTGACGTGCGGTTGCCGGGAGCAGACCCGGCGGACCGGCTCGCAGCACCCCACCCATGCCGCTTCGGTGAGAAGGTACACGCTTATGTTCGGAAGGCTCGGCGCCCCCGAGATCATTCTCATTCTCGTTCTCATCGTCCTGCTGTTCGGCGCGAAGAAGCTCCCCGACATGGCCCGTTCGCTCGGCAAGTCCGCGCGCATCCTCAAGAGCGAGGCCAAGGCGATGCGTTCGGAGGGCCAGGACAACGCCTCCGCCCCGGCCGACCCGCCCGCCGGCTCCGCCGCCCCCCGTACGATCAAGGCCGCCCCCGGCGATGTCTCCGGCCGTCCGGCGAGCGAGCCCGCCGACCGTACGACGCAGCACTGATCCAGGGACGACCGGGACGGGCGCCGCGCGTGTCCGTCTGCCGCACGAGATAGGGACGTGGGTTGCCCAAGTCTGCCCGCAAGAAGGTGAAGGACCCCGAGGGGCGCATGCCCCTCGCGGAGCACCTGCGCGAGCTGCGCAATCGCCTGGCGAAGGCCGTGCTCGCCATCGTCGTGGTGGCCGTCGCCGCCGCGTTCTACAACAAGCAGATCATGGACTTCCTGTCCAGCCCGGTGCCCGCCTGCCCGGGCCGTGATCTCGCCCAGAGCCACGGCGGCAACTGCGCGATCGTCGTCTTCGGCACCCTGGCCTCACCGTTCGCCACGGTGGTCAAGGTGTGCCTGCTCGCGGGCGTCACCATCGCCTCGCCGATCTGGCTCTACCAGCTGTGGGCGTTCCTCGCGCCGGGCCTGCACAAGAACGAGAAGAAGTACACGCTCGCCTTCGTCTCCACGGCCGCCCCGCTGTTCGTCGCCGGCGCCTACCTCGCGTACCTGATCATGCCCACCAGCATGCGGGTGCTGCTGAGCGTCACGCCCGATGCCGCGGCCAACACCCTCGCCCTCGACGACATCCTCGACTTCACCGTCCGGATGATCCTCGTCTTCGGCCTCGCCTTCGAACTGCCGCTGATCCTGGTCATGATGAACCTGGTCGGCATGGTCACCGGCAAGACGATGCTCAAGTGGTGGCGCGGTGTGGTGATGGCCGTGTTCGTCTTCGGCGCGGTCGCCACCCCCAGCACCGACCCGCTGGGCATGTGCGTGCTGGCCGTACCGATCGTCATGCTCTACTTCGGGGCCGTGGGCTTCTCGATCCTCAACGACCGGCGCCGCGAGCGCCGCAACCCGGACCGGCAGCTCGACGACGACGAGGCCGCCCCGCTGGACCTGACGCCGGAGCCGGTCGGCGACTCCCGGCCGCTGCCCGCGCTGGAGCAGGCCGACGACAGCGGCCACGGACCCGCCCGACGCAACGACTACGACGACGTGACCTGATCCGCACGGCGCGCGGGTCGGAAGACAGGGTCATGAGAGACGCCCCGGGGCACCGGCCCCGGGGCGTCCGTCGTACCCGGGCCCGGGCCCGGTAATGATCGGGTGCGCTGTCAGGGGCTCCCGGTAGGCTCGTAGACAAGATGACCGACGACATGTCCCCTGCTGAGCGCTACGCCGAGGCCCGGCGGCGCGCCACGGAGCAGGCCACCGCCCTCGCCCCGTTCCGCGAGATGTACGACTTCGCACTGGACCCCTTCCAGATCGCCGCCTGCCAGGCGCTGGAGGCCGGGAAAGGCGTCCTGGTGGCGGCGCCGACCGGTTCGGGCAAGACCATCGTGGGCGAGTTCGCCGTCCACCTGGCGCTCTCCCAGGGCCGCAAGTGCTTCTACACCACGCCCATCAAGGCGCTGTCGAACCAGAAGTACACCGACCTCGTCCGCCGCTACGGCGCCGGCAAGGTCGGCCTGCTGACCGGCGACAACAGCGTCAACCCCGAGGCCCCGGTGCTCGTGATGACCACCGAGGTGCTGCGCAACATGCTCTACGCGGGCTCCTCGACGCTCACGGGCCTCGGCTATGTGGTCATGGACGAGGTGCACTATCTCTCCGACCGCTTCCGCGGCGCCGTCTGGGAGGAGGTGATCATCCACCTCCCGGAGTCGGTGACGCTGGTGTCCCTCTCGGCGACCGTCTCCAACGCCGAGGAGTTCGGCGACTGGCTGGACGCCGTGCGCGGCGACACCGAGGTGATCGTCTCCGAGCACCGGCCCGTCCCGCTGTGGCAGCACGTGCTCGCCGGGCGGCGCATGTACGACCTGTTCCAGGAGAAGGCGACCCCCGACGGCACCCCCGGCGGCGGCCGCCGCGAGGTCAATCCGGACCTGGTGCGGCTGGCCCGGATGGAGAACAGCCGTCCCCTGGGCGGCCGCGACAAGCGGCGCGGCCGCAATCTGCGCGAGGCCGACCGCGAGCGCGAGCGCCGGCAGCGGGCCCGGATCTGGGTGCCCAGCCGGGTCGAGGTCATCGAACGCCTCGACGCCGAGGGCCTGTTGCCCGCCATCACCTTCATCTTCAGCCGGGCCGGCTGCGAGTCCGCCGTCCAGCAGTGCCTGTACGCGGGGCTGCGGCTGAACGACGCCGAGGCGCGGGCCCGGGTCCGGGAGATCGTCGAGGAGCGCACCGCCGCCATCCCCGACGAGGACCTGCACGTCCTGGGCTACTTCGAGTGGCTGGAGGGCCTGGAGCGGGGCATCGCCGCGCACCACGCCGGCATGCTGCCGACCTTCAAGGAGGTCGTCGAGGAGCTGTTCGCCAAGGGGCTGGTCAAGGCGGTCTTCGCCACCGAGACCCTGGCCCTGGGCATCAATATGCCCGCCCGCTCGGTGGTGCTGGAGAAGCTCGTCAAGTGGAACGGCGAGCAGCACGCCGACATCACCCCCGGCGAGTACACCCAGCTCACCGGCCGGGCCGGGCGGCGCGGCATCGACGTCGAGGGGCACGCGGTCGTGCTGTGGCAGCGCGCCATGGACCCGGCCGCGCTCGCGGGCCTGGCCGGCACCCGCACGTATCCGCTGCGCTCCAGCTTCAAGCCGTCCTACAACATGGCGGTCAATCTCGTCTCGCAGTTCGGCCGGCACAGATCGCGGGAGCTGCTGGAGACCTCCTTCGCGCAGTTCCAGGCGGACCGCTCCGTCGTCGGGATCTCCCGCCAGGTGCAGAAGAACGAGGAGGGCCTGGCCGGTTACCGCGAGTCCATGACCTGCCACCTGGGCGACTTCGACGAGTACGCCCGGCTGCGGCGGGAGCTGAAGGACCGCGAGACCGAGCTGGCCAAGCAGGGCGCCGTGCAGCGCCGGGCCGCCGCGGCCGCCGCGCTGGAGCGGCTGCGCCCCGGCGATGTGATCCACGTGCCCACCGGCAAGTACGCGGGCCTGGCGCTGGTGCTCGACCCCGGGCTCGCGGCGGGCCGTACCGACCGGCACCGCGGCTTCGAGGCCCACGACGGGCCGCGTCCGCTCGTCCTGACCGCCGAGCGGCAGGTCAAGCGGCTCGCGCCGATCGACTTCCCGGTCCCGGTCGAGGCCCTGGAGCGGGTGCGCATCCCCCGCTCGTTCAATCCGCGCAGCCCGCAGTCGCGGCGCGATCTGGCCTCCGCGCTGCGCACCAAGGCCGGGCACATCGTGCCCGAGCGGCACCGCAAGGCGCGGTCGGCGGCCGTCGACGACTCCGAGATCGCCCGGCTGCGCTCCGCGATCCGCGCGCACCCCTGCCACGGCTGCTCCGACCGCGAGGACCACGCCCGCTGGGCCGAGCGCTACCACCGGCTGCTGCGCGACAACCGCCAGCTGGAGCGGCGTATCGAGGGACGGACGAACACCATCGCCCGTACCTTCGACCGGATTTGCTCGCTGCTGACCGGTCTGGGGTATCTGCGGGGCGACGAGGTCACCGAGGACGGCCGCAGGCTGGCCCGGCTGTACGGCGAGCTGGATCTGCTGGCCGCGGAGTGCCTGCGCGACGGCGTGTGGGAGGGGCTGAAGCCGGCCGAGCTCGCCGCGTGCGCGTCCGCCCTGGTCTTCGAGGCGCGGGCGGCCGACGACGCGGCCCCGCCGAAGCTGCCGGGCGGTCCCGCGAAGGAGGCGCTCGCCGAAATGGTGCGTATCTGGGGCCGGTTGGACGCCCTGGAGGAGGACCACCGGATCAACCAGGCGGAGGGCGTGGGCCAGCGCGAGCCGGACCTCGGCTTCGCCTGGGCCGCCTACCGGTGGGCGTCCGGGCACAGCCTGGACGAGGTGCTGCACGAGATCGAGATGCCGGCCGGTGACTTCGTGCGCTGGTGCAAGCAGGCCATCGACGTCCTCGGCCAGATCGCGGCGGCCGCGCCCGCGGACAGCTCGGTGCCGCGCAGTGCCCGCAAGGCGATGGACGGGCTGCTGCGGGGTGTCGTGGCCTACTCGTCGGTGGGGTAGATTCCCTGACTCGCCGAGCCCTCCCGGCTGTTGCGGCCGGGAGGGGCCGGCGCCGCGCGGGCCCGCGCCGGACGGTCAGGCGGCGGACGTCTCCTGCTCGCGCTCCACCTGCGCGTTCCACTCGCGCTTCGAGGCCTGCCAGCCGTCCTCGTCGTGGCCGCGGCGCCAGTAGCCGGAGATCGACAGGCGCTCGCGCGGCACCCCGCGCTCCAGCCGCAGATGGCGGCGCAGTTCCTTGACGAAGCCGGCCTCGCCGTGCACGAAGGCGTGCACGTCACCGGGCGGGAAGTCCAGCGACCGCACGGCCTTCACCAGGGCCTCGCCGACCGGCGCCCCCGACCGGTGCAGCCAGGTCACGCGCACGCCCTCGGGCAGGGCGATCTCCTGCTCCTCGCGGGCGTCCGCGACCTCCACGAAGGCGTGCACGCTCGCGCCCGCCGGGATCGCCTCCAGGGCGGCGGCGATCGCGGGCAGGGCGCTCTCGTCACCGGCCAGCAGATGCCAGTCGGCGGCCGGGTCGGGGGAGTAGGCGCCGCCGGGGCCCAGGAAGAGCACCTCCTCGCCGGCCTGCGCGCCCGCCGCCCAGGGGCCCGCCAGGCCCTCGTCGCCGTGCACCACGAAATCCAGGACCAGCTCGCGCGCCGCCCGGTCGAAGGAACGCACCGTGTACGTGCGCGTCCGCGGCCACTGGGCGCGCGGCAGCTCGCGGCGGACGGTCTCCATGTCGAAGGGCTCCGGGTAGGCGGCGCCCTCGACCGGGAAGAGGAGCTTGACGTAGTGGTCGGTGTGCTCGCCCGCGCCGAACCCGGCCAGGCCCTCGCCGCCCAGCACGACGCGCATCATATGCGGGGTCAGCCGCTCGGTGCGCACCACATGGGCGCGGTGGAGCTGCGGTTTCCTGCGGACGGGACGCTCTGCCATGGTGGTTCCCCTTCGCGCGCGACAGGTGCCGCACCGACAAGTACTGCCACAAGTACTGCGATCAAGTACGGCGGTCAACGAATAAGTTAGGCCGACCTAACCTAGCAGTTCACCGGGCGAGGACCGAGAGCACCCGCCGCAGGGAACCGCCCAGACCCCAGCGGGCCGTGAGCTCCTCCAGCGCCATCGGATCGCGCGGCTCGCCCGGCAGCGCCGGGTCGAACGGCGGCAGCGGCACATCGGAGGCGACCCGCACCACCTTCGGCGCCACCGCCAGATAGCCGGCGGCCTCCAGCAGCCGCCTGCGCTGCGCCGGGGTGAGCTTCGAGGCCGGATCCGCCGCCGCGGCCGTGATCCCGGCCAGATCGCCGAAGGAGGCCAGCAGCTTCGCCGCCGTCTTCTCCCCGATGCCCGGCACCCCCGGCAGCCCGTCGCTCGGATCCCCGCGCAGCAGCGCCAGATCCGCGTAACCGGCGCCGTCCACCCCGTACTTCTCGCGCAGCACCGCCTCGTCGACGGTCTGCAGCGTGCCCACGCCCTTGACCGGATACAGCACCCGCACCCCGCGCCGGTCGTCCACCAGCTGGTACAGATCGCGGTCGCCCGTGACGATGTCGACCGGGCCGGCCGCGCGGGCCGTGAGGGTGCCGATCACGTCGTCCGCCTCATAGCCGGCGGCGCCGACACGGGCGATGCCGATCGCGTCGAGCACCTCCTCGATCACCGGGACCTGGGGGGAGAGGGTGTCGGGGACCTCCTCGGTGTCCGGGCCCGCCTCGGACTCCGCCACGACGCGGTGCGCCTTGTAGGAGGGGATGAGATCCACCCGCCACCGCGGGCGCCAGTCGAAGTCCATGCACGCGACCAGCTCGTCCGGCTCGTGGTCCGCGACCAGGCGGGCGATGAAGTCGAGCAGACCGCGCACCGCGTTGACCGGGGTGCCGTCCGGGGCGCGCACGGTGTCGGGCACCCCGAAATAGGCGCGGAAGTACAGGGAAGCGGTGTCGAGGAGCATCAGGCGTCGCGTCACGCGTCGATGATGCCGCAGACCACCGACACCCCCGCGCACTGTGAAGTGGATCACTGTTCCGTTTGCCCGGAATGAACGAGGGCAGGCGCGGTGCCGGAGCGGATCCCGTCGTGCTTTCAACGAAAGACACGCGCTTTCGACGAGAGGCACTGGGCGGCGGGCACGCGGACCGATACCGCACCGCTCCACGTCCCGGCTGCTTCGGGGGAGCCGGGACGTGCTGTTCGTGCTACCCGAGAGGTGTATGTGTCCAGGCTGAAGGCCGAGCATCTGTACAAGGTGTTCGGCAGACGACCCGAAGCCGCCGTGCGACGGCTCGAAGGCGGCGCAGGCCGCGACGAGCTGCGCGCCGACGGAACCACCGCGGCGGTCATCGACGCCTCCTTCGAGGTGGAGGCGGGCCAGATCTTCGTGGTGATGGGTCTGTCCGGATCCGGCAAGTCCACGCTGCTGCGCATGCTCAACGGACTGCTGGAGCCCACCGCCGGACGCGTCCTGTACGACGGGCAGGACCTGACCGCGCTGTCCCCGCGCGAGCTGCGCGAGGTCCGCTCGAAGAAGATCAGCATGGTCTTCCAGCACTTCGCGCTGTTCCCGCACCGCAGCGTGCTGGAGAACGCCGCCTACGGCCTGGAGGTGCAGGGCGTCGCCCGCGCCGAGCGCGCGGAGCGCGCCGCCGAGGCCCTGGAGCTGGCGGGCCTGGGCGGCTGGGAGACCTCCTGGCCCGACGAGCTCTCCGGCGGCATGCAGCAGCGCGTCGGCCTCGCCCGCGCGCTGGCCACCGACGCCGACCTGCTGCTGATGGACGAGTCCTTCAGCGCCCTCGACCCGCTGATCCGCCGCGACATGCAGGACCAGCTGCTGGACCTCCAGACGCGGCTGAAGAAGACCATCGTCTTCATCACCCACGACCTCAACGAGGCCATGCGCCTGGGCGACCGCATCGCCGTCATGCGCGACGGCCGGATCGTGCAGAACGGCACGGCCGAGGACATCCTGGTCCGCCCCGCCAACGACTACGTCGCCTCCTTCATCCAGGACGTGGACCGCTCCCGGGTGCTCACCGCCGGCTCGATCATGGACGCGCCCGGCGCCGCGGCCCTCGGGGACGCCCCCGCGACCGTCAGCGCGCACACGCCCGTCGCCGAGCTGTTCACGCCCTTCGCGCGCAGCGGGGCCCCGGTGGCCGTCACCGACGACACCGGCGAACTCGCCGGCGTCGTCACCCGCGACAAGCTGCTCTCCGCGCTCGGCGCCCCCGCCGACGCTCCCGAAGGAGCCGCTGTCGAAGCCCCCGCCCGCAAGCAGGAGGTGAGCGCCGATGCCTAGGATCCACCTCGGCGAATGGGCGGAGACCATCGTCACCTGGCTGCAGTCGCACCTCAGCTGGCTCTTCGACGCCGTCAGCACCGTCGTCACCGGCGCCTACGACGGCGTGCGCACCGTACTGGACGCGCCCTCGCCGCTGCTGATGGCCGGCATCCTCGCCGTCATCGCGTTCTGGCTGCGCGGCCTGCTCGCCGGTGTCCTCGCCTTCGCGGGGCTCGCGCTCGTCGACTCCTTCGGCCTGTGGCACGAGGCCACCTCCACGCTGTCGCTCGTGCTCGTCGCGAGCCTGATCACGCTGCTGCTCGCGGTGCCGCTGGGCATCTGGGCGGCCCGCAGCCGCGCCGTCAGCGGCGTGCTGCGGCCGGTGCTCGACGTCATGCAGACGATGCCCGCCTTCGTCTACCTGATCCCCGGCGTGATGTTCTTCTCGATCGGCCCGGTCCCCGGTCTGATCGCCACCGTCGTCTTCGCGATGCCGCCCGGTGTGCGCATGACCGAGCTGGGCATCCGGCAGGTCGACGGCGAACTCGTCGAGGCGGCCACCGCCTTCGGCACCACGCCGCGCGACACCCTGCTGCGGGTGCAGCTGCCGCTCGCCCTGCCCACGATCATGGCGGGCGTCAACCAGGTCATCATGCTCGCCCTGTCCATGGTCGTCATCGCGGGCATGGCCGGCGCGGGCGGCCTCGGCGAGGCCGTGTACGCGGCCGTCACCAAGGTCGACATCGGCGGCGGTGTCGAGAGCGGTCTGGCCGTCGTGATCCTCGCGATCTACCTGGACCGGATGACCGGTGCCCTCAACCAGCGTGTCTCGCCGCTGGGCCGGCGCGCGCTCGCCAAGGCCGCCGCGACCGCGCGCGGCCTGAAGGTGCTGCGCTACCGGCCCGGTACGGCCGTCGCCACCGCCGGTGTCGTCGTCCTCGCCCTGATCGCGGGCGGTATGAGCATCGCCCGCGACGGCGGCGACGGGCAGAGCGTGGCCGCCGGTTCCGGCGTCGGCAAGGGCCAGCGCATCAAGCTGGGCTACTTCCCCTGGGACGAGGCCGTCGCCAGCACCTACCTGTGGCAGAACGTCCTGGAGCGCCGCGGCTACAAGCCCGACGTGCAGCAGCTCGACCCCGGACCGCTGTACACCGCGCTCGCCCAGGGGCAGATGGACGTGCAGTTCGACTCCTGGCTGCCCACGACCCACAAGCAGTACCTGGACCGCTACGGCGACCGGCTCTCCGACCTGGGCACCTGGTACGGGCCCACCTCCCTTGAGCTGACCGTGCCCTCCTACGTGAAGGACGTCGACTCCCTGGAGGACCTCAAGGGCAAGAGCGCGATGTTCGGCGGCAAGATCGTCGGCATCGAGTCCAGCGCCGGGATGATGGGCACCCTCAACGACAAGGTGATGGGCGAGTACGGGCTGGACGGCGAGTACAAGGTCGTCTCCTCCTCCACCTCGACGATGCTCGCCGAGCTGGACCGCGCCATCAAGAAGAAGGAGCCGATCGTCACGACGCTGTGGTCCCCGCACTGGGCCTACGGCAAGTACGACCTGAAGAAGCTCAAGGACCCCAAGGGCGCCTGGGGCCAGGGCGAGCAGATCCACGCCATCGGCAAGAAGGACTTCGCCGAGGAGTTCCCGCGCGTCGCCGGCTGGATCAAGGACTTCCACATGTCCGCCGAGGACCTCGCCTCGCTGGAGGTCGCCATCCAGGACGGCGGCAAGGGCAAGGAGAAGCAGTCCGCCGCGCACTGGCTGGACGCGCACCCGGGCCTGATCGACAAGATCGCGCCGGTGAAGTCGTAACCCCCGCACCGGGGTCGGGCCCCGCCCGGAGACCTTCTGACGAGGTCGCCGGGCGGGGCCCTTCGCGTTTTACGGCAGCTCCGCCCGTACCCGCTTCGCCGCCGCGACCAGGTTCTCCAGGGCCGGGCCGGACTCCTCGGGGGCGCGGGTCTTCAGCCCGCAGTCCGGGTTGACCCACAGCCGCTCCGCCGGAACCGCGCGCAGCGCGTGCCGCAGCAGCTGCGCGATCTCCTCCACGGGCGGCACGCGCGGCGAGTGGATGTCGTACACCCCCGGCCCCGCCTCGCGCGGATAGCCGGCCGCGGCCAGCTCGTCGGCGACGGCCATGTGCGAGCGGGCCGCCTCCAGGCTGATGACGTCCGCGTCGAGCGCGTCGATCGCGGAGATGATCTCGCCGAACTCGGCGTAGCACATGTGCGTGTGGATCTGGGTGTCCGCCCGCACCCCGCCCGTCGCCAGCCGGAACGCCTCGGTGGCCCACCGGAGATATCCGGCACGGGCCGGGGCGCGCAGCGGCAGCAGTTCCCGCAGCGCCGGCTCGTCGACCTGGATCACGGCGGTGCCCCCGGCCTCCAGGTCGGCGACCTCGTCGCGCAGCGCGAGCGCCACCTGGCGGGCGGTCTCGGCGAGCGGCTGGTCGTCGCGGACGAAGGACCACGCGAGCATCGTGACCGGTCCGGTGAGCATGCCCTTGACGGGCCGGGCGGTCAGCGACTGGGCGTAGCCGGTCCACTCGGTGGTCATCGGCGCGGGCCGGGAGACGTCGCCGGCGAGGATCGGCGGCCGGACGTAGCGGGTGCCGTAGGACTGCACCCAGCCGTGCCGGGTGGCGAGGTAGCCGTTCAGCTGCTCGGCGAAGTACTGGACCATGTCGTTGCGCTCGGGCTCGCCGTGCACCAGCACGTCCAGTCCGGCCTTCTCCTGGAAGGAGACCACCTCGCGGATCTCGGCGGCGATCCGCTCCCGGTAGCCGTCCTCGCCGAGGGTGCCCGCGCGCAACGCGGCCCGGGCGCGCCGCAGTTCGGGGGTCTGCGGGAAGGAGCCGATGGTGGTCGTCGGCAGCGGCGGCAGGCCGAGCCGCGCCCGCTGGGCCACGGCCCGCTCCGGGTAGGGCTGCGGGCGGCGGGTGTCCGCCCCGGTGACGGCGGCGCAGCGCGCGCGGACGGCCGCGTCGCGGGTGAGGGCCGAGCCCGCCCGGGAGAGCCGGGCGGCGCGGGCCGCCGCGAGCTGCGGGGCGACCGCTTCGCGGCCCTCGCTGAGGGCCGTGGCGAGGGTGACGACCTCGGCGGTCTTCTGCCGGGCGAAGGCCAGCCAGCGGGCGATCTGCGGGTCCAGTTCGCGCTCGGCGGCGACGTCGAGGGGGACGTGCAGCAGCGAGCAGGAGGGCGCGACGTCGAGTTCGCCCGCGAGGGGCAGCAGCTGGGCCAGCGTCGACAGGGCGCCCTCCAGGTCGGCGGCCCACACGTTGCGGCCGTCGACGACGCCCGCGACCAGCCGCTTGCCGGGCAGCCCGCCGAGCCGGGCCAGGGCGCCGAGGTTACCGGCGGCCGGACCGGTGAAGTCCACCGCCAGTCCCTCGACGGCGGACCCGGCGAGCACCGGCAGGGCCTCGCCGAGCTCGTCGAAGTAGGAGGCGACCAGCAGCCTGGGCCGGTCCTCGACGGCGCACAGGTCCCGGTAGGCGCGGGCGACGGCGTTCAGCACGGCGGGCGGCTGGTCCTGGACGAGGGCGGGCTCGTCGAGCTGCACCCACGCAGCGCCCGCGGCCCGCAGGTCCGCGAGCAGCGACGCGTACACCGGCAGCAGCCGGTCCAGCAGCGTCAGCGGCTCGAAGCCGGCGGCCACCCCCGGGGCGGGCTTGGCCAGCAGCAGGAAACTGACCGGGCCGAGCAGGACGGGCCGGGCGGAGTATCCGGCCTCGCGGGCCTCGGTGAACTCGCCGACCTGCTTGCGGGAGTCGGGCGTGAAGACCGTGTCCGGGCCCAACTCGGGAACCAGATAGTGGTAGTTGGTGTCGAACCACTTCGTCATCTCCAGCGGCGGCACGTCCTTGGTGCCGCGCGCCATGGCGAAGTAGACGTCCAGATCGGTGTGCGTGTCCGTCCGTGCCGCCGCCCGGTGCCGGGCCGGGATCGCGCCGACGGCCCAGGTGGCGTCCAGGACGTGGTCGTAGAGCGAGAAGTCCCCGGTGGGGATCTCCGCGATGCCGCGGGCCCGCAGCTCCTCACGGGCGGCGGCACGCAACCGGGCCGCCTCGGCCAGCAGTTGATCCTGGGTGATCCGGCCCTTCCAGTAGCTCTCGACGGCCTTCTTCAGCTCCCGGTCGGGGCCCTGCCGGGGGTAGCCGTGCAGCGTCGGGCGGACACGCGCAGTACGCGTTGCGTTCACGGAACTCTCCTTCGCGAGTTCGTGCGGAACCGCACCCCGCTTTCCAGTGTGCGGGCAGTGGCAGGTCTTCGGACTCGCGGGCGCACCCGGCCGAAGGGCCGGGCACCTACTGGCCGTCGCTTCCCGGACGCCACGGGCGTCCAGTGCGTATGACGGCGGTCGTTCCCGCTCACCGCTGCGGGGCAGTTCCGGACTCGCACCGGATTCCCTCTTACGACGCTCCCGCCTGGCGGACGGGGCGAACCAGCTGCACCGCGCAGTCTAGCCACAGGAGTTGCGCGCGCGGCATACTCTGTGATCATGGCCATGCGCACCGCTGTCCGCCGGGTCGTCTCGCTCGTGCCCTCGCTCACCGAGGCGGTGGCCGCGAGCGCCCCCGGACTGCTGGTGGGCGTCACCGACTGGTGCACGCGTCCGCCGGGCCTCGACGCGGTCCGGATCGGCGGCACCAAGAACCCCGACACCGCCCGGATCGCCGCCCTCGCCCCCGACCTCGTCGTCGCCAACGAGGAGGAGAACCGGCCCGCCGACCTGGCCGCGCTGCGGGCCGCCGGGCTGCGGGTGCTCGTCACCGAAGTCCGCTCCCTGGAGCAGGCGTTCACCGAGCTGGAGCGGGTCCTGGTGGCCGGCTGCGGACTGGAGCGGCCCGGCTGGCTGGCCGAGGCGCGCGAGGCGTGGCGGGACGTACGGGCCGGGGAGCCGTCCGTACGGGCCGTGGTGCCCGTGTGGCGCCGGCCCTGGATGGTGCTCGGCCGGGACACCTTCGCCGGCGACCTGCTGGCCCGGCTGGGCGTGGCCAACGCCTGGGCCGGGCACGCCGAACGCTATCCCCGCATCGGCATCGACGAGCTCAACGCGTGCGGAGCGGGGCTCGTCGTCCTGCCCGACGAGCCCTACCGCTTCACCGCCGACGACGGCCCCGAGGCCTTCCCCGGACTGCCCTGCGCGCTCGTCAGCGGACGTCATCTCACCTGGTACGGGCCGTCGTTGACGCGGGCACCGCGGGTGCTGGGCGCGGCGCTGCGAGCAGCCTGCCGCTGACCAGACCGAGCAGCGTACGGGTCGCGGCCGTCGCCCACGCGGCGACGAGCACGAGGTACAGGGCCACCGCGAGCCAGGTGAACGCGGTGAGACCGGTGTGCCGGGCGAGGCCGGCGGCGCCGGTGACGCACGTACCGATGGGGAAGGTGAACCCCCACCACGTCATCGCGAAGCCCATGCCCTGCCGCAGCGCCCGCACCACCATCGCCGTCGCCAGCGCCAGCCACAGCAGCGCGAAACCGGTCACCGGGGTGCCGTACAGGACGGCGAAGGGGGCCGCGGCCTGCGCGTACGGGCCGGCGAGCGCACCGGGGGCGGCGTCGGCGAGGTTGTTCACGGCCGTCGTGGACTGGCCCAGCGGGCCCAGCACCAGGAACAGCGTCGGCGTCAGCGCGAGCGGCAGCGGACCGTGGTGCACCAGCCGCGCGAAGACCGCCGGCAGCAGGATCAGGGTCGCCAGCAGGCTCATGCCGAACAGGCCGTAGCAGCCCAGCACCATCGCCTGCCGCCACTGCCCGGCCGGCAGGTGCGGTACGAGCGCCGGACCGAGCGCGGCGGACACCATCGGGGCCACGACGGGCAGCAGCCACACCGGGGAGGCGCTGTCCGGGGCGATCCTGTGCCGGGTCACCATCAGGTACGGCACGGCGGTCGCCGCGAGCAGACCGACGACGGTGCCGGCCGTCCACAGCACGGCGTCCACGGCCACGGCCGCCGGTGTGCCGATCACGTCCTTGCCGACGGCGAGTGTCGACCCGCCGACGGCCAGCAGCGCCATCGCCAGACAGCCGTAGAACGGGGCCACGGCCGGGTCACCGAGGTGCGTACGGGCCTGGTCGGGGTGGCGCGCCCAGTGCCCGGCCCGCGCGGCGAGCACGCCGAGCAGCGCGAGCGCGGCGAGCACCCACACGGCCTGGCAGGCCCCGCGCAGCCCCGGCACCGTCACCGGCAGCGCGGCCCCCGCACTCGCGACAATGGCCGTCCCCATCACGGAGGCGTACCAGTTGGGCCCGAAGTGCCGCAGCCCGGGGCGGGGCGGGGCGGTCTCCCGGGTGGGGGTGCGGGGGTGCGCGAGCGTGGTCATGCCTCCACGGTCGCCCGGGCGGGCCGCTCCCACCAGGGGCTTTGTGTCTATGAGGGCATAAGGTGGGGTGATGAGCATGGGTGAAGGGGAGGGCGCGGAGCAGGCCCGCGCGACACCGGGCGGAGCGGATGCCCCCGGCGCCGGCCCGCAGGGGCCGCTCGCCCACCGGGTCCCCGACCTCGCCGCGCTGGAACTGCTGCTGGCCGTCGCGCGGCTGGGGAGCCTGGGGCGGGCCGCCAAGGAGACGGGCATCACCCAGCCCGCCGCGAGCAGCCGGATCCGCAGCATGGAGCGGATGCTCGGGGTCGCGCTCGTGGAGCGGTCGCCGCGCGGCTCGCGGCTCACCGACGCCGGGGTGCTCGTCACCGACTGGGCCCGGCGGATCGTCGAGGCCGCCGCCGCCTTCGACGCCGGCGCGCAGGCGCTGCGCACCCGCCGGGACTCCCGGCTGCGGGTCGCCGCCAGCATGACCATCGCCGAGTACCTGCTGCCCGGCTGGCTCGTCGCCCTGCGCGCGCGGCGCCCGGACACGGCCGTGTCCCTGTTCGCCGGGAACTCGGCGGCCGTCGCCGAGCGGCTGCTCTCCTCCGCCGCCGACCTCGGCTTCGTCGAGGGCCTGGACATACCGCCGGGCCTGGACGGCGCGGTCGTCGGCCACGACCGGCTCGCGGTGGTCACCGCCCCCTCCCACCCGTGGGCCCGCCGCCGCGCCCCCCTCGCCGCCCGGGAGCTCGCCGCCACCCCGCTGATCCTGCGCGAACGCGGCTCGGGCACGCGGCAGGTGCTGGACGCGGCGCTGTCCGCGTACGGCGGGGCCGCGCCGCCGCTGCTGGAACTCGCGTCGACCACGGCGGCGAAGGCCGCCGCGGTGAGCGGGGCGGGGCCGTCCGTGCTCAGCGAGCTGGCGATCGGGGAGGAGGTGGCGGCCCGCCGGCTGGTGGAGATTCCGGTGGCGGGGATCCAGCTGCGTCGTGCGCTGCGGGCGGTGTGGCCGGTGGGGCAGCGGCCTGCGGGGCCGGCGCGGGAGCTGTTGGGGCTGACGCGGGGGGTGTCCTAGGGGGTGGCCCCGGAGGGGCTTGATTTCCCAGCGGCGCCCGCAGCCCGTACCAGGCCCCGCATGACCGCCAGGTCACCCCGCGCCTCCGGATGCCACTGCACCCCCACCGCGAAGGCCGCCCCCGGGAATTCGAGGGCCTCGATCGTGCCGTCGTCGGCGTGGGCCGTGGCCAGGAGGCCGGGGCCGAGGCGGTCGACGGCCTGGTGGTGGTGCGTGGCCACGGCGCAGGCCGGGAGCAGGGAGGCGGTGCGGGTGCCCGCGACGGGCGTGACGCGGTGATCGGTGAAGACACCCGTGCGCGGGTTGTGCGCGTCGTGGCCGACCCGGTCCGGCAGGTGCTGGACCAGGGTGCCGCCGGCGTGGACGTTCATCAGCTGCATGCCCCGGCAGATGCCCAGCACCGGCGTGCCGCGCTCCAACGCGGCGGCCAGCAGGGCCAGTTCCCAGCGGTCCCGCTCCGGGACGGGGGCGCCCGCGCGCTCGTGCGGCTCCTGCCCGTACAGCGCCGGGTCCAGGTCCTCGCCGCCCGCGAGGACGAGCCCGTCCAGCCGGTCGAGCACGGCGGGCGCGGACGTGGGGTCGTCCGGCGGCAGCATCACGGCCAGTCCGCCGGCCCGTTGTACGGAGCCCGGGTAGTCGGCCGGCAGCAGGGCCGCGGGCAGGTCCCAGGCGGCGCCCCAACGGGCCCGGGTGAAGTAGGTGGTGACACCTATCAGGGGCGGTGCCGAGGGTGCGGTGTCACCCGGCTCGTCCGACGGCTCGTGCGACGGCAGGTCGTGCGACGGCAGATCGTGCATGGTCCTCGTGCTGCCTTTCGGGTCGTGCTCGCGTGACTCACTCACGGGCCAGCTCCGCCTCGGCCCGCGCCAGCGCCGCGAACTCCTCCTCCGGTGCCCGCGCCACCAGCCGGTGCCTGCTCCAGCAGCCGAAGTAGCCCGCCGCGACAGCGTAGACGGCGAGCGCGATCAGCGCCGCCGCGACATCGACGAGGAACGTCGCCACCAGCGCCGCGCACGCGAGCACGAACGCCGCCCCGGAGGTGACGACCCCGCCGGGCGTGCGGTACGGGCGCGCGAGAGCGGGTTCGCGGCGGCGCAGCACGATGTGGGAGAGCGACATCAGCGCGTAGGAGATGGTCGCCCCGAACACCGCGACGTCGAGCATGCGCGCCCCGTCCCCGGTGGCCGCGGCGAGCGTGAAGCCGAGCGCGCCGGGCACGACCAGCCCGAGCCAGGGGGCCTTGCGCCGGCTGGTCAGGGACAGGAACCGCGGCAGGTAGCCGGCCCGGGAGAGGGCGAACAACTGCCGCGAGCCCGCGTAGATGAGGGAGAAGAAGGAGGCCACGAGCCCGGCCAGCCCCGCGTAGTTGACGATCCTGCCGAGCACGGTGGGGTGTCCGTCCCGCTGCAGGGCGGCCACCAGCGGATTGCCCGCGTCCTTCATCGCGTCGGCGCCGCCCGCGCCGCTCGCGGCGAGGAAGGTGAGGACGGCGAGCAGCAGCAGGACGCCCATCGCGGTGGCCATGGCGCGCGGCAGCGAACGGGCCGGGTCCCGGGTCTCCTCCGCCGCGAGCGGCACGCCCTCCACGCCGAGGAAGAACCACATGCCGAACGGGAAGGACGCCCAGATGCCCAGCAGGCCGAACGGCAGCCAGGACGCCGCCCCGAACGCGCCCTGGTCCACGGGGATGTCGGTGAGCCGCCCCGCGTCGAAGTCGGTGAGCGCGCCGGCCGCGAAGACCAGCAGCGCGGCCACGGCGATGCCGGTGACGACGAAGGAGAAGCGCAGCGCCTCGCCGACGCCCCACAGGTGGATCCCGATGAAGACGACGAAACAGGCCAGGTGCACCGGCCAGGACGAGGTCAGCCCGAACAGGTGCAGCGACTCGACGTAGTCGCCGATGAACAGGGAGATCGCGGCGGGCGCGAGCACGTACTCGATGAGGATCGCGGTCCCGGTCAGGAAGCCGCCCCAGGGGCCGAGCGCGCGCCGCGCGAAGCCGTAGCCGCCGCCCGCCGTGGGCAGGACGGACGCCAGCTCCGCGAGCGCGAAGACCATGCACGTGTACATCAGCCCCATCAGGGCGGCGGCGACGGCGAGCCCGCCGAAACCGCCGTGCGCGAGGCCGTAGTTCCAGCCGGAGTAGTCACCGGAGACGACATAGGCCACGCCCAGGCCGGTGAGCAGGAGCGGGCCGGCGCTGCCCCGGCGCAGCGTGCGCCGCTCCAGATAGGCGTCGAGGGCGTCGGCACCGGGCGGCGCGGACGCGGGCGGCGTGCTGGGGGAGTCCGTACGGTCGGGCATCGGCGCGGCTCCTCGCAGTAAAGGTTTTGCGCCATACCTTTGCTCCGGTGGACGCCGCAGGGCAACCCCCGTGCGTAAAACGCTCGTTACGTGTGCGCCTCACGCGAGGAAGCCGCGCAGCAGCGCCGCCGTCCCGCAGCAGTGCTCGCGCATCACCTCGCGGGCCGCGTCCGCGTCCCCCTCCAGCACGGCCTCGGTCAGCGCCGCGTGCTGGAGCTGCGAGTGCTCCAGGTTCCGTACGAGCAGCGGGATACAGTCCAGCAGGTCGTTGACCGTGGCCCGCACCGCCGCGTACTGCGCGGCCAGCGACGGGGAACCCGACAGCTCCGCCAGCGTCAGGTGGAAGAGGGTGTCCCGGCGCCGGTAGTCCGCCAACGGCGCCTCGTGGGTGGCCTCCAGGGCCGCCCGCAGCCGCTCCCGCTGCCCCGCGTCGAGCCCGTGCGCGGCACACAGCCCGGCCGCACCCACCTCCAGCACCTCGCGGAAACGCAGCGTGTCCTCGACGTCCACCGAGGCGATGCGGCGCCGCAGTTCGTCCGTACCGGCGGCGGCCGTACGGATCCGGCCGGCCCGCGCGCGGACGAACGTCCCCCCGTAACGGCCGCGCCGGCTCTCCACCAGCCCCTGGTCCTGCAGCACCTTGAGCACCTCGCGCAGCGTCACCCGGCTGATGTGCAGCCGCTCGGCCAACTCCCGCTCGGACGGCAGCCGTTCACCCTCGCCGACCAGGCCCAGGCGGACGATCTGCAGTATCTGCTCCAGCGCCTCCTCGAAGCCGCCGCCCGCGCGCACCGGCCGCAGCACCGGCGCCAGCCGGTCCGCCGCCTGTCCGCCGTCCTGACGCGTCACCGCCCCCCTCCCTCGCTCTCCCACGTCCGTTCCCTCTTCCCGTTCCCTCTTCCCAACCAATGGTCTACCGGCCTACCTTAAGACCTCCGTCGTACCGACAGGAGGCCCGCCCGTGGCTGACCGCACGCCCCCGCTGACCGTCGACGAACTGCGCTCCCTGGTCGACTCGGGGGACATCGACACCGTCGTCCTGGCCTTCACCGACATGCAAGGAAGGCTCCAGGGCAAGCGGTTCGCGGCCCGCTTCTTCCTCGACGACGCCATGCGCCACGGCACCGAGGGCTGCAACTACCTCCTCGCCGTGGACGCCGACATGAACACCGTCGACGGCTACGCGATGTCCTCCTGGGAGCGCGGCTACGGCGACTTCGCCATGCTGCCCGACCTCGCCACTCTGCGCCGCACCCCCTGGCACCCCGGCACCGCCCTGGTCACCGCCGACCTCGCCTGGCACGACGGCTCGCCCGTACGCGCCTCGCCCCGGCAGATCCTGCGCCGCCAGCTCGACCGGCTCGCCGAGCGCGGCTGGAGCGCCTACGCGGGCACCGAGCTGGAGTTCATGGTCTTCAAGGACACCTACGAGTCCGCCTGGAACGCCGGCTACCGCGGGCTGACCCCCGCCAACCAGTACAACGTCGACTACTCCGTCCTCGGCACCGGCCGCGTCGAACCCCTCCTGCGCCGCATCCGCAACGAGATGGGCGCCGCCGGCCTGACCGTGGAGTCCGCCAAGGGCGAGTGCAACCTCGGCCAGCACGAGATCGCCTTCCGCTACGACGAGGCGCTCACCACCTGCGACCAGCACGCCGTCTACAAGACCGGCGCCAAGGAGATCGCGGCCCAGGAGGGCATGGCGCTCACCTTCATGGCCAAGTACGACGAGCGCGAGGGCAACTCCTGTCACATCCACCTGTCGTTGCGCGACGGGTCCGGCGCCCCCGTGCTCGCCGACGACTCCGGCCCGTACGGCATGTCCCCCCTCATGCGGCACTTCCTGGCCGGACAGCTCGCCGCCCTGCGGGACCTCACCCTCCTGTACGCGCCGAACATCAACTCCTACAAGCGCTTCCGCCCCGGCTCCTTCGCCCCCACCGCCGTCGCCTGGGGCCCGGACAACCGCACCTGCGCCCTGCGCGTCGTCGGCCGCGGCCCCTCCCACCGCTTCGAGAACCGGCTGCCCGGCGGCGACGTCAACCCCTACCTCGCGGTCGCCGCCCTCATCGCCGCGGGCCTGCACGGCGTCGACAACGCACTGGAACTGCCCGAGGCGTGCACCGGAAACGCCTACAGCGGCAACGCCGCACACGTCCCCGCCACCCTGCGCGAGGCCGCCGCGCTGTGGGAGGCCAGCCCCATAGCCCGCGCCGCGTTCGGCGACGACGTCGTCGAGCACTACCGGCACATGGCACACGTCGAACAGCAGGCGTACGACTCCGCCGTCACCGACTGGGAGCGCTACCGCTCCTTCGAGCGCATGTAAGGACACCGAAGCCGTTGCTGCACGAACTGACCATCACCAACCCGGCGACCGAGGAGACGGTGACCACCGTCCCCGCCACCACCCCCGAACAGGTCGACGCCGCCGTCGCCCGCGCGGCGCAGGCCCAGCGGCAGTGGGCCGCCCGACCGCCAGCCGAACGCGCCCGGGTGCTGCGGCAGTTCGCCAGGACCGTCGGCGAGAACACCCGGCGGCTGGCCCGCCTGACCGTCACCGAGGCCGGCCACCCCATCGGCAACGCCGAGTGGGAAGCGGGCCACGTCGTCGACCTGCTGGACTACGCCGCCGGGGGAGTGGAACGGCTGACGGGCCGGCAGATCCCGGTGGCGGGCGGCGTGGACCTCACCTTCCACGAGCCGCTCGGCGTGGTCGCCGTCATCGTCCCCTGGAACTTCCCGCTGCCCATCGCCGCCTGGGGCCTGGCCCCCGCGCTCGCCGCCGGCAACGCCGTCCTCCTCAAACCCGCCGAGACCACCCCGCTCGCCACCCTGGAGCTCGCCCGCCACGCCCTGGAGGCCGGCGTCCCCGAAGGACTCCTCCAAGTCCTCCCCGGCGAGGGCCCGGTGACCGGCGAGGCCCTGGTGACCCACCCGGACGTCGCCAAGGTCGTCTTCACCGGCTCCACCGCCGTCGGCCGCCGCATCGCCGCCCTGTGCGCGCGGCAGACCAAACGCCTCACCCTCGAACTCGGCGGCAAGAGCCCCAACATCGTCTTCGCCGACGCCGACCTCGAACAGGCCGCCGCCACCGCCCCCGCCGCCTTCCTCGACAACACCGGACAGGACTGCTGCGCCCGCAGCCGCATCCTGGTCCAGCGCTCCGCCTACGACCGCTTCATGGAACTGCTGGAACCCGCCGTCAAGGCGTTCACCGCCGGCGACCCCACCGACCCCGGTACGCGGATGGGGCCGCTGATCTCCGCCGCCCACCGCGAACGCGTCCGCTCCTACGTGCCCGAGACCGTGCCCGCCGCCATCCGCGGGGACGTCCCCGACGGCAAGGGCTACTGGTACCCGGCGACCGTCCTGGAGGCGCGGCCCGACGACCGCGTCGCCGTCGAGGAGATCTTCGGACCCGTCGCCGTCGCCGTCCCCTTCGAGGACGAGGCCGACGCGATCCGGCTCGCCAACGCCACCGACTACGGCCTCTCCGGCTCGGTATGGACCCGCGACCTCGGCCGCGCCCTGCGCGTCACCCGCGCCGTCGCCGCCGGCAACCTGTCCGTCAACTCCCACAGCAGCGTGCGGTACACGACCCCCTTCGGCGGCTTCAAGCACTCCGGCCTCGGCCGGGAACTGGGCCCCGACTGCCTCGCCGCCTTCACCGAGACCAAGAACGTCTTCATCAGCACGGACGCCTGAGCACCGGACGCTTGGGGACTGGACGCCAACTGTCAGAAAGGGCAAGCACCTTGACCGAGCAGACCACTCCTTCGCCCGCCGGCCGGGAGGCCGCCGTGTGCCGCCGCCTCGTGGGCCGTACGGCCGTCGTCACCGGAGCCGGCAGCGGCATCGGGCTGGCCACCGCCCGCCGCCTCACCACCGAGGGCGCGCACGTCGTGTGCGCGGACATCGACGAGAAGGCCGGCAAAGCCGCGGCGGAGGAGACCGGCGGTCTCTTCGTCCAGGCCGACGTCACCGACCCCGAACAGGTCGAGGCCCTCTTCAGGACCGCCTACGACACCTACGGCTCCGTCGACGTCGCCTTCAACAACGCCGGGATCTCCCCGCCCGACGACGACTCCATCCTCCGGACGGGACTGGAAGCCTGGAAGCGCGTCCAGGAGGTCAACCTCACCTCCGTCTACCTGTGCTGCAAGGCCGTCCTGCCCTACATGCAGCGGCAGGGCAGGGGCTCGATCATCAACACCGCCTCCTTCGTGGCCGTGATGGGCGCCGCCACCTCGCAGATCAGCTACACCGCCTCCAAGGGCGGCGTCCTCGCCATGTCCCGCGAACTGGGCGTGCAGTTCGCCCGCGAGGGCATCCGCGTCAACGCCCTGTGCCCCGGGCCCGTCAACACCCCGCTGCTGAAGGAACTGTTCGCCAAGGACCCCGAGCGGGCCGCGCGCCGCCTCGTGCACGTGCCCGTGGGCCGCTTCGCCGAACCCGAGGAGATCGCCGCCGCCGTGGCCTTCCTGGCCAGCGACGACTCCTCCTTCGTCAACGCCGCCGAGTTCCTCGTGGACGGCGGCATCGCCGGGGCGTACGTCACCCCGCTGTAGTCCGCCGCCCCGCTGTAGGGTCCATGGTCGAACGCCGGGTCCGCCACGCGCGGAACCCGGCGTCCGTCCTGCCGTTTTCGTACCGATAGAGACCTCATGCGCAAGAAGACCGCCATAGTCGCCGGCCTCGCTGCCGCCGTGACCCTCGCCGCCCCCCTGCCCGCCGCCACCGCGGCCCCCGCGCACACCCCGCGCGCCCACTGCCCGCAGCTGGATGTGAACATCCCCTGGTTCGGCGACAACCGCGCCAAGCTCCAGAAGATGATCGACGAGCGCGGCACCTGCTCCGGCAAGCGCGGCCCCCGCCCCGTCGCCGCCTTCGACTGGGACAACACGGTCGTCAAGAACGACATCACCGACGCGACCCTGGCCTGGGCCCTGAACCACGACAAGATCCTGCGGCCCAAGAGCTGGCGGGACACCAGCAAGTGGCTCACCCCCGCCGCCGACCGCGCCCTCACCGAGGCGTGCGGCACCTCTGTGCCCGTCGGCAGGCCCCTGAAGACCTCCGCCAACGCCCGCTGCGCCGACGAGATCATGGAGATCCGCGAGAAGTCGCGGACCATGGCCGGCGAGCCCGCCTTCGCCGGGGACTGGAACCACCGCCGCACCGTGCCCGCCTACGCCTGGATCCCCCAGCTGTTCGCCGGACACACCCCCGCCGCGCTGCGCTCCTTCGCGAGCCAGGCCCGCGCCGAGCAACTCGCCGCGCCCGTCGGCCGCAAGCAGACCGTCGGCACCCACACCATGGCCGGCTACGTCCGCTACTACGACCAGCAGAAGGACCTCATCCGCACGCTCAAGGCGGCCGGCTTCGACGTCTACATCGTCTCCGCCTCCTCCGAGCCCATCGCCGAGGCCTGGTCCGGCGGCGTCGGCATCGACCGCAAGCACACCATCGGTATCCGCAACATCACCGAGCACGGCCGGCTGACCACCCGCATCCAGGGCTGCGGCGACGTCACCACGACCGGCGGCGAGGCCCTGCCGTACATGGACGGCAAGCGCTGCTGGATCAACCAGGAGATCTTCAAGATCAAGGGCAAGTCCGCCTGGCAGCAGCAGGACTTCGCACACCGCATCGCCCTCGGCGCGGGCGACGCCGACACCGACGTCACCTTCGTCGGCGACGCCACGGGCGCCCACCTGGCCATCAACCGCAACAAGCCGGAACTGATGTGCCGCGCCTACGACAACGCGGACGGCCGCTGGGTGGCCAACCCGATGTTCATCGACCCGATGCCGCGCAAGGAGGGGGCCTACCCCTGCGCGACGTCCGGTGCCACGCATGAGGACGGTTCTCGGGGTCCGGTTCTGCGCAACGACGGTTCTGTGATCGCCGATCAGCTGGACAAGGCCGTCTGACGCAGCTGTGGGCAGTCGTTCCGCAGGGCGGAACGGGTGGGCACAGCCCACCCACCGGGCCGCACCCGGCAACGAGACGCTCAGCAGAACGTCTGCCCCTCACCCCGGTACGTGGGTATCGTCGATACAACCCGCTCCCCGGACACAAGCCGCAACACGGAGAACCGCTCACACAGCTCACCGGCCTTCGCATGGCGAAACCACACGTTGTCCCCCACCAAAAGATCATCCGCAGCCGCCCCCAGCAATGGGGTCTGCACCTCCCCCGCCCCCTCCCGCGGAGCAACCCGTAACCCGGCCGGCAGCCAAGGCCGGGGCAGCCGGTCCGCCCCCGGAACCCCCGAGGCCACATACCCTCCGCCCAGCACCGTCACCATTCCCACCCCGGGCCGCCGGACCACCGGCAGCGCGAAGAACGCCGCCGGCCGCCCCCGGAAGGAGCGGTAGTCGTCGAACAGCGCCGGGACGAACAGCCCGGACCCGGCGGCCACTTCGGTCACGGCGGCCTCGGCGGCCGTGTGCTGCACACTCCCCGTGCCCCCGCCGTTGACGAACTCCAGCTCCGCCACGGCCCGTACGGCCCGTACCGCCTCCGCCCGCCGCACGGCCAGCTCCTTGCGGGCCGCACGCTGCATCAGCCGGATCGCGGCGCTGCCCAGCGGCCGGCCCGCGACCGCGTCCCCGACGCCGGCCACGTGCGCCTCGTACGCCATGAGTCCCACCACGCGGAAGCCGGGCCGCCGCCCGACCGTCCACGCGAGCTCCGCGAGCCGCCCCGGATCGCGCACCGGGGAGCGCAGCGCCCCGATCCGCACCCGGCCGCCCAGCAGCCGCAGTGAGGTGTCCAACTCCAGGCAGACCCGCACCTCCTGGCTGCCCCGCGCGCTCTCCCGGGCCGCGTCGATCAGCGCGAGCTGCACCGGGTCGTCCACCATCACCGTGACGGCGGCGGCCAGTTCGGGGTCGGACGTCAGCTCGGCGAAGGCCGCCCGGTCCGCCGAGGGGTACGCCACCAGCACGTCCTCGAAGCCCGAACGCGCCAGCCACAGGGCCTCCGTGAGCGAGTACGCCATCACCCCCGAGAAGCCGTCCCGGGCCAGCACCCGCTCCAACAGGGCCCGGCAGCGCACCGACTTGCTCGCCACACGGACGGGCTTGCCGCCCGCCCGCCGCACCAGGTCGGCGGCGTTCGCGTCGAACGCGGGGAGGTCGACGACGGCGAACGGGGCGTCGAGTCCGGCCGTGGCGCGGTCCAGCCGGGTCCGGTCGGCGCGGGAACCAGTGACGGGGCGCATGGGGCGCAGCCTGCCAGAGGCCGGGCGCCCCGGGTAGGGGGAGGGCCGTGCCGCACGAAATGGCCCCGCCGCGACCGGCACCGTAGAGTGACCGTACGCCGTGGGCCGCGCGCCGGTGGCGGGATGTCCGGATACGAACCGGCCTGCCCCGAAAGGCGATCGGGGCGGTACGGGCGCCAGCTCGCGAGGGGGAGCGGGGTTTGAGCACCGAAGCGGACCGGCCGGCGCCGGGGGCGCCCGGCGCGGCGGGCCTCCGCATCGATGACGAGCCGTCAACAGTGCGCTTGCGTACGGCGCCGAGGGCCACCTGGTCCGTCCCCGAACAGCGCGCCGGAAGCGTGCTCGCCCCGCCGTCGCCCCCGTACCCGCCCGACCCCGCGGCCGTCCCGGCCGGGCCCCGCGGCCGTGCCCGCGCCGTCGTGGCCGCCGTCTGCCTGATCCTCGGCGTCGGGCTCATCTGCGGGGCGGTGGCCGGGAGTTGGCTCACCAGGGCGCGGGGCGCGGACTCCGCCGCCGAGCGGGACTTCGCGCTCGGCGGATCGCTGTGGCGCACCGTGCCCGTCGACGAACTCTTCCCGCCCGCCGTGCACGGCGCGAACGCCGGGCCCGGGGGAGCGGAGCGCGACTGGATCCGCGTCGGGGTCGCCCCGGACGGCGACTGCGCGGGGGCGTTCGACGCGGCCCTGGCCCGCGTGCTGGCCCCGGCGGGCTGCGCCCGGCTGCTGCGGGCCACGTACACCGACGCCACGTCCACCAGCGTGACCACCGTCGGCCTGCTCGTCACCACCGCCGACAGCACCGGCATGCGCGCCCTGCGCGAGCGCTTCGCCGGCGAACACCTCGACGAGCGCCCGGAGATGCTGCCCCGCCCGTACGCGCCGCGCGGCACCGCCGCCGAGCGCTTCGGCGACACGCAGCGCGCGGCCTGGCACATCGGCGTCCTCACCGACGCCCCCGCCGTCGTCTACACGGTCACGGGCTTCGCCGACGGCCGCACCGTCACGACCCCGCAGCCCGCCGCCCGCGCGCTCGCCCCCCGGGCCACAACGGCCCCCGCCCAGGCGGGCCTCGGCCACGAGGCGACCGCCCTCGCGGAGCGGATGGAGGAGGGCGTACGCGCGGCACTGCGGCGGGCGGTACGGGAGGACCGGCGATGAGAGCACGAGCCCACGGGGACCCCCCGACGGCCGACGGCCGGCCGGCGCCCGGCGAGACACCCGCCCGCCCCGCCGTCGCGCCGGGCGCCCGGGAACAGCGCGTACGGCCGGCGACCCGGACGACCGGGCCCGCCCCGCAGGTCGCGTACGGCCCGCCGGGCCCGGCAGCCCGTGCCGCCTTCGCGGCGGCCGCGCGGCCGGGAGCCGTAGAGGCGCCGCGTGCGGTGGCAGCCGACGGTGTGTCCGCGCACGCTGTCGGTCCTGCCGGCCTCGCCGGCCCTGCGGCAGTGGCCCCGCAGGTCGCGTACGGCCCGCCGGGCCCGGCAGCCCGCGCTGCCTTCACGGCGGCCGCGCGACCGGGAGCCGTAGAGGCGCCGCGTGCGGTGGCAGGTCCCGACGGTGTGTCCGCGCACGCTGTCGGTCCTGCCGGCCTCGCCGGCCCTGCGGCAGTGGCCCCGCAGGTCGCGTACGGCCCGCCGGGCCCGGCAGCCCGCGCTGCCTTCGCGGCGGCCGCGCGGCCGGGAGCCGTAGAGGCGCCGCGTGCGGTGGCAGGTCCCGACGGTGTGTCCGCGCACGCTGTCGGCCCTGCCGGCCTCGCCGGCCCTGCGGCAGTGGCCCCGCAGGTCGCGTACGGCCCGCCGGGCCCGGCAGCCCGCGCCGCCTTCACGGCGGCCGCGCGACCGGGAGCCACGGAGGTGCCGCGTGCCGTGGCGGATCCCGCCGGTGCGTCCGCGCACGCTGTCGGTCCTGCGGCAGCCACGCCGCCGGGAGCCGCGACCGGGCGGCGTGCCACGACGGGCGCTACCGGGACGCCTCCGCGCCGAGCCACCCCCGCCGTCCCCGCGACAGCCCCGCAGTCGGAGGCCGCGAAGCCGACGCGAGCCGTCACGGACCCGGCCCGGCGGCCCGCCCGCCGTCCGCTCGCCACCGCCCTCGGCGGCGCGCTCCTGCTCGGGCTGCTCGGGACCGGAGTCCCCAGCGCGCGCGCCGACGCCATCCGTGCCCAGCAGTGGGCGCTCGACGCGCTGCACACCGAGGCTGCCTGGCGGACCAGCAAGGGCGCCGGGGTGACCGTCGCCGTTCTCGACACCGGTGTCGACGACGGGCATCCCGACCTTGCCGGGCAGGTGCTGTCCGGCAAGGACTTCGTCGGGTTCGGGGCCGGGCCCGGGGAGCGGAGCTGGGCCCGGCACGGGACCGCCATGGCCGGGATCATCGCGGGGCGCGGCCACGGGCCCGGCCGGGGCGACGGCGTCGTCGGGATCGCCCCGGAAGCGAGGATCCTGCCCGTCCGCGTGATCCTGGAGGACGGCGACCCGTCCCGGACCAGGGCCCGCGGCGCGCGCGGCCACGCCCTCGCCGAGGGCATCCGCTGGGCCGCCGACCACGGCGCCGACGTCATCAACCTCTCCCTCGGCGACGACAGCGGCACCGCCCACCCCGAACCGGGCGAGGACGCCGCCGTGCGGTACGCCCTCGACAAGGGCGCCGTCGTCGTCGCCTCCGCCGGCAACAGCGGCGAACAGGGCGACCCCGTCTCCTACCCCGCCGCCTACCCGGGCGTCATCGCCGTGACCGCCGTCGGCCGCGACGGGGGCCGCGCCCCGTTCTCCACCCGGCACTGGTACGCGGCCGTCGCGGCGCCCGGCGTCGACGTCGTCATCGCCGACCCCGACCGGCGCTACTACGAGGGCTGGGGCACCAGCGCGGCCGCCGCGTTCGTCTCGGGGGCGGCCGCGCTCCTGCGCTCCGCGCACCCCGGGCTCAGCCCCGCCCAGGTCCGCGCGCTCCTCGTCGGCACCGCACGCGACACCCCGCCGGGCGGCCGCGACGACGCGCTCGGCGCGGGCCTCGTCGACCCCGCCGCCGCGCTGGCCGCCGCCGAGCACCTCACGCCCCGGCCGCAGCGCCCCGCCGTGGTCCCGTACGCCCACCGGTACTTCGGCGACGACCCGGCCCCGCCCCGTCCCGACGACGGCCCCGCCACCCCGGGCACCCTCGCCCTGACCGCGGCGGCCACCGGTGTCGTACTCCTGGCAGCGGCCTTCGCCCTGTGGCGCACGGCCCCGACGGGGCGGCGGTGGAGGGGGGCCCGGCAGCGCTGACCCGGGGGCCGCCCGGAACCGCGGCCTCCCGTCGGGCCCCGCCCCCGGCCGGGATAGGCTCGGCGCGTGGCGCTCAAGAACATCCCGGACCCCGGTTTCTCCGACGACGACGGCTCCGCCGACCCCGAGTTGGCGGCGGCGCTCGCCGCCTGGTCCGCCGACCGGTCCGCCGAGCCGCGCGTGCTCGCCGCCCTCACCGGCGCGCGGCTGCTCGTCCCCGTGGTCGCCGTGCTCGGCGAGGTCGAGGAGGGGCTGGGGGCACCCCCGTCGAAGACAGGGGGAGGCCTCAAGCGCGAGAAGACCAGTGACATGGCCGTGCCCACCCTGCAGGCCCCCGACGGCCGGCGCGCGCTGCTCGCGTTCACGTCGGTGGAGTCGCTCAAGCGCTGGCGCCCCGACGGCCGCCCTGTGGCCGTACCCCTGCACCAGGCCCTCCGGGCGGCCGCGCACGAGAAGGCCGACACGGTCGTCCTCGACGTCTCCGGCCCCGTCACCTACCAGCTCACCGGCCCCGCCCTGCTCGCCCTGGCCGAGGGCCGGGTGAGCACCGACCCGCTGGAGGACCCGGCGGTCGCCGAGGCGCTGCGGGGCGTCCTGGCCGCCGAGGAGGGCGTGCTGAGCGCCCACCTGGCCCCCTCGGCCGAGGCCGACGGCACCCTCGCCCTCGCGCTCGTACCGCAGGCCCCGCCCGCCGAGGTCGTCCAGCGCGTCGCGGGGGCGCTCGCGGCCGACGAGGTGCTGCGCGCCCGGCTCGTGCGCGGCCTGGACCTGGCCCTGCTGCCCGCGGGCGCCAGCGTGCCGGGGGAGCCGCTGTTCCGCCGCTGAGCATCCCGGCGCGGGTGGTGTCCATCCAGCGCCCCTGATCGCCGACAGGCGCCCGGCCGTGGATCGTCCGACAATGCCAGGGACAGTCCACGAGCCCCTCAGGAGGACGCCATGGACGCCGTCAAACTGGGGTCGGTCCAGCTCGACCCCGTCCAGACGAGGACCGTCGCGGCCGAGTTCCTCGGCACGGCGCTGCTGGTCTTCTTCGCGGTAGGCTCCGCGGTCCTCGCGGCCGACTACATCGGCGTGCTCGGCATCGCCGTGTCCTTCGGCTTCACCCTGCTGGCCCTCGCGTACTCCTTCGGTCCGATCTCGGGTTGTCACGTCAATCCGGCCGTGACCCTGGGCGTGCTGCTGGAGGGCCGGATCTCCCTGCACACGGCCATCGAGTACTGGATCGCCCAGCTGGTCGGCGGCATCGTCGGCGCGGCCGTGCTCTTCCTGGTCGCCAAACAGGTGCCGGGCCTGAAGACCGAGGGTGCCTTCGGCAGCAACGGCTTCGGGCACCGCTCGGCCGTGCACATCAACACCTTCGGCGCCCTGGTCGCCGAGATCGTGCTGACCTTCCTGCTGGTGAGCGTCTACCTCGCGGTGACCCACAAGGTCGCGGTCGTCGGCTTCGACGGCCTGCCCATCGGGCTGGCCCTGGCGGCGATCCACCTGGTGGGCATCCCGCTGACGGGCACCTCCGTGAACCCGGCCCGCAGCCTGGGCCCCGCCCTGTTCGCGGGCGACGGTGCCCTGTCGCAGCTGTGGCTGTTCTTCGTCGCCCCGCTGATCGGCGGTGCCCTCGCCGCGTACGTGCACCGGATCACCCACCCGCCGCAGGGCTCGGTGAACCTCGCCGACGAACTCGCGGTCGGCCGCAGGTACAAGGAGAACAACAAACGCCGGGGAGGCAACGAGGGCGAGGGCACGGCGGGCATCGCCTGACCCGCCCGCCGGGGGCCGTATCCGGTGCGTGCCCGCGCCGGAGCGGCCCGTATCGTGGGCGCCATGAGCGACGCGACCCCCATCAGCAACGACTCCACCACCGGCCCCGCGGACGCCCCCGCCGAGGGGGCTCCCGACTTCGACGCCCTCACCCGCGACATCGCGGACGTGCCGGCGGTCGAGGTGATCACCACGGTCGCGGTCCATCTGATGAGCGCGGCGGCGGTCAGCCTCGGCCTCGCCGAGGACGGCGAGCGGCACAAGGACCTGGACGAGGCCCGCAAGCTGATCACCGCCCTCGCGGGGCTGGTCACCGCGAGCGCCACCGAGGTGAGCAACTTCCACGCGGGCCCGCTGCGCGACGGGCTGAAGTCGCTCCAGCTCGCCTTCCGTGAGGCCTCGGTGGTGCCCGACGAGCCGGGCCAGGGGCCGGGCGAGAAGTTCACGGGCCCGGTCTTCGCCTGAACCCGTGTCCGGGCCCGGGACCGTGTCCCGGCCTGGACCCGGTGGGTGCGCCGGGGCCGCGCTCCGGTGCACCGGGTTAGCACCTGTTCGGCATGTTTGATAACCTCGTGTAGCGACCGGCCGGACACTCATGTGTACGGCCCACAAGTGGAGGCTCCGAACTCCCACCTCGTCGGCCAGTGGCCGGCAGGTCTCCGGTCAGGCGGTGCCCATCGTTCCGTACGGACGATGGAGCCGCCGACATACGCCCCGCGGCGCAGACCGTGGCGGTGTTCCGGTTTCTGGAGCCCCGCCTGTGTCCCGTCCGGGGCATTTTTCTTGCGCCGTCGCGGTTGGTCTGACGAAAGACGTTACGCGGCCCCCTGCCGGACGGCCGTGTGGTGCTACCGAGGAGGATCCATCAGCGCCGAGCCCCGCATCAACGACCGGATTCGCGTTCCCGAGGTGCGACTTGTCGGTCCCAGCGGCGAGCAGGTCGGCATCGTGCCGCTTGCCAAGGCCCTGGAGCTTGCGCAGGAGTACGACCTCGACCTGGTCGAGGTGGCGGCGAACGCACGCCCGCCGGTCTGCAAGCTCATGGACTACGGGAAGTTCAAGTACGAGTCGGCCATGAAGGCCCGTGAGGCGCGCAAGAACCAGGCGCACACGGTCATCAAGGAGATGAAGCTCCGGCCGAAGATCGACCCGCACGACTACGACACCAAGAAGGGTCACGTCGTCCGGTTCCTCAAGCAGGGCGACAAGGTCAAGATCACGATCATGTTCCGTGGTCGCGAGCAGTCCCGGCCCGAGCTGGGCTACCGACTGCTGCAGCGGCTCGCGGAAGACGTCCAGGACCTGGGTTTCGTCGAGTCGAACCCCAAGCAGGACGGCCGCAACATGATCATGGTTCTCGGTCCGCACAAGAAGAAGACCGAGGCGATGGCCGAGGCCCGCGAGGCCCAGGCCGCCCGCAAGGCGGGCCGCCGGGACTCCTCCGCCGCGGCCGCTGCCGAGGAGCCTGCAGAGGCGTGATCCCGGGGCGTGCGCGCCCCGGATCGCCCCGGGGCACCCGCCCCGGACAGCAAACGAACACAGCTGACGTTCCCGCCTGCCCCACCGCGGGCGGAGAGCGCCACCGACGAGGAGATACGGCGCGATGCCGAAGAACAAGACGCACAGCGGTGCCAGCAAGCGCTTCAAGATCACGGGCTCCGGCAAGGTCATGCGGGAGCGCGCCGGCAAGCGCCACCTGCTCGAGCACAAGTCGTCCAAGCTGACGCGTCGCCTCACCGGCAACGCCGAGATGGCCCCGGGCGACGCCAAGAAGATCAAGAAGCTTCTCGGCAAGTGACGCCGGACACCCCGCCGGCCCTCAAGGCCCGGGGTGCGCGTCGACGACCGGGACCCAATCGTTTCCGGGCCGCGTGAGAGACAACCGCGGCCCCGCTACAAGGAGTTAAACAAGTGGCACGCGTCAAGCGGGCAGTCAACGCCCACAAGAAGCGCCGGGCGATCCTCGAAGCGGCCAGCGGCTACCGCGGCCAGCGGTCCCGCCTGTACCGCAAGGCCAAGGAGCAGGTCACCCACTCCCTGGTCTACAACTACAACGACCGCAAGAAGCGCAAGGGCGACTTCCGTCAGCTGTGGATCCAGCGCATCAACGCCGCTGCCCGCCAGAACGGCATGACCTACAACCGCCTCATCCAGGGTCTGAAGGCCGCCAACATCGAGGTGGACCGCAAGATGCTGGCCGAGCTCGCGGTCAACGACATGAACGCGTTCGCCGCGCTCGTCGAGGTCGCCCAGAAGGCGCTGCCGGCCGACGTCAACGCCCCGAAGGCCGCCGCCTGACCGGCGCCCCCGAGGCTGTGAACGGACCCGCAGGCCCGGCCTGCGGGTCCGTCGCCGTATCGGCCGCCGTGCAGGCCGTCGTGCCGGCCGCCGTACGAGGCCCGCGCCGTCCCCCGCGCACCACCCCGGACAGCACCACCCCGGACCCCACAGAAGGTAAGTGAGCCGCCGCCCATGGGCACCCCCGAGCTGATCTCCCCGCGCTCCCCCCGCGTCGTCGCCGCCCGGCGGCTGGCCAAGCGCAGTTTCCGGGTCAAGGAGCGCCGGTTCATCGCCGAGGGCCCGCAGGCCGTCCGCGAGGCGATCCTGCACCGCAGCGGGGCCGAGCCCACCCTCGTCGAGCTGTTCGCGACGGCCGAGGCCGCCGAACGGCACGAGGAGATCGTCTCCACCGCGCACGCCGCCGGGGTCCGGGTGCACTTCGCCTCCGACGAGGTGGTCGCCGGCCTCTCGCAGACCGTCACCCCGCAGGGCCTGATCGGCGTCTGCCGCTTCCTGGACTCGCCGTTCGAGACGATCCTCGCCGCCCGCCCCCGGCTCGTCGCCGTCCTCGCGCACGTCCGCGACCCCGGCAACGCGGGCACCGTGCTGCGCTGCGCCGACGCCGCCGGAGCGGACGCCGTCGTACTCACCGACGCCTCCGTGGACCTGTACAACCCCAAGTCGGTACGGGCGTCGGTCGGTTCCCTCTTCCACCTGCCGGTCGCCGTCGGCGTCCCCGTCGAGGAGGCGGTGCGCGGGCTGACCGGCGCGGGCGTACGCGTACTGGCCGCCGACGGCGCGGGCGAGCGCGACCTGGACAGCGAGCTCGACGAGGGCACCATGGGCGGGCCCACCGCCTGGCTGTTCGGCAACGAGGCCTGGGGGCTGCCCGCCGAGACCCGGGCGCTCGCCGACGAGGTGGTCCGCGTCCCCATCCACGGCAAGGCCGAGAGCCTGAACCTCGCGACGGCCGCGGCGGTGTGCCTGTACGCCTCCGCCCGTGCGCAGCGCGCACCCGGAGGGTGCCGCTGCGTGACCTCCAGCTAGTAGGGTTGCCCCCCGGGGGGATCGGGAGGGGGTGCGGATGATGAATGCCAGGACGCCGGGAAGCGTGGCCGACACCGCTCCGGCCGCCGCGGACGGCAGCGCGTGCGCCGGGTACGAGGGCGGGGCGGGGGAGACCACCCCGGCCGCTTCGGTGCCCCACCCCGACGAGCTGCCCGACGGCCTCGTCGTCGCCGACGAGAACGGGCGGGTGACCTGCTTCAACGCGGCCGCCGCCCGGATCACCGACGTCCACCCCGCCGAGGTCCTCGGCCGGCCCCTGGAGGCCGCCCTGCCCCTGGAGGACCTGGACGGCCGCCGCTGGTGGCCGCTGACCGACCCCTACGGCGGGCCCGTCACCCGGGTCGGCCAGCCCGAGCGCAATCTGCTGCTGCCCGGCGGCCGCGAAGTCCTCGTCACTACCCGGTACGTGCGCGAGCGGCCCACCGGGCGCGTGCTGCGCCTGGTGGTCCAGCTGCGCGGCACCGAGGCCCGGCGGCGCACCGAGCGCAGCCACGCCGAGCTCATCGCCACCGTCGCGCACGAGCTGCGCTCCCCGCTGACCTCCGTCAAGGGGTTCACGGCGACCCTGCTCGCCAAGTGGGAGCGGTTCACCGACGAGCAGAAGCGGCTGATCCTGGCGACCGTCGACGCCGACGCCGACCGCGTCACCCGGCTCATCGCCGAACTCCTCGACATCTCCCGCATCGACTCCGGACGCCTGGAGGTGCGCCGGCAGCGCGTGGACATCGCCGCCGCCGTGCGCCGGCACGTCCTGGCGCACACCACCGCCGGCCAGCGGCCCGAGCGCTTCCTGATCCGTGTCGTCGAGCCGCTGCCCGAGCTGTGGGCCGACCCCGACAAGGTCGACCAGGTGCTCGGCAATCTGCTGGAAAACGCGGTGCGCCACGGCGAGGGAACGGTCACCATAGAAGTCGCGCCCGCGCGCACCAAGGCACGGGCGGAAGGCACGGCGGTGACCGTGAGCGATGAGGGACCAGGCATTCCGGAGGAATCGATGAGCCGCGTCTTCACCCGCTTCTGGCGGGGCAGCAAGCGCGGCGGCACGGGCCTGGGGCTGTACATCGTCAAGGGCATCGTCGAGGCCCACGGCGGGACGATCACGGTGGAGCGGGCCGCTCGCGGCGGCGCGCAGTTCCGATTTACCCTGCCCGTGGGCACCCCGGCCGTGCTCTGCCAGTCCTGACGGCACCCGCCGCGGCAGGCAGCGCCCCTCCCGGATCGGCAGCCCGCGGGCCCACCCCACCGCACGCGCCCTTTAGACTCGACCTTTGGCACCTTTGGCACCACCTTTGGCCAAGGTCGTCGGGCGAAACCGCGCAGCGCACGAAGCCAGCCCATCGGAAGCACGGGAAGAGATGTCCGCACCCAATAAGTCGTACGACCCTGTCGAGGTCGAGGCACTGAAACCGGAAGAGATCGAGCGCAGGACGGCCGAGGCGCTCGCCGCCTTCGCCGCCGCCGGGGACCTCGACGCGCTCCACGAGGCCAAGGTCGCGCACACCGGCCCCACCTCGCCGCTCGCCCTCGCCAACCGCGAGATCGGCGCCCTGCCCCCGCACGCCAAGGCCGAGGCCGGCAAGCGCGTGGGCATGGCCCGCGGTGCCGTGAACAAGGCGCTGGCCGCCCGGCAGGCCGAGCTGGAGGCCGAGCGCGACGCCCGGGTGCTGGTCGAGGAGGCGGTGGATGTCACCCTGCCCCACGACCGCACCCCCGCCGGCGCCCGGCACCCGCTGACCACCCTGTGCGAGCGCATCGAGGACGTCTTCGTCGCCATGGGCTACGAGGTCGCCGAGGGCCCCGAGGTCGAGGCCGAGTGGTTCAACTTCGACGCCCTGAACATCGCCCAGGACCACCCGGCCCGCGCCATGCAGGACACCCTCTTCGTGCAGGGCCCGGTCCGGGCCGGCGAGGAGGACTCCGGTGTCGTGCTGCGCACCCACACCTCCCCGGTGCAGGTGCGCTCCATGCTCGACCGCGAGCCCCCCATCTACGTGGTGTGCCCGGGCCGCGTCTACCGCATGGACGAGCTGGACGCCACCCACACCCCGGTCTTCCACCAGGTCGAGCTGCTCGCCATCGACGAGGGCCTGACCATGGCCGACCTCAAGGGCACCATCGAGCACATGGTGCGCGCCCTGTTCGGTGAGGGCCTGACGACCCGGCTGCGCCCCAACTACTTCCCGTTCACCGAGCCGTCCGCCGAGCTGGACATGCAGTGCTACGTGTGCCGCGGCACCTCGGTGGGCAACCCCGACCGCTCCTGCCGCACCTGCTCCAGCGAGGGCTGGATCGAGCTGGGCGGCTGCGGGATGGTCAACCCCCGCGTGCTGACCGCCGCGGGCATCGACCCGGAGAAGTACAGCGGCTTCGCCTTCGGGTTCGGCATCGAGCGAATGCTGATGTTCCGCCACAACGTCGAGGACATGCGAGACATGGTCGAAGGTGACGTGCGCTTCACCCGGCCGTTCGGGATGGAGATCTGATGCGCGCCCCGCTTTCCTGGCTGCGGGAATACGTCGACCTCCCCGCCGGTGAGACCGGCCGGGACGTCCAGGCCAAGCTCGTGGCCGCCGGCCTGGAGGTCGAGCGCGTCGAGCAGCTGGGCGCCGAGCTGACCGGCCCGCTCGTCGTCGGCAAGGTCCTGACCATCGAGGAGCTGGAGGGCTTCAAGAAGCCGATCCGCTTCTGCACCGTCGACGTGGCGGGCGCCAACGGGACCGGTGAGCCGCAGGAGATCATCTGCGGTGCCCGCAACTTCGCCGTCGGAGACAAGGTCGTCGTCGCACTGCCCGGCGCCGTCCTGCCCGGCGACTTCCGGATCGCCGAGCGCAAGACCTACGGCCGGATGTCGCGCGGCATGATCTGCTCCGGCGACGAGCTCGGCATGGGCGACGACGGAAGCCACGGCATCATCGTGCTGCCGCCCGAGCACGAGGTCGGCACCGACGCGATGGAGCTGCTGGAGCTCGTCGACGAGGTCCTCGACATCGCGGTCACCCCCGACCGCGGCTACTGCCTGTCGATGCGCGGCATCGCCCGCGAGGCCGCGACCGCCTACGGGCTGCCGCTGCGCGACCCGGCCCTGCTGGACGTGCCCGCGCCCAACGCCTCCGGCTACCCGGTCAAGGTCGCCGACCCGGCCGGCTGCGACCGCTTCACCGCCCGCACGGTCACGGGCCTGAACCCCGAGGCCCGTTCGCCGATCTGGCTGCAGCGCCGGCTCCAGAAGGCGGGCATGCGCCCGATCTCGCTCGCCGTCGACGTCACCAACTACGTGATGCTCGAACTGGGCCAGCCGCTGCACGCCTACGACCGCGCCCGTCTCGACGGCCCCATCGGTGTGCGCCGCGCCCAGCCCGGCGAGAAGCTCACCACCCTCGACGGCGCCAAGCGCGTCCTGGACGCCGAGGACCTCGTCATCACCGACAGCTCCGGGCCGATCGGCCTGGCCGGGGTGATGGGCGGCGCCGACACCGAGATCGCCGACCACGCCGCGGGCCGCGGCAGCACCGAAGTGGTCATCGAGTCCGCCCACTTCGACCCGGTGCCGATCGCCCGTACCGCGCGCCGGCACAAGCTGTCCACCGAGGCGTCCAAGCGCTTCGAGCGCGGCGTCGACCCGCAGGCCGCCTCCGCCGCCGCCCAGCGCACCGTCGACCTGCTGGTGCTGCTCGCGGGCGGCACCGCCGAGGCCGGCGTCACCGAGGTCGCCACCCCCGGCGCGCCGCGCACCATCGCGATGGCCGCCGACCACCCGGACCGCGTCGCCGGCGTCGACTACGGCCGTGAGACCGTCGTGCGCCGCCTCCAGCAGGTCGGCTGCGACGTCTACGGGCAGGACGAGCTGATCGTCACCGTGCCCAGCTGGCGCCCCGACCTGACCGACCCCAACGACCTCGCCGAAGAGGTCGTCCGGCTGGAGGGCTACGAGAACCTGCCCGCCACCCTGCCGCAGCCGCCCGCCGGCCGCGGTCTGACCGAGCGGCAGCGGCTGCACCGCCGGGTCGGCCGGGCCCTCGCCGGCGCCGGCTACGTCGAGGCGCTGAACTACCCGTTCCTCGGCGAGGGCGTCTTCGACCAGCTGGGCCTGGAGGCCGACGACGCGCGCCGCACCGTGGTGCGCCTGATCAACCCGCTCGCGGACACCGAGCCCGCGCTGCGCACCACGCTGCTGCCGGGGCTGTTCGCCGCCCTGCGCCGCAACGACGGCCGCGGTGAGCACGACCTCGCGCTGTTCGAGACCGGTCTGGTCTTCCTGCCGACCGGCTCCGAGCCCGCCGCGGCCCGGCTGCCGATCGACCGCCGCCCCACCGACGAGGAGATCGCGGGCCTGAACGCCGCGCTCCCCAGCCAGCCCCGGCACGCCGCCGTCGTCCTCGCCGGCGCCCGTGAGCAGGCCGGCTGGTGGGGCAAGGGCCGCCCCGCGACCTGGGCGGACGCCGTCGAGGCGGCCCGTACGGTCGCGGCTGCCGCCGGCGCCGAGCTGATCGTCCGCCAGGACCAGAGGGCGCCGTTCCATCCCGGCCGCTGCGCCGCGCTGCTCGTGGTGATCGACGGCCAGGAGGTGTTCGTCGGCAACGCCGGTGAGCTCCACCCCCGCGCGGTCAAGGCGCTCGGCCTGCCGGAGCGCACCTGCGCGATGGAGATCGACCTCGACCGCCTGGAGCAGGCGGGCGCCGGTGTCGTCGAGGCACCGCACGTGTCCGCCTTCCCCGTCGCCACGCAGGACGTCGCGCTCGTCGTCGACGGCTCCGTCGCCGCCGCCGACGTCGAGGCCGCGCTGCGTGACGGCGCCGGTGAACTCCTCGAATCGCTGCGCCTGTTCGACGTCTTCACCGGCGAACAGCTCGGCGAGGGCCGGAAGTCGCTGGCCTACGCGCTGCGTTTCCGCGCCTCCGACCGCACCCTGACCGCCGAGGAGGCCGGCGCGGCGCGTGACGCCGCTGTGGCCGCCGCGGTCGAACGCACGGGGGCGGTACTGCGCGGCGCGTGACGGCGCGCGGACGGCTTCGCACGCCGTCACCCCGTGCCGCCAGCCGTAGCGGCAGGTCAACTGCCGTGCCGGCCCAAGGCCGTGGAGGGGCGCATCCGGGTCACCGGGTGCGCCCCTCGCGCACACCGTCCCCGAGTGTGTTCGAATATCACTCAATGGGGTGGAAACGAACGCTGTGATATCAACGTAGCTCTGCGTGCTCGCGAGAATGACGCGTTGTCGCGGCTAGGGGGCTGGCGCATGATCCGGACACAGGCGGGAGTACGGGCGCTGGTCTTCGCGCTCCCCGGACTGTGGGTGCTCGCCGTGATCGTCTGGGAGTCGGCCGCCTCCCGACGCGCCCCGGCCCTCCAACTCCTCGCCGCCACCCCCGCGATCGCCTGCGCCGGCACCGGCAGACGGCAGTGCATCACGATGTCCACCCTGTGCGCCCTGTTCGTGCTGTTGCCCTACGGCCCCTCCAGCACCGTCGACGCGGACGTACGTGTCGGCACGTGCTGCGCCATCCTGGCCGTGGTCGGCGCCAGTTACGTCATCACCGGCCGCCGCATGCGGCTGCTGCGCGAGCTGGACCGCGCCCACGAAGTCGCCGTCACCGCCCAGCACGCGCTGCTGCGGCCGCTGCCGCCCGCCCTCGGCGGCGTCCGCATCGCCGCCGGCCACCTGTGCGCGAGCCACGGCACCCTCGTCGGCGGCGACCTCTACGAGGTGCTGGCCACCGCGCACGGCCTGCGCGTCGTCATGGGGGACGTGCGCGGCCACGGCCTCACCGCCGTCCACACCGTCGCCGCCGTGCTCGGCAGCTTCCGCGAGGCCGCGCACGACGAAGCCGAACTCCCCGCCGTCCTGCGGCGGCTGGAGCGCACCTTCCAGCGTCACCTGAAGGACCGCCGGCACGTCACGGCCCCGGCGCGCCCCGGGCAGGAACGCTTCACGGACGAGGAATTCGTCACCGTCCTGCTGCTGGAGCTGCACGCCGACGGCTCCGTGGCGGCCCTCAACTGCGGCCACCCCTGGCCGCACCGGCTCTCCGCCACCGGCCGCAGCAGCGCGCGGGCCGTCCCCGCCTGCGAGGAACCACTGCCCCCGCTCGGGCTGTTCCCGCTCCCGCCCGAACTGCCCGTCTCCCGGCTGACCCGGCTGCGCCCCGGCGACGCCCTCGTCCTGCACACCGACGGCGCCGAGGACGCCCGCGACCGGCGCGGCACCTTCTTCCCCCTCGCGAACGCCCTCGCCGAAGCGGCCCGCTGCACCCCGCTCGTCCCGGCACGCGTCGTGGAACGGGTGCAGTCGGCACTGCTGCGGCACACGGGCGGGAGGATCACGGACGACATCGCACTCCTGGTCCTGGGCCGCTCGGGAGCGGCCAAGGGGGCGCTGCCAGGGGGCAGTTGACGTTCCCGGCCGGCCCGGTCCTGCGTTCCCGCCCGTTGCCGGCCCCTGCCGGAGGGGTGCGGGCAGGGCCGCGTGGGACGGACGGCTCGCCCGTCGTCCCGCTGTACGGCCAGTCGCCGCCCGCGCATCGGCCCCTGCCCGGTCGTCCTGCGCTCCCGCCCTGCTGTCGGCCCTTGCCGGAGAGGTGTGGGCAGGGGGGCGCGTGGCGGACGGCTCGCCTGCCGTCCCGCGCGGTACGGCCAGTGGCCGTCCGAGCACCGGCCCCCGTCCCGGTCCGCGCACCGGATCCCGTCCCGTTCCGTGCGCCTGGTCCCGGCCCGGTCCGTCCACCCGGCGGCGCCGGTCCCGTGCTCACGCGCGTTGTCGGCTCCTCCCTCCGCGCACCGGATCCCGTCCCGTTCCATGCGCCCGGTCCTGGCCCGGTCCGTTCACCCGGCGGTGCCGGTCCTGCGCTTCTGCGCGCGCCCGGCCCCGTCCGCCCGCAGCCGACCGCCGCCCGGCCGTAGAGCCGGCCCCCGTCCCCGCGCCTGGCCCCTGTCCGCGTGCCCGGCCCCGTCCCCGCACCCGGCCCGGTCCGCTCGCACCCGGCTGCCGCCGGTCCGTACACCCGGCGGAGCCGCTCCTGTGCTCCCACGTGCCTGGCCCCCGTCCCCGCACCCGGTCCGGTCCGCTCGCACCCGCCCGCACCCGGCCGCCGCCCGTCCGTACAACCAGCCCCGTCGCTCGCCACGGTCACCGCCCACGCTGCCGTCGCCCCGCCGCAGCCGATCCCCACCGATCGCCGTCGACCGCAACCGACCGGCCCCCACCGGCACTTGACCCTTCCGTGCACGCCTCGGGCCCGGAACCGACTGCCCCGTCACCCCCGCCCCCGCCCCTCGTTGTGCCTCGGAGCCGCCCGCCGCGCGGCACCCGTGGCCGCAGCACCCGAGGAGGCGTTCGTACCGTGACCGCACCTCCCGCGCCGCCCGCGCACGGACCCGGGGAGGTCGTGCGCAGCCTCGTGCCCGCGCGGATCGACCGGCTGCCCTGGTCGCCCTTCCACACCAGGATGGTCGTGGCGCTCGGTGTCGCCTGGATCCTGGACGGGCTGGAGATCACCGTGGCCGGCGCGGTCGCGGCCGTCCTCACCCGGAGCGACACCCTGCGTCTGACCGCCGGGGACGCGGGCCTGATCGCCACGGTCTATCTCGTCGGGCAGGTCGCCGGAGCGCTGTGGTTCGGGCGGCTCGCGGACCGGCTCGGGCGGCGCCGGCTCTTCCTGCTCACCTTCGGCGTCTACCTCTTCGGCAGCGGACTGACCGCCCTGACCCTCGGTCAGGGCACCGCCTGGAACGCCTTCCTGTACTTCACCCGCTTCCTCGCCGGCACCGGCATCGGCGGCGAGTACTCGGCCATCAACTCCGCGATCCAGGAAATGGTCCCGGCCCGCTACCGGGGCCGCGTCGACCTCCTGGTCAACGGCACCTACTGGGCCGGCGCGATCCTCGGCACCGCCGCCGAACTGTGGCTGCTGCACACCTTCCCGGACCGGATCGCCTGGCGGCTCGGCTTCCTGCTCGGCCCCCTCCTCGGCCTCACCGTCTTCCTGATCCGCCGTCAACTCCCCGAGAGCCCCCGCTGGCTGGCCATGCACGGCCGGCCGGCCGAGGCGGAGGAGGCCATCGCCCGCATCGAGCGCGAGGTGGAACGCGCCGGGCACCGCCTCGCGCCCGTCGACGCGGACCGGGCCATCCTCCTCCGGCAGACTCCGCGCGCCGGCTACCCCACCCTGCTGCGGCTGCTGTTCCGCCGCTACCCGGGCCGCTCCGTGCTCGGCTCCTCGCTGCTGATCACCCAGTCCTTCCTCTACAACGCCATCTTCTTCACCTACACCCTCGTCCTGACCCGCTTCTACGGCGTCGACGCGGACCGCGCCCCGCTCTACCTCATGGGCTTCGCCGCCGGCAATCTGCTCGGCCCGGTCCTGCTCGGCCCGCTCTTCGACACCGTCGGCCGGCGCCGCATGATCGCCGGTACCTATCTCTTCTCCGGCGTCGCCCTGGCCCTGACCGCCGCCCTGTTCCAGGCCGACGTGCTCAGCGCCACCACCCAGACCACCGCCTGGTGCGTCATCTTCTTCTTCGCCTCCGCGGGCGCCTCCGCCGGATATCTGACGGTCGGTGAGATCTTTCCGCTGGAGGTGCGCGGCCAGGCCATCGCCGTCTTCTTCGCGCTCGCCCAGTGCGTGGGCGCCACCGGCCCCTATCTGTACGGGCACCTGATCGGCGACGGGCACGACCGCACCCGGCTCTTCCTCGGCTATCTGCTCGGCGCCGCCGTGATGATGCTCGGCGGCCTGACCGAGGTCTTCCTCGGCGTCGACGCCGAAGGCACCGCGCTGGAGGACGTCGCCGCCCCGCTGTCCGCCGTCGCCTCCGCGCCCGCCCTGCCCGCCGCGAGCGTGCCGCCGCCCCTGGAGTCCGTACCGCAGGAACCGGAGGGCGCCGGACCGCGCGCCGCGGCCCAACAGGCGCGAAAGCGGCGGGAGTCGGGCGAGGGAGAGGAACCCGGCGCACCGGTCTGATGCCCCAGCGCGACGGCCGGTTCACACCCCGTGCGAAGGGATCTCCACTACGCTGATCCCACCGAGCGCTTCGGAGGCAGGTCGGAGGGCAGGATGGAGCCCAATACTCTTCTCGACGCCATCCTCGACGAGGCCGGCATCTCCCATGCCGGTCTGGCGGCCCACGTCAACGCGGCGGGCCGGGCCCGGGGGCTGGCACTGCGGTACGAACACACCGCCGTGGCCCGCTGGTTGAAGGGCCAGCGGCCCCGCGGCCAGGTGCCGGACCTGATCTGCGAGGTCCTCGGCGAGCGGCTGCACCGCCCGCTCACCCTAGACGACATCGGCCTGGGCAGGCCCGGCAGTCCCCGGCTGCCCAACACCCCGCTCTCGGGCTTCGTCGAGCGCGCCACCGCCCTGTGGCGCTCCGACGAACAGCAGCGTGAGCACGTCGTCACCGCCCCCGCCGTCACCGGCACCCCCGCCGTCATCCCCGTCTGGGAGTGGGAGAACCCGCCCGAGGACGCCGATGTCTCCCGGCGCGGCCTCACCCGCGTCTCCATGGACGACATCGAGATGCTGCGCGCCGCCCGCACCCACTACGAGCAGATGTACCGCAAGGCCGGCGGCATCGCCACGCGCGCCCGCGTCGTGGGCTTCCTCAACGCCGAGGCCGCGCCCCTGCTGCGCGGCAGCTATCCCGACGAGACGGGCCGGCAACTGCACCGGGCCACCGGCGGACTGGTCGCCGTCGCGGGCATCTGCGCGTACGACTCCGACGCCCACGGACTCGCCCAGCGCTACTTCCACCAGGCGCTGCGGCTGGCCAAGGCCAGCGGCGACCGCGGACTCGGCGCGTACGTCATCGCCCTGCTCGTCAACCAGTCGCTGTTCATGCGGGAGTACCGGCAAGCGGTCGCGTTCGCCGAGTCCGCGCTGCGGGCCGCGGGCGCGGAGCTCACCCCGGCGCTCGCCGCCGACCTCTACGCCATGCAGGCCAAGGCGTACGCGCGACTCGGCGACGGCGCCGGCGCGCTCGCCTGCATCCGCCGCGCCGAGACCGCGGCCGAACGCATCCGCCGCGGTCAGGAGCCCGCCGAGACCGGCTACGTCCAGCCCGGCCTGGTGAACGTCCAGGTGGCGGAGGCGCTGCTGAGCCTCGGCGACCTCGGACCCGCCCGTGAGCACGCGGACCGGGCCGTCGACACCCCCGCGCACGACCGGGGCCGTGTCCACCGGCTCGCCATGCTCACGCACATCGAGCTGCGTCAAGGAGACGCGGACAAGGCGGTGGCCACCGCACGGGAGATGACCGAGCAGGCGAGAGGCATGGAATCGCAGCGCTTACGGGATCGGCTCCGGGCGGTGCGCGAGCACCTGATCGAAAGTGGGTGTGCGGCGACGGCCGAGGCCGCAGAAATGATCGACGGGGCGCTGCGCGTGCCCTTGTGAGTTCAGCGCCCGGGGAGGTGGCCACCTCGGCGGAAGGTGGCAACACGTGCGTTGGAAGAATCTCAGGGAGCGGACCGTCTACGCGAACCGCTGGTTCCGGGTCAATCTCGCGGACGTCGAACTCCCCGATGGCCGCCACCTCGACCACTTCCTCATCCGGCTGCGGCCCGTCGCCGTGGCCACGGTGGTCAACGAGGCCAACGAGGTCCTGCTGCTGTGGCGGCACCGCTTCATCACCGACAACTGGGGCTGGGAACTGGCGGCCGGCGTCGTCGAGGACGGCGAGGACCTCGCCTACGCGGCGGCCCGGGAGATGGAGGAGGAGACGGGCTGGCGGCCCGGCCCGCTGCGGCACCTGATGTCGATCGAGCCCTCCAACGGCCTCACCGACGCCCGCCATCACATCTACTGGTCCGACGAGGCCGAGTACATCGGCGAACCCGAGGACGACTTCGAGTCGGACCGCAGGGAGTGGGTACCGCTCAAGCTCGTCCCCGACATGATCGGCCGCGGTGAGGTGCCGGCCGCCAACATGGCGGCCGCTCTGCTGCTGCTGCACCACATCCGGCTCGGCTGACCCCGGATCAGGGCTCTTCCTGGTCACGGGCCGCGGGACCGGGCACCCCTCGCGCTCACCGGCCCGTCGCCTGCCACACGGCGAGCGCCAGGGCGGCGACGCCGGTGAGCGCGGCGATCGACGGCAGCGGCCACCTGCCCTGCTCCAACGCCCGTACCCGCTGCGCCACTTCGGCGATCTCGTGCTCGGTCTGGTCGCTGCGCCGGCTCAGCAGGGCGAGATGGCCGTCGATGCGGACGACGCCCACATCGAGGTTGCGCCGCAGCTCCGCGAGCTCGGCCGCCTTGGCGTCGCGCTCGGGATGGATGGTCACGGTCCGTACTCCTTCCGGGAAGCCCCCGTCGTGCAAAGTGCCTGTGCGGATTGCGTGTTCGACCTGTGAGTCGAACTGCCGGAGTCGAGTCAACCGCCTGGGCAGCGCACACGGGAGCGTGTGCGGAGGGTGAATGCGGGTCACCGGCGCACACCCCGTGTGAAACCAGGTGTGCGACGGAAGACGTGCGGGGTACGCACGGAAGACGGACGGGGGACGAGCAAGGAACGTCCCCCGCGCGGCGGATTCCGCGGCGCGGGGGACGAACACGGGGGGTAGCGGCCGGACATGCTGGTACGGACCTGCGCGCCGGTTCCGGCACCCGCCTCAGGCCACCCGGCGCAGCTCCGACTCCCCCCACTCGGAGACGGTGACGGCATCGCCGACCGCCAGCTTCCCGGCCCGCACGACGGAGAACTTCGCGCCGAAGGCGACCCCGCCCTTCGCCCTGCGCCGGTACGTGGCGAGCGTACGCAGCGGCTCCGGTCCGGACTTGACGCCCTGGTCCTGGTCGACGGTGGTCACCACGCAGCGGGTGGCCAGTTTGGCGTAGCCCAGTTCGGCATTGCCGACGGTGAAACGGCGGGCGCGGTCCTCGGTGTGCGGCTCGTCCCAGCCCTCCCCGCCGACGACGATGTTGGGCCGGAAACGGTCCATCGGCAGGGCCACGCCGCCGCGTTCGGTGACACGGCGGTTGAACTCCGCGAGGGAGGCGGGACAGACCACGAGCGTCGCACCGCTGTCCGCGTAACCGCACCGGCCCGGGATCCAGCCGTCCGTGACCCGCTCCTGCTCGGGCGGGACCCGCACGAGCCGGCTGGCCGCACCGAGCACCTCCGAGAACCATGCGGCAGCCTCCGCCCCCTGATCGATCCCCCGGTACGGCCTGCCGAACAGCTCCACCTCGCGGCGGGCCGCCAACAGGTCCACATCGAGACGGAGTTCGTCAACTCCGGGCGCCCGGAGAAGGAGCCGCGTGCCGTCGGCGTCAACCTCGGGCCGGACGACCGCGAGCCTCGGATCCGTGCGCTGGCTGCGGAAGCCGCCGCCCTCGTCCACAACCATGAACGTACGGTCGTGCGCGAGGCCCGCCTCGGTGAGCAGGGTCTCGGTGAGGGGGGTGCCGGCGCAGCCCTTGATGGGATAGGTGGTCAGTTCGAGTACTGCGGCCATGGGCGGCACGATACAGATCTACGGAGGGGCGCCCCAGTGGGTTTACTGTCGGCTTCCGGGTCCGGGGCCGGGTCCGGAGCCGAAGCCGGCGTCCACCGCCGGGCCCACCCCTCGGCCGACCGGCGTCCCCGACACGTCACTCCACGTCGCCCGCGTAAAAGGCGTGCGCGCGCCCCGCGGCGGCTCGCGCGGCGAGGTCGGGAAGCATGGCCTGGAGGAAGGGCGGAGCCATGCGCAGCCTGTGCACCTTCTCCAGGGGGATCCAGTCGACGCCGGTCTGGGCGTCGTCGTGGTTGTCCCCGCCGAGCCGCGCGGGCTGGTGGAGGATGTCGCACCAGAAGACCGCCTCCACCCGGTGATGCCCTGTCTCCGCCGGGATGCCGGGGTGATTCCCCGCGATGCGCTCGCGCAGCACCAGCATCGGCCCGGCCTTGACCCGCACGCCCGTCTCTTCGAGGACCTCGCGCTCGGCACAGGCGGCCAGCGTCTCCCCGGGCTCCTGACCCCCGCCGGGGAGCCAGTGGATCTCGGCCTCGGAGCCGTGCCAGGTCCCGCGCACGAGGAGGACGTGTCCGTCGCGGACGACGAGGCCGGAGGCGGCGTTGCGGAGGTAGTGGGCGGTGGCGGGCGGCGGGGACGTCATCTTGGGGAGGGTAGCCGTACAGGGCCTTGGCCGCATGGCAGTTGTGGCTTTTCTCCGGTCGTCGCCACGGGGATCGGGAGGGCTTGTACGCGGCCAGCGGTGCTGAGGGTGGCAATGAGTCCTTTCGTGTCGCGGGCCACGACTACGGGGGCCTCGCTGCGGAGAATCCTTCTACGTGACCATCGTTCCGTGAATCTGTACAACAGAGGAAGACCGCATGGCTCTCATCACCGAGATCCGTACGCTTGCCAAGCCGGACTATGAAGCGCTGGACATCTCCGATCCGGAAGCCGATGCCGTCGACAGCGAAGCGCTGGAGGATGCCCGTGCTCACGTTGTCGCCAGCAGTGGGTATCACGTGTACGTCCACAGTCTTCAGCGCGACATCAAGGTCGAGGTCGTGATCAGGGTTTGGGACGGCCCGCAACCGACTCCTGGCCAGTCCGTGAGCGGTTTTGTCCGACTGGCCCTGGAGTCTGAGAACGGTGTGCTGATGGTGAATCAGTTCACCTCGGGGCCGGCCGGGGAGATGTCACTGCCTCGTCCCGGCGTGTACGAGGGCTATGCCTCGTGGAGCGGCCGGGAAGAAGTTGTGGCGTACCGAGACTCTGTCGTGCGGCAGCTCACCAGTGACTGGAGCGTGGAAGACATGCGTCAGGCGTGGGAGCGATGCCCAGTTCCGGAGCGGTACGTGCTCGATCTCTGGTACGTCCGCGAGTCAAGCGCGGGCGACGAGGACGATGAGCTGTAGCGGTCGGGGTCACCCGCGCTCCGGTCGAGCACTCGACAGGCCCGGACGGCTATGCCGCCTCGACCGCGAGCCGCGCCGCCCTCCTCGCGGTCGCCGGACTGTTCGTCTCCATCTGGCAGGCCGCGAGTACCCCATAGCGCACTGCCCCCGACGTCGGCCTCGCGCCGATGTCGGGGGCGTCTTTCCGTTTGGCATCAGCCCAGATAGACCCGCTGCCATTCGATCGATGACATGCCCTGTGCCGCATTCGCCAGCGCGATTGCGGACGGGGTCTTGAGCTTGGCCCGTGTGCTGTCAACCCACTCTTGGGCGTTGCTGTAGCCCTGCTCCAGATACTCAAGCCCTTGGATCATGCACTCAAGCTTGTCGGCATCATGGGCAATCACGACTTCAGGGGAGTCTCCGTTCTCGTACTCCTCGACGATGGCCTGAATACCCGAGGCGACCGCAGGGTGTGCTTCCGCAACCTGGTCTGCCGTAACGTCTTCGTTCTTCGCCGACTTCAGGTAGCGACGGCCAATCCACGGGATGTCACCGACACGCGTTTCCTGGGTGTCGTGGAAGGTGCACAGCAGCGCGACTTTTGCCGGGTCCGCCCCCTCCATCATGGCCAGAACGGATCCGATGACGGCAGTGCGAAAGCTGTGTTCAGCGATCGTTTCGGGGTCCTTCACGCCAGCAATCCACCAGCCTGAACGCTTCGCCCGCTTCAGTGCACCCATCTCCATGAGGTAGCTCACGGAACCCTTGGCGTGCTGATCGGCTGTCATGCGGCCTGTCCTCTCAGGGGATCAACGGGTCGTCTTTTCAGGACCGCGCGACGGCCAGCATGTGCGAGCTGGCTGCCAGCAGGTCGGGGTACGCCTCCGCCATGCGGGCCGCCGCCAATGCGGCCCGGAACATCGGTGAATCGGCGAGTTGGTCGCCCGTGTGTTGCTCAGCGGCTTTGAGCAGGGACCACGTCGGCCCCTCAATGCCATAGACACTCACACCCTGGAAACCGGCGAGGACCAGTTCATTCGCAAGCCCGTCCGCCGTGTGGAAGTACGCGGCCGTGAAGCCCTTGCGCCCCGGGTCGTGACGTCCGGTGGCCAGGATGTCCTTCACCGCGTCGTGTACCCGTTCGCGATCGAGCCAGGTGGTTGCCGTGTGCTCGAACAAGGAGGCATAGCGGCTGATCGCGGCGGCCGCGAGCAAGCCGCCTGGCTTGACGGCACGGCGGGCTTCCGCCAAGGCCTGGAGCCTGTCCTCCTGGTCGAGCAAGTGATAGAGCGGCCCGAGGAGAAGCACGACATCGTAGGAGTGATCAGGTGTTGCGAGTTGCCGCGCATCACCGAGTTCTGCGCTGCAACCGGCTTGTTGTGCTGCTTCGATGTGACGGGGAACAGGGTCGACGACATGGACGTCGTAACCATCGGCGGCCAGCCACCTGGCATGTACGCCGGGCCCACCTCCCACGTCCAGGATGCTCGCGGGCGCCGGCGGAAGGTGGCGGCGCAGCAGCTCTTGGGTGCGGACCAGTTCCAGCCTGCCGTCAGCGGAAGACGTCAGTCTTGTCGCCTCGTCGTACCCCCCGGTGTAGAAGGCGATGATCTCGGGGGCGACTGCGGGCGGGAGAGTCATGGGGAGCATGCTGTCTCTTGGCCGGTCAACCTGTCCAGCGGATCGGAGTCGTAGGCATGCCGGTGTTGAAGTACGAACAGATCGCCGACTCACTGCGCAGGCGCATCACCGAGGGTGAGTTCAGGCCCGGCGACCTGCTGCCGTCCAGCCGGGATCTGTGCGAGCAGTGGGGCGTCTCGCGAGCCACGGTCAACAAGGCGTTGGACATGCTGCGCGCCGATGGCGTGGTGGTCTCGCGGCAGGGGCTCGGCGTCCTGGTGACGGACGTCCCTCTGGCCAGGCCGGCAGGCGGGAGACGTGCCAACACCGCACGGGTGTCCGGTGGTCGGCCATTCCGCAGGCTTGGCACCCCTACCCGAGAGGTCCCGCCCGATCGCGTCCGGGACGCCCTTGGCCTCCGGCCCGAAGAGTCGGCCCTGCGGCGGGACCGGTTCGTCCTGCTTGACGATGGAACGCCGCTCTCACTGGTCAGCGCCTGGTTCCCGCCGGACGTGGCCGATCGCTGCCCGCGCCTGGCGCAGAGGGGCCCGATCACCGAGGGCACCACCAACTACGTGGCACGTGAGACCGGATGGCGGCCGGCCAGGGGTACCGACATCACAACAGTCCGGCTTGCCACTGCGGATGAGGCAGCACGGTTCGAGCGCGAGCCCCCGCTGGCCGTAGCCGTTGACCTGCATGTCGCCTATGACGAAACCGGCCGCGCACTGGTGTGCGAGGAAGGCGTGACCCCTTCGGACCTCTGGGAGCGGCAGGACAACTACCCGATGGGCTCGATCAGTTGACTTGACTGGACCGGTCAACCGGTCCAGTGTGTTCCCCGTGACTCAGGACTGCCCTGATCGTCTGACGCCTTCCGCCTGCCCCGCCTCGGAGGCCCACGCCCTCGCGCGCCGACCCGTGTTCGGGGAAGGCAATGAGGCGGCCGACCAGCCAGTGGGCACGCCCGGCTGGGTCGCCCGAGGCATACGCGTCCTCGACACCAAGCGAAGGCGTATCGGGGTCGTCCACGGGATCGGCGACCCCGTCCCGTACTCCGACGGATCGTCGCTCAGCTGCGTCTGACTCCTCCCGCCTGGGGGCGGGTTCGACTGGCGCGCAGCCATCGGCGAGATCGAACGGTGCGAGGAGGAGGCAACCGGTGGCGGAAGAGACCGCGGCCCCATGGGGGACGAAGAAGATCCGTGTCTCGCTGGAGAGGGTCAAAGAGGGCGACTGGGTCTTTCACGACGGCGCGTGGCGACGCGTGCGGGACATGCGCAGATCGGAGCACGGCCAGGTCTTGATCTTCAAAGATCACCCGCCGAAGACCGTGAACGCTCCCCTCGACGTCGCCCGGGAGATCACCCGCACCCACCAGGGGCGCAAGGGGAGGAGCACACAATGAGCGAGCCCGACCGGCACACAACGAGTGTCGATCACCGAACGGCCTTCATCGTCAACCGGGACGGCACAGCCGAGCGGAACGCCCATGAGTCCGACGGGATGCCGAAGTGGGCTCCAGAACCGGGCGAGTTGGTTACAGACACCAGCCGTGACCGTGTGGGCAAGGCGATCGGGTGGGACGGTCACGAGGTGACCATTCGCCCTCTGGACGGAGGGGAGCCCTGGCACACTTCGAGCTACCGGCCCGCCAACGCACAGGACCGTCTCAGGGCCCGGGTCGTGGTGCTGAACCGCGAACGCCGGAGTCGCTCATGGTGACTCACGTGATCACACCGAGTCTCGCCTTCCTGGCAGACATCACGTACACGGTCGGCATCCACCACGGGAACGCCGGCCCGATGGCGCAACTCCTCATGACCCACACCCCGCCCCGCCGCCGCGGAGAGACTCCTGAATGGATCGACGCGGGCATGCGCGCCTTGTCGGCGTGCCTGCGCCTGCGCCCGGTCGCGGAGGAACCGCCTTACGTGGGCCCACGATTGTCCGTGCACCGGGGAGTCGCCTCGCTCGACTACGGCGACAAGGATTGGCGCATGTGCATCCCCGATCCCGGCCGGGCCTGGTTGCAGCACGTCGCCGACGGTGGCCCCGTCCGTCTCCTGGTGGCGTTCGAGCCGTCTCCCGGTAACCGCACCCAGGAGGAATGGTCAGAGTTCGTCGAGGCCGCCGTCAAAGCCCAGACGATCCGATGGGGAACCACGAGCATCCGCCGCAGATCGCCGCTCAACCAACAATGGAGCCGCCTCGGCTTCTGAGACACCTGGGCCGACCTGCTCAAGTTGAGCACACTCGGTACAACCACCGCCCACCCGAACCAGCCATGCCCCTCCAGCCGGCAGACGAGTGGGCGGTACCTGCCCCGACCGGTGCGCACCAAGAGGCCACCTGCTGGGGCTCGACAAGTAAGCGTTTGCCTGTCCAGCCCCGGCCCGTTGACCGACTCCGCGTCCCTGGCAAGGGCTTGTAAGGCCGGGATTCGCGCTGACGGTGAAAGGTGCCGCAGGGAATCAACCCCGCGGTTGTCTTACGGAAGAACGTGACCAGCGGACGACCACCGCATGCCCCACCAGGACAAGGACGGCAGCCACCGCCAGGAGACGTATGACACTCCACGTAGCCGCAGGGACCCCACCTTGCAACGGAGCATCGAAACGGATTCGCATCGACGTGTCGACAATGGCCACCAGCGGAACCAGCACCCGAAAGGGGAGACCGCGAAATCCCTGATTCCGCGCAAGGTTTCCAGCCAGTCCCAGCAGAGGCCCGAGAACGCAGGCGACTACGCACCAGACCGCCATCGACGACAAGAAACCGGACCAATAAAACTTCACTGCCGCCCCGGAATGGGAATGCAGGTCCGGTACCCTGAATTTTCCTTGTACTGCTTCCGCCGCATAATAAACGACCACACCTGCAACCAAGGCGGCAAGTGCCAGAACGGCGGACTCAACCCTGGATTTTCGCGTGACCCCCACACAGAATGCCATCGCCGCCCAAGCCCATCCGGCGCCCAGTACGAGACTCGCCACATGGCCTGCCGTTCCGCCAGCGGCAAGAAGAAGGGGGGCAAGCAGCCCAACTAGCGCGCCCAACGTCAGCGCAGCCACAGATGCCCAGATACGGGATCGCGAAGAGAGCACGATATTAGAAATATCCTTTTCGGTGACCAGGTGGGACAAGTCAGCAATCAGCGACAGGGTGCATGTGAGACACCAACTCTGCCTGAGAGTACGGCAGTCGTCGTCGCGAGTCTACGGGCCAACGTCAGGCGCATCCGGTAGGCGAGGTGAACACTGAGGATGCGGAGGCACCAACAGAACTGCCAAGGAGAGGAGGGTAGTTCAGGCGCACCGGCCGCGACATCCATCGAACCGAAGGTCGAGTCGGGTGGCTGGACGTCCGTGCTGCACATCCGTCACCTACAGGGAGTGGGAAGCGGGTCGTTAAGAGGCCGAGGCCCCGGCCGCCACACATCTCTGGCCGACCGGGACCTCAAGCCAGGAGAGCCAAGCGCTAGTAGGTGGCCCAGTAGGCGTTACAAGTGAACGCCCAGCCTGACCTGGCGTAGGCATTTGCCCAGTCACCAGCATCTGCATAGCTCTTGTCCGTGGCATTGCCAATGCTCACCGATGCGGAGTGACGTTTCGACGGGTGGATGTAATTGGAGTAACATCCCTTGTAGATGCCGTCAGTGCCGGTCCCATGACTCCACGTTCCACCCCCAACATTTTCGTCCGTCGGTGACATCTTCACAGAGTGTGCGGACGGGTTGACGGTGAAGGTGACCATCCCCCACTCCTTCGGATGCCCCAGGAACTCAGGCGCCTGAGGGGTAGCCGCGCTGGCCGGAGAAACAAGGGCTCCGGCGGACAGGGCTGCGGCCGCGGCGACGAGGGCAACCGATCTGCCAATCGCTTTCATGAAGCTGACACTCTCCCTTCGATCGTCCCCAATGGGATTTCCGAAGGAGATCCTCGATGAACAAGCCTTCGAGGTAAAGTCGTTTGCTCGACAATGACCGAAAGCATCACCTTGTACCTTGTCGCAATTGACCGGATTGCGACCGTTGTATACAGCTGTTTTTCGCACTCCAAAAGGGGTGGCGGTCTGGCCGCAACTCTCCTCTTTGGCTGGGATTGTTGCCTGGATGGGCAAGGGGGTGGGCGGCGTCCGCCGCGGAATGATAGATTCCCTGGCCGCCCCGTTCGGGTATCACCTTGAGTCAATTCGCGAACTCCAGCACCCCAGCCGCGTGCCACCAAAGCATCGGCGAGACAACCACCGGCATCCTCGGGCGGCGCGACGCCGCGCTCAGCGCCGCCCGACTTCGCCGGCTTCCTTACCGCCACCCGCTAGAAGACCGGCGAAGTCGCCGAAGCCATCCACGGCGTCACCGGCTCCAACCCCCGCAAGGGCAACGGCCATACCTGGGACGACGTACAGACCGAACTCTGCGACGTCATCTCACCAGCATGGTCGCCCTCAAGACCATTACCCCGGACGCGGCAAAGGTCTTCGAGGGGCGAGTCGCGCACGTCGCCGAGCGCTTCCTGAATCAATGACCGGCCGGGTCCCATGCGTCGCCATTGGGCCGTTCTGCACTCGCCTGCCCCGAGCGCAGCCGCACCCCCGAATGGGCGTGCTCCCATGGGAGCACCACGCAGCACTGACGGGAGTTCGCCGTGCGGCATGGCTCGTCCTGGTCCGTCGCACCGCCACACCTCGGGCGACAGTGTCGGCGATCAGCTAGTGCCAGGGGCGCCACCACGACGCGTGGTCCTCGGGGCGTGGCGGTGACCGGCCTTCCAACGGGCGTAGCGCCCGGCCTCGTTGTTTGGTCAGATCGGAAGTGTGTTCCCTTGTCTCCTCGCGGGTGAACTTGCTTCCTCCGCACGGAGATTGACCCCACAGCATGCCTACCGTTACCGGGAACCGGTCGGCCCCGTACCCCACAAACGGGGCGGCCCCCGACGCCGGATAGGAGCCAGCGGCAGGGGCCTTCACAGCAAGGACGATGGAGGTCCCGCCGTGCTCAGGCATGTTATCGCTCCCACCGGCTTCTTCACGCAGATCCCGAACGAGATCATCCGGAACACCCGCATCGGCTCCGACGCCTTCCGGCTGCTCAGCTATCAACTCTCCCTCCCCGACGGGGCGAACCTCTCGCTCTCGGAGTCCGCGCGCCGCGTCGGGATCAAGTCCGAGGCGTTCAAGCGGGCGAAGAAGGAGCTGAAGGCGGAGGGCTTCGTGCACGAGTGGCGGTCCCAGGGGGCGCGCGGGCGCTGGTCCACGCAGCAGCTTGTGTCGAACGTGCCGTTGAGCGGCGAGGAGGCGAAGGCCGTACGCGCGGGATGCGGGGCGCCCAAGAGAGTCGTGGCGAAGGGGAGTTCACAGGTCGCGCCGAGTGGTGGTTCTCCGGCGGTCGGTCGGCCGACTGGTCGGTCCGTCGGCCGTCACCCAGAAAACACGGGGGAGAAGAAGCAGAACCCGCCCTCCCAGCCCTCCCGTGAGGAGGAGCCGCCCGCCGTACCGGATGCGCACGCCGAACTGTCACCGGACCCGGCTCCGGCCCCCTCGTCCTCCCGCGACGAGCCCATCGGCATCCCCGCCCTGCCCAACCCCGAACTGCACCCGCTCCACCCCCGTGCGGTCCAGGCCCTCGATCACCTCTCCCGGACCGAGCGCAGGTTCCGGCTCAGCCGCCGCGACATCCAGGCCCTGGCCCCGTTCGTCGCCGAATGGCTGTTGCGCGGTGCCTCGTTGGGGGAGCTGCGGGAGGCGCTGACCAGTGGGCTGCCGGAGGCGATCCACTGTCCGGCGGCGCTCGTGCGCGACCGGCTCACGCGGAAGATGCCGCCGCTGCCGCGCCTCGGCGCCGATGAACCGGCCCGTGCGCCCAGGCAGTTGCAGACCTGTGCCGGAGGGTGCGGGCGGGTGTTCCGGCCGGTGGGGGAGGAGGTGTGCTGCGGGGACTGTCGGCAGGAGGCGGCCCGGCGGGCGTCCGGGTACGGGCAGGACCGGCCCGGCAGCGCCGTCGACAGCGGCCTGCGCGGGCCCGCCGCCGTGCGCGCCGCCCTGCGCGGCTGCCGCAACGGCAACGGTCCCGGCCAGGGTGCCGTGTTCACCGGGTGACGCGTCGCCCGACGGCGGCCCGGCCCGTACGTATTCCGGGCCGGAACCGCCGCAGCGAGCGCGCCCCGAAACGTCAGTACGTGTAGAAGCCCGCCCCCGACTTCCGCCCCAGCCGCCCCGCATCCACCATCCGCTGCAGCAGCGGCGGCGCGGCGTACAGCGGCTCCTTGAACTCCTCGTACATGCTGTCCGCCACCGACGCCACCGTGTCCAGGCCGATGAGGTCGGAGAGCTTGAGGGGGCCCATGGGGTGGGCGCAGCCGAGCTCCATGCCGTTGTCGATGTCCTCGCGGCTCGCGATGCCGGACTCGAACATGCGGATGGCGGAGAGGAGGTAGGGGATGAGGAGGGCGTTGACGACGAAGCCCGAGCGGTCCTGGGCGCGGATCGCGTGCTTGCCGAGGACGGCGCCGACGAGGGTGTCCGCGCGCTTGATGGTCTCCTCGCTGGTGGTGAGCGCCGGGATGATCTCGACGAGCTTCTGCACCGGCGCCGGGTTGAAGAAGTGGATGCCGATGACGCGGTCGGGCCGCGAGGTGGCGACGGCGAGCTTCACCAGGGGGATGGAGGAGGTGTTGGAGGCCAGTATCGCGTCGGGGCGCGTGACCACCTGGTCGAGGACCTGGAAGATCTCCGTCTTGATCTGCTCGTTCTCCACGACGGCCTCGATGACGAGATCGCGGTCGGCGAACTCGCCCAGGTCCGTGGTGAACGACAGCCGCTCGACCGCCGCGTCGCGCTCCGCTTCGGTGATCTTGCCGCGTTCGGCGGCCTTGCCGAGGGAGTTGATCAGGCGGGTGCGGCCCAGCTCCAGGGCGTCACCGGTGGTCTCCGCGACCTTGACCTCCAGGCCGGCCCGCGCGCACACCTCCGCGATGCCCGCGCCCATCTGGCCACAGCCCACCACTCCGACGCGTGCCACGTCTGCCACAGTGTCCGTCACAACGTGCCTTTCCCTGAACGTTCGCTGATCTTGCGCTGAGCTTGTTCTTCGTACGTGCCTTCCAGACGTTACTCCGCGGTCAGCCGTGTCGAAGAGGGCGGGCGGGCATGCTTCGGCATGTACCGTACGTACGGTTTGACTCCTCCCCCTCGTAAACGAGGGGGATTCCTAGCTCACGTCGCCTGACCCCCGGCGGGGGTACAGGTCTTGCACGATCAGCACTAGCCGGGTACGAGACCAGCCCGGACCAGCATCACGCGAGCGGAGTTCTTATCGCGAGGCGACACGGCTCCGCACGCGGTGCAGGCATACGTTCTCTCGGAAAGAGGCAGTGCGTGCTTGGTTCTCGCTCCGCACTGCGCGCAGTCCATCGTGGTGTGCGCGGGGTGCACCAGGCGGACGTCCCACCCGTGCTTGCGGCCCATCTCGACCAGGGCCGCCTTGGTCGCGCCGATCGCCGCGTCCGCGGCCTTGCGCGCCATGGTCGACTTCGCGAGGAACTTCGGCCTGAAGTCCTCGACGGCCAGCGCGTCGTGGTCGCGGACCACGCGCTTGGCCCACTTGCGGGCGGTGTCCTGCCGCTGGGCTGCCACCTTCCGGTGCAGCTTTGCCGTCTGCCGTTTCGCCTGGCGGTAGCCCTTCGAGGCGGCCTGTCCCTTCTTCGGCTTCCGGCGGGCCATCATCCGCTGGTACTTGGCGAGCTTCCGCGCGGCGGACTTGCCGTGCTGGGGGTGGGGAAGGTCGTGGTCGTCGCTGGTGGTGGTCGCGATCTCGCGTACGCCCCAGTCGATCCCGATCATGCGGCCCGTCCCAGGGAGCTGTCCGGTCACCGCCGGGACGACGAAGGACGCCCACCAGTGCCCCACGCTGTCGCGGTACACGCGCACCGAACTGGGCGGCCCGGGCAGCTCCCGCGACCACACCGGGCGTACGACAATCCCGCCCGCCAGGTGCAGACGGCCTTCCCTGAGGCGGAACCCGCGCTTTGTGTAGTTCAGCGTCGGGGTGGAGTCGCGCTTCTTCTTCCAGCGGGGCATCCCCGCCCGGCGTGCCATGGGCAACCGGTCCTTGATGTCCTTCAGGGCCCTCGCCCTGGACTTGCCGAAATCGCGAATGAGTTGCTGCTGAACAACCGACGAGCCCTCACGGAGCCAGGGCATCAACCTGCGAGCCCCGGTCAGCATCCTGTCGAGCTGGGCCGGGCCACACGTCACCTTCTCGCCGGACACCTCCGCGGCCTGGTGGACCTGCTTGGACTTCGCGACACACTCGTTCCACAGCCACCGGCAGCGGTCCCACTCGCCTTCAAGCTCACGGCGCGCCGTCGCGGACAGGCGAAGACGGTAGGTGTACCGGGCGTGCCTGGGATCCTCCGTCTTCGCTTCCGCAGTCATGCGAATCAACCTATCCGGGAGGACTGACAGTTGAGTCCGATTGACCTTTATGGTGCCCCTCACCTGCGGGGACGGTGGACGTCGTCTCGCCCTGACGGCGAAACGGCCACCTCTGCCCTGCTCCGCAGGAGTCCGATCCCTCCCCGACCTGAAGGCCGGAGCATCCTCGGAGGAAGCTGGTGACCGATCCGACAGGAAGTGGGCCACATATGGGACGTATGACCCGGACCGGGGCGCGGATCAGCCGAAGAGGGATCGCGGTCGCGGCGGCGGGCGGCGCGATGACGGCCGTGCTGGGAGCGGGCGGAGCGGTGGGTGCCACCGGAGGCGCCCGGCGGCGCGAGTTCCGCGGCATGTGGATCGCCACCGTCGTCAACGTCGACTGGCCCTCCGCCCCCGGCCTTTCCGCCGAGCGGCAGCGCGCCGAGCTCACCGCGCTCCTCGACGCCGCCGTGCGCCGCCGTCTCAACGTCGTGATGCTGCAGATCAGGCCGACCGCCGACGCCTTCTGGCCCTCGCGGTTCGAGCCGTGGTCGGAGTATCTGACGGGCACTCAAGGACGCGACCCGGGCTGGGATCCGCTGGCCTTCGCCGTCCGCGAGGCGCACCGCCGCGAGCTGCAACTGCACGGCTGGTTCAACCCGTACCGTGTCGCCAACCACACAGATCCCGGCCGGCTCGTGCCCACGCATCCGGCGCGCGTGCACCCGGACTGGGCGGTGCCGTACGGCGGCAAGCTCTACTACAACCCCGGTCTGCCCGAGGTGCGGCGCTTTGTGCAGGACGCGATGCTCGACGCCGTCCTCCGCTACGACCTGGACGGCGTCCACTTCGACGACTACTTCTACCCCTATCCGGTCGAGGGGCAGCGTTTCGACGACGACGCCGCGTACGAGCGCCACGGCGCGGGCTTCCCCGACCGCGCGGCGTGGCGGCGGCACAACATCGACCTGCTGGTACGGGAGACGGGGCAGCGTATCGAGCGGTACAAGCCCGAAGTGCGCTTCGGGATCAGCCCGTTCGCGGTGTGGCGCAACCGCTCCACCGACCGCCGGGGCTCCAACACCCGTGCCGGGGTGCAGACCTACGACGACCTGGGCGCCGACACCCGCCGCTGGGTGCGCGAGGGCTGGATCGACTACATCGTGCCGCAGGTCTACTGGCACATCGGCAACGCCGCCGCCGACTACGGCGAACTCGTGCGCTGGTGGGCGCGGACCGTGCACGGCACGGACGTGCGCCTGTACATCGGCGAGGCCCTGTACCGGGCGGGCGACCCGCAGCAGCCCGCGCCCTGGCAGGACCCGGCCGAGCTCTCCCGCCATCTGACCCTCGCCCGGGGCGTGCCCGAGGTGTCGGGTCACGCCTTCTTCTCGGCGAAGCAGGTCGCGGGGGATCCGATCGGGGCGATGGCGCGCGTCGTCCGCGATCACTACCGCGGCCGGGCGCGCCCGCCCCGCTGAGCCGGAGCCGACCCGGGGCCGCGTCGGCGGGGCGCGGCGCGGCCCCGGCGGACGGTCCGGCGGTCCTTACGGCTTTCGGCCTTACGGTTTCTGTGCGTCCTTGCGGTGGTCCACGACGCAGTCCGGCCCCGGCGACATGATCGTCTCGTGCCCCTGGTCGTCGCGGACGCGGTACGGCGGGTTGCCGTTGGCACCCAGGGTCTCGACCACCTCGACGGTCCGGTCGTGCTCGCCCACGACCCGGCCGTGCCGCACCAGCTTGTCGCCCTTCTTCGCGCGCATCGGGGGTTCCCCTTCCGTTCCCGGTTCGGAGGTTTGCGAACGTGTCCTGGGATGCTTCCGAGTCTACGGGCGAAGCCGCCGTCCGGCCTCCGCTCAGCGAGGGGGACGCAGGTGCGTCCCCTGCAGCTTTTCCAGCTCGCGCCGGTCGCGTTTCGTGGGCCGGCCCGCGCCCCGGTCGCGGACGGCGACCACCGGGATCTCCTCGCGGGGCGGCGGGGGCGGGCTGTTGTCGACGTAGCACTGGACGGCGACGGGCGCGCCGACGCGCTTGCGGACGAGCCGTGAGACGACGACGATCCGCTCGCGCCCGCCGAGCCGCAGCCGCACCTCGTCGCCGGTCCGCACCGGCTGGGCGGGCTTGACGCGTTCGCCGTTGACGCGGACGTGGCCCGCGCGGCAGGCCGTCGCCGCCAGGGAGCGGGTCTTGGTGAGCCGTACGGACCAGATCCAGCTGTCGACCCGGACGGGCCCCTCGTCCTGCGCATCCATGCCCCGACTGTAGTACGGGCGATACCGGTGTCCGCCGCACCTGTCGGCCGCACGGCTCCCCTGGCACGATCGACGCACCCGGGACACGGGACCACGACAGGGGACGTCAGAGGGGATCCGCCATGCTCGCCACCGGCCTCGTCGGCCGCACCGTCCTGATCACCGGCTCCGCCCAGGGGCTCGGTGCCGCGCTGGTCCGCGCGTTCCACGCCGAGGGCGCGCGGGTCGTCGCGCTCGACGTGGACGACGCGCGCAACCGGGCGCTCGCGGAGGAACTCCGCGGCGCCGGCGGCGAGTCCGTGCTCCCGCTCCACATCGATCTGCGCGACCTGGAGGCGGTCGCCGACGCCTGCCGGGCGGCGGCCGCGCGGGGACCGGTGGACGTGCTCGTCAACAACGCGGCCCGGCCGTCGGCCGGACCGCTGTGGGAGATCACGCCCGAGGAGTGGGACGAGGTGTTCGCGGTGAATCTGCGGGCCGCGTTCTTCCTGACCCGGCACATCGCCGCCGGTATGCGGGAGCGCGGATACGGCCGCATCGTCAACATCGCCTCGATCGCGGGCCAGACGCCCCGGCCGACCGGGGCCGCCTACGGGAGTGCGAAGGCCGGACTGATCGCGCTGACGCGGGTGTTCGCCGCCGAGCTGGCCGCTTCCGGCGTCACCGTCAACGCCGTCGCGCCCGCGATGATCGACACGCCCATGGTGCGCTCCGTGGACCCCGGGACCCTCGCGGAGCTGACCGCGCGGGTGCCGCTCGGCCGGATCGCGACGCCGCAGGAGGTCGCCCGCGTCGTGCTGCTCCTCGCCTCCGAGGAGAACTTCGCGACGGGGGCGACGTACGACGTCAACGGCGGCGCGCTGATGCGCTGACGCCTCCGTGGGCCGTGCGCATCCGTGCTGGGCCGGGTGCGCGTACGGGCGCTGACGCGCGCCCGTACGGAGGCGCCACGCGCCGCGTACCGGCGCGGAGCCGCGGCCGCGAGGCCCCGGACCGGGCGCGGCCCGCACCCCCTACCCGTCATACCCGGGTGCTACGAGCAAGTGAGCTCCCCGGCGGGACGCCCGCCGCCCGGCCTCCTTCCTACCTTCGCCGCCGGACACACCACGTCACCCGGTACGGAAGGACCACCCCATGGCGTCCCGCCCACGCCCCGCCCGGCTGCGCCGCACCGCGCTCGCCCTGCTCGTCGCCGCCTCGGTGGCGGTGCCGGTGGCGGGCGCGGCCCGCCCCGCGGCGGTCCCGGCTCCCGCCCCCGCCGCGCACGCCGCGCTGGCGGCCACGACCCCCGCCGCCCTCGACGAGCGCTACGCACGCAGCCGCGAGGACATCCGCGCCGCCGAGCGCGCGGCCGCCGGCCACGGCGACCGCGCGGGGGCCGCCGCGCTGACCGCCATGGCCGCTCCCGACCGCCGCTTCCTGTCCTTCGACGGACGCGACGGCGGCCGCAGCGCCGAGGTCCTCGGCGACCTCGCGCACGCCGGGCGGATCGCGGTCCTCGTACCGGGCTCGGACACCGGACTCGACACCTACGAGCGCTTCCGCGCCGGTGCGCGAGCGCTCCAGGGGGAGCTGGGGGAGCAGGCGGCCGTCGTCGCCTGGCTCGGCTACCGGACCCCGGACACCGTCAGCCCCGAGGTCCTCACCCCGGGCCGGGCCGATACGGCCGCCCGGCAACTGCGCGCCTTCGTCGAGGAGTTGCACGCCGCCGCGCCCCGCGCCCGGATCGCGCTGCTCGGCCACTCCTACGGCTCGGTCGTCTGCGCCCGCGCCGCCGCCGGACTGCCGGTGGCCGACCTCGTGCTGTTCGGCAGCCCCGGCACCGGCTACGACCACGTCGGCGAACTGCGCACCGGCGCGACGGTCTGGGCGGGCCGGGGCACCGGCGACTGGATAGCCCGCGTCCCCCACGTGAGCCTGGACCTGCCGTTCGCCACCGTCGGCTTCGGCGCCGACCCGACCGCGAAGGACTTCGGCGCCCACGTCTTCGCCGCCGGCACCGGCGGCCACAGCGACTACCTCCGCCCCGGCTCGGCACCCCTGCGCGCGATCGCCGCGATCGTCACGGGCCGGCGGCCCGCGGAGGAGGGCCGCCATGCGTGAGCACGCCTCGGACCGCCTTCCGGCGCGCGCATGCGCCGGCCGTCCGCCGGGCAGCGATGCCGACGTCCTGGTGCGTCGCCCCGGCACCGATGTCCCGGAGGGTGGCTGCTGCGGCGCGGTCCCGTCGTCCGACCGTGATTCCGGCCGCCCGTCGGCGCGCCTTCCGGCGCGCCCCCGCGCCGACCGTCTGCCGGGCAGCGATTCCGGCTGCGTCCTGGTGCGGCGCTCCGGCACCGATGTCCCGGCGGGTGGCCCGGGTGCCGAGGGTGCCGGCGATGCCGGAGGCGTCAGCGCGTCCGCGCGCCCCGTCGAACCCGCCGCCCGGCAGGGCCGTGGCCGCGCCCGGGCGCGGCTCCGCCGCCTCGTCCACCGTATCGACGCCGCCACCCCGCCCCACCGCGACCGCGCCCTCGACGCCCTGCGGGCCTTCGCCATCCTCGGTGTCGTGCTCGGGCACTGGCTCGTGACCGCTCTCGTCGCCGACAGCGGCAGCCTGTACACCACGAGCCCGCTGCGGGAGCTGCCGCAACTGACGCCTGTCACCTGGGTGTTCCAGACCCTCGCCGTCTTCTTCCTCGTCGGCGGGCACGTCGCCGCCAAGGGCTGGGCCTCCGCGCGCGAGCGGGGGACGGGGTACGGGCCGTGGCTGCGGGCCCGGCTGGCCCGGCTGTTCGGGCCCGTCGTCGCGCTCCTGGCCGTGTGGGCCGCCGCGACCGCCGGGATGCTCGCCGCGGGCGTCGGGTACCCGACTGTGCGCACGCTGGTGTCCCTGGTGCTCTCGCCCTTGTGGTTCCTGCTCGTCCTCGCCGGGCTGACGGCCCTGACCCCGCTCGTGGCGCGGCTGCACCCGCTGTGGCCGCTCGCCGTCGTCCTCCACGTCGACCTGCTGCGCTTCGGGCTCGGCGGCCCGTCCTGGCTGGGCTGGGCCAACGTCGCGGCGGGCTGGCTCGTCCCGTACTGCCTGGGCGCGCTGTGGGCGCGCGGCGGGGCGGGCGGGCGCGGCACCGGGTGGGCGCTGCTCCTGGGCGGGGCCGCCGCCACCGCCGGACTCGTGGTGTTCGCCGGCTATCCCGCGTCCATGGTCGGTGTCCCCGGCGCCGCCGTCTCCAACCTCAACCCGCCCACTCTGGCCGCCGTCGCCTTCGGCCTCGCCCAGTGCGGCGCCGCCCTGCTGCTGCACGGGCCCCTGCGGCGCGTACTCGCCCGCCCGCGCGCCTGGGCGGTGGTGGCACTGGTCAACCTCTCCGCGATGACGGTCTTCCTGTGGCATCAGACCGCGATGATGGCCGTCACCGCGACCGGCCTCCTCGCGGGGCATCCGCTGCCCGGCCTGCACACCCCGCCCGAGGGGGTCGGCTGGGTGCTCGCCCGGCTGGCCTGGCTGCCGGTGTTCGCGGTCGCGCTCGCCGTGTGCTGGTCCGCGTTCCGCGGGTACGAGCAGCGGCGGCCGCGAACGGGCCGCGAGGGCGCGGGAGTTACGGCGGAACGGTTCCCCCGGCAGGCGATGGCCGCCTCGGGGCATGACGTCCGGCGGGCCGGGTAAGCCGTAGCGGTGGAGGGGGCGGCGCGGCCCGGGGTGTGTCGGGGTCGGCACGGGCGTCCCGGAAAACATTGCATAAAACTTCAGCACTCCGTATAGTCATGCCATCGACCAGGAGGGGTCCCGATGGCAGTGCATGCGGCAGTGGCAGGAGCGAGCGGATACGCGGGCGGAGAGATCCTGCGCCTGCTCCTCGCGCACCCCGGGATACGCATCGGGGCCCTGACCGCGCACTCCAGCGCGGGGCAGCGGCTCGGCGCGGCACACCCGCACCTGCTGCCCCTCGCCGACCGCGAGCTGGAGCCCACCACCGCCCGGACGCTCGCCGGGCACGACGTCGTCTTCCTCGCCCTGCCGCACGGACAGTCCGCCGCCGTCGCCGCCGAGCTCGGCGAGGACGTGCTCATCGTCGACTGCGGGGCCGACTTCCGGCTCGCCGACGCGGGGGAGTGGGAGCACTACTACGGCTCCCCGCACGCCGGCACCTGGCCGTACGGACTGCCCGAACTGCCCGGAGCGCGCGAGGCGTTGCGCGGCAGCCGCCGTATCGCCGTCCCCGGCTGCTATCCGACGGCCGCCACCCTCGCCCTGCTGCCCGCCTACGCGGCCGGGCTCGCCGGGCCCGAGGCCGTCGTCGTCGCCGCCTCCGGCACCTCCGGCGCCGGCAGGGCCCTCAAACCGCACCTGCTCGGCAGCGAGGTCATGGGCTCCATGAGCCCGTACGGGGTCGGCGGCACGCACCGGCACACCCCCGAGATGGCCCAGAACCTCACCGCCGCCGCCGGCGAGCCCGTCACCGTCTCCTTCACGCCGACGCTCGCCCCCATGCCCCGCGGCATCCTCGCCACCTGCAGCGCCAAGGCCCGGCCGGGCGTCACGGCACAGAGCGTGCGCGCCGCGTACGAAAAGGCCTACGCGGACGAGCCGTTCGTCCACCTGCTGCCCGAGGGGCAGTGGCCCGCCACCGCCTCGGTCCACGGTTCCAACGCCGCCCTGGTCCAGGTCGCCCACGACACCCGGGCCGGCCGGATCGTCGCCGTCAGCGCCATCGACAACCTCGTCAAGGGCACCGCCGGCGGCGCCGTGCAGAGCATGAACCTCGCCCTCGGCCTCCCCGAGACCCTGGGGCTGCCCACGACCGGTGTCGCGCCATGAGCCGCAGGAGAGCCGTACGGGCCCTGGCCCGGCTCCTGGCCCGGGTCGCGCCCTGCGACAGACGGCCGCCGCGCCCCCGCGGCACCCCGCCCGTACCCCACAGCAGCAGCGCCGGCCGCGCACCCCGCACGGCGGACAAGGAGAGGACACCGTGAGCGTCACCGCAGCAAAGGGATTCACGGCGGCGGGCATCGCCGCCGGGATCAAGGGCAACGGCGGCCCCGATCTCGCCCTCGTCGTCAACGAAGGACCCCGCCGGGCCGCCGCCGGGGTCTTCACCGCCAACCGGGTCAAGGCGGCGCCCGTCCTGTGGTCCCAACAGGTCCTCAAGGGCGGCCGGGTGGCCGCCGTCGTCCTCAACTCCGGCGGCGCCAACGCCTGCACGGGACCCGAGGGCTTCCAGGACACCCACGCGACCGCCGAGCGGGCCGCCGGGGCCCTCGGCGTCGACGCCGCCGAGATCGCCGTCGCCTCCACCGGACTCATCGGCGTCCGGCTGCCGATGGACAAACTGCTCCCCGGCATCACCGCGGCCGCCGGTGAACTCTCCGCCCACGGCGGCGAGAAGGCCGCCATCGCCATCAAGACCACCGACACCGTCCACAAGACGGCCGTCGCCGAGGGCGCCGGCTGGACCGTCGGCGGCATGGCCAAGGGCGCGGGCATGCTCGCCCCCGGCCTCGCCACCATGCTCGCCGTCCTGACCACCGACGCCGACGTCGACGCCGCCGCCCTCGACGCCGCCCTGCGGGACGCCACCCGCACCACCTTCGACCGCGTCGACTCCGACGGCTGCATGTCCACCAACGACACCGTGCTGCTGCTCGCCTCCGGCGCCTCCGGAATCACCCCCGACCCGGAGGACTTCGCCGCCGCCGTGCGCTCCGTGTGCGACGACCTCTCCCGGCAGCTCATCGGCGACGCCGAAGGCGCCTCCAAGGACATCCGCGTCGAGATCACCGGCGCCGCCACCGAGGACGACGCCGTCGAGGTGGGCCGCTCCGTCGCCCGCAACAACCTCCTCAAGTGCGCGATCCACGGCGAGGACCCCAACTGGGGCCGGGTGCTGTCCGCCATCGGCACCACCTCCGCCGCCTTCGACCCCGACAAGATCGACGTCGCGATCAACGGGATCCGGGTGTGCCGGGCCGGCTCCGTGGGCGAGGACCGCGACCTGGTCGACATGCGCTACCGCGAGGTGCGCATCACGGTCGACCTCGCCGCGGGCACCGAGTCCGCGGTGATCTGGACGAACGACCTCACGGCCGACTACGTCCACGAGAACAGCGCGTACTCCTCCTGAGCGCTCCTCCTGCCCCCCGCAGGCTGCCGCCGCCCGGCGGCCGGCCCACGACTTCTCCCGAAAGCCGGTCATGACGGTCGACAACCCACCGGTCCACAGCGTCCCCACACGCAAGCACACCGCGCTCCCCAAGGCCCGTACCCTCGTCGAGGCGCTGCCCTGGCTCACCCGCCACCACGGCAGGACCGTCGTCATCAAGTTCGGCGGCAACGCCATGGTCGACGACGGGCTCAAGTCCGCCTTCGCCCAGGACGTCGCCTTCCTGCGGCACGCCGGACTGCGCCCGGTCGTCGTGCACGGCGGCGGCCCCCAGATCAGCGCCCAGCTCGAACGCCTGGGACTCGCCTCGGAGTTCAAGGCCGGGCTGCGGGTCACCAGCCCCGAGGCGATGGACGTCGTGCGCATGGTGCTCGCCGGATCCGTGCAGCGCGAACTCGTCGGGCTGCTCAACCGGCACGGGCCGCTCGCCGTCGGCCTCACCGGCGAGGACGCCCGCATCATGACCGCCGTCAAGCACTACGCCGAGATCGACGGCGAGCGCGTGGACCTCGGCCGCGTCGGCGAGGTCAGCGACATCGACACCGGGGCGATCGAGGCGCTGCTGGACGACGGGCGGATCCCCGTCGTCTCCTCCATCGCCCGCAGTGCCGAGGACGGGCACGTCTACAACGTCAACGCCGACACCGCCGCCGCCGCGCTCGCCGCCGCCCTCGGCGCCGAGACCCTGATGGTCCTCACCGACGTCGAGGGCCTCTACGCGGACTGGCCGCACAGCGACGACGTCATCAGCAAGCTCACCGCGAGCGAACTGGAGGAGCTGTTGCCGGAGTTGTCCAGCGGCATGGTCCCCAAGATGGAGGGCTGTCTGCACGCCGTGCGCAACGGCGTCGCCACCGCCCGGGTCATCGACGGGCGCGTCCAGCACTCGATACTGCTGGAGATCTTCACCGACGAGGGCATCGGCACCATGGTCGTGCCCGACGACCCCCACGACCCCCTCGACACCGACGCCCCCCACGACAGCGAGAACGAGCCGGAGGAGACCGCGACATGAGCAACACCGCCCTGACCGAGCGCTGGCGCGGCGCCCTCATGGACAACTACGGCACCCCCCGCATCCCGCTGGTGCGCGGCGCCGGCAGCACCGTGTGGGACGCCGACGGCAACGCCTATCTCGACCTCGTCGGCGGCATCGCCGTCAACGCCCTCGGCCACGCCCACCCCGCCGTCGTCAAGGCCGTCGGCGAGCAGATCGCCACCCTCGGCCACGTCTCCAACCTCTTCACCGCCGAACCCACCGTCGCCCTCGCCGAGCGCCTCCTCGCCCTCGCCGGCCGCCCCGGCCGCGTGTACTTCGCCAACTCCGGCGCCGAGGCGATCGAGGCCGCCCTGAAGATCGGGCGCCGTACGGGCCGTACCCGCATGGTCGCCGCCGCCGGCGGCTTCCACGGCCGCACCATGGGCGCCCTCGCCCTCACCGGCCAGCCCGCCAAGCAGCAGCCCTTCCTGCCGCTGCCCGGCGAGGTCACCCACGTCCCCTACGGCGACACCGAGGCCCTGCGCGCCGCCGTCACCCCCGACACCGCGCTCCTCGTCCTCGAACCGGTGCAGGGCGAGAACGGCGTCGTCGTCCCGCCGCCCGGCTACCTCGCCGCCGCCCGCGAGATCACCCGCGCCACCGGCACCCTGCTCGTCCTCGACGAGATCCAGACAGGAATCGGCCGCACCGGACACTGGTTCGAGCACCAGGCCCAGGGAGTCGAACCCGACCTCGTCACGCTCGCCAAGGGCCTCGGCGGCGGACTGCCCATCGGCGCCACCCTCGCCTTCGGCCCCGCCGCCGAACTGCTGACACCTGGTCAGCACGGCTCCACCTTCGGCGGCAACCCCGTCGCCTGCGCCGCGGCCCTCGCCGTCCTGCACACCCTTGAGAGCGAGGACGTCCTCGCCCGGGTGCGGCGCACGGGCGCGCTGCTGCGTGACGGGATCGCTGCGCTCGGCCACCCCCTGGTCGACCACGTCCGTGGGGCGGGCCTGCTGCTGGGTATTGTCCTTGGCGAGCCCCTCGCCGCCGAGGTGCAGCAGGCGGCACAGGACGCCGGTCTGCTGGTGAACGCGGTCGCGCCCCACGTGGTGCGGCTGGCCCCGCCGTTGATCTTCACCGAAGATGAGGTGGAAACGTTCCTCCGGGCCCTGCCCGGGGCCCTGGACGCGGCCGGCGGCACACCCCAGGACACAGCACGATGACGCGGAGACTGACGAGACGATGACCGAGGCGCAGCAGCCCGAGCGGTTCCACGGCGGAGCGGCCGTGCCGCAGACCCGCACCGCCCGGCACCGACGGATCGTCGACATCCTCGGCCGGCAGCCGGTGCGCTCGCAGAGCCAGCTCGCCCGGCTGCTCGCCGACGACGGGCTGACCGTCACCCAGGCCACACTCTCCCGGGACCTCGACGAACTCGGCGCCGTCAAGATCCGCAACACCGGCGGCGAGCTCATCTACGCGGTGCCCTCCGAGGGCGGCGACCGCACCCCGCGCGCCCCCATGGGCGAGTCCGCGAGCGAGGCCCGGATGGCCCGGCTCGCGGGCGAGCTGCTGATCTCCGCCGAGGCCTCCGCGAACCTCGTGGTGCTGCGCACCCCGCCCGGTGCCGCCCAGTTCTTCGCCTCGGCCATCGACCAGGCCGGCGTGCACGAGATCATCGGCACGATCGCGGGCGACGACACGGTCATGCTCATCGCCCGCGACCCCCACGGCGGCCAGGCCCTCGCCGACCACCTGCTGCGGCTGGCGCAGAAGGAGAGCTGAGACCGGGCGCCTTCCGCAGGCCCGTCGCGCGGGCCTGCGGAAGGCGCCCGCCGCCACTGGCTTCCCGCGTATACGAAAACACCCTCCGACCTCGGCTTGTGCCGAATCGGAGGGTGTTTTCCCTGCTTACCGTGTCGGGACGGCGGGATTTGAACCCACGACCCCTTGACCCCCAGTCAAGTGCGCTACCAAGCTGCGCCACGTCCCGGTGCCGTTTCCCTCCGGTGTGTTCCCGGTGGGGCGTGCAAGAAGAAAATACCTGTTCCGGGCCGGTGATCCAAATCGGGGGCCGGGGCGGGCGGGGGAGGGCCGGAACCGCGCCGGGCGCGCCGTCCGCACGGGGGTCCGAAGGAATCACTCTCACGAGCTATTGACGAAACATACGGCGCACCGCATACTTATACCCATCAGCGCATCGCATTGCACCGTGAGGAGACCCCCGTGACCGAGCGCGTCGTACTCGCCTACTCAGGCGGCCTGGACACCTCCGTCGCCATCGGCTGGATCGCCGAGGAGACGGGCGCCGAGGTCATCGCCGTTGCCGTGGACGTCGGCCAGGGTGGCGAGGACCTGGACGTCATCCGCAAGCGCGCGCTCGCGTGCGGGGCGGTCGAGGCGGAGGTCGCCGACGCCAAGGACGAGTTCGCCGAGGACTACTGCCTGCCGGCGATCAAGGCCAACGCCCTGTACATGGACCGCTACCCGCTGGTCTCCGCGCTGTCGCGGCCGACCATCGTCAAGCACCTGGTGGCCGCCGCGCAGAAGCACGGCGCCTCGGTCGTCGCGCACGGCTGCACCGGCAAGGGCAACGACCAGGTGCGGTTCGAGGCGGGCATCTCCTCGCTGGCCCCGGAGCTCACGTGCATCGCCCCGGTGCGCGACTACGCCATGACGCGGGACAAGGCGATCGCGTTCTGCGAGGCCAAGGGCCTGCCGATCGCGACCACCAAGAAGTCGCCGTACTCCATCGACCAGAACGTCTTCGGCCGGGCCGTGGAGACCGGCTTCCTGGAGGACATCTGGAACGCCCCGATCGAGGACGTCTACGACTACACCGCGAACCCGGCCACCCCCCGGGAGGCCGACGAGGTCGTCATCACCTTCGAGGCGGGCGTCCCCGTCGCGATCGACGGCGAGCCCGTCACCGTGCTCCAGGCGGTCCAGCAGCTCAACGAGCGGGCGGGCGCGCAGGGCGTCGGCCGGATCGACATGGTCGAGGACCGGCTCGTGGGCATCAAGTCCCGGGAGGTCTACGAGGCGCCGGGCGCCATCGCGCTGATCACCGCGCACCAGGAGCTGGAGGCCGTCACCGTCGAGCGTGAACTCGCCCGGTACAAGCGGCAGGTCGAGCAGCGCTGGACCGAGCTGGTCTACGACGGCCTGTGGTTCTCGCCGCTCAAGCGGGCCCTGGACGGCTTCATCGCCGAGGCCAACGAGCACGTCTGCGGTGACATCCGGATGACGCTGCACGGCGGCCGGGCCGTCGTCACGGGCCGCAAGTCCCCGCAGTCGCTCTACGACTTCAACCTCGCCACCTACGACACCGGTGACACCTTCGACCAGTCGATGTCGAAGGGCTTCATCGAGATCTTCGGCCTGTCGTCGAAGATCGCCGCGCGGCGTGATCTGCGGCCCGCCCCCGAGGGCGTCCCGGCCCAGTAGTCCCGGCCCCGTAGTCCCGGCCCGGCAGTCCCCGGCGCCCCGATCACCGACCGCAGACACACCGCAGACGAGGAGCACTCCACGATGACCACCGAACCGCGGGACCCCTCCGGAGGCGTACGCCTCTGGGGCGGGCGGTTCGCCGCCGGCCCGGCCGAGGCCCTGGCCGAGCTCTCCGCCTCCGTCCACTTCGACTTCCGGCTCGCCCCCTACGACATCGCCGGCTCCCGCGCCCACGCCCGCGTCCTGCGCACGGCCGGGCTGCTGACCGACGACGAGCTCCAGCGCATGCTGGCGGGGCTCGACCGGCTCGAAGCGGACGTCGCGGACGGCTCGTTCACCGGCACCGTCGCCGACGAGGACGTCCACACCGCCCTCGAACGCGGGCTGCTGGAGCGGCTCGGCCCCGAGCTCGGCGGCAAGCTGCGCGCCGGCCGCTCCCGCAACGACCAGGTGGCCACGCTCTTCCGCATGTATCTGCGCGACCACGCGCGGATCATCGGCGGGCTGCTGGCCGAGCTGCAGGAGGCGCTGACCGGGCTCGCGGAGGCGCACCCGGACCTGGCCATGCCGGGCCGCACGCATCTGCAGCACGCCCAGCCCGTGCTCTTCGCCCACCATGTCCTCGCCCATGTGCAGGCGCTCTCGCGGGACGCCGAGCGGCTGCGGCAGTGGGACGAGCGCACGGCCGTCTCCCCGTACGGCTCGGGGGCGCTCGCCGGGTCCTCGCTCGGCCTGGACCCGCGGGCGGTCGCCGCCGAACTCGGCTTCGAGCGCGGCTCGGTGGGCAATTCCATCGACGGCACCGCCTCCCGCGACTTCGTCGCCGAGTTCGCGTTCATCACAGCCATGATCGGCGTGGACCTGTCGCGGATCGCCGAGGAGGTCATCATCTGGAACACGAAGGAGTTCTCCTTCGTGACCCTCCACGACGCCTTCTCCACCGGCTCGTCGATCATGCCGCAGAAGAAGAACCCCGACATCGCCGAGCTCGCGCGCGGCAAGTCCGGGCGGCTCATCGGCAATCTCACCGGGCTGCTCGCCACGCTCAAGGCGCTGCCGCTGGCCTACAACCGCGATCTGCAGGAGGACAAGGAGCCGGTCTTCGACTCCTGCGACCAACTGGAGGTCCTGCTCCCGGCGTTCACCGGGATGATGGCCACGCTCACCGTCAACCGCGAGCGCATGACGGAGCTGGCCCCGGCCGGTTTCTCGCTCGCCACCGACATCGCCGAGTGGCTGGTGCGGCAGGGCGTGCCGTTCCGCGTCGCGCACGAGGTCGCCGGTGCCTGCGTCAAGGAGTGCGAGGCGCGCGGCATCGAGCTCGACGGGCTCACCGACGAGCAGTTCGCGGCCATCTCGCCGCACCTGACCCCCGAGGTCCGCGGCGTGCTGAACGTGCCCGGAGCGCTCGCCTCCCGCGACGGCCGGGGCGGTACGGCCCCCTCGGCGGTCGCCGCGCAGCTCGACGAGGTCAAGGCGGATCTGGCGCTGCAGCTGGAGTGGGCGCAGGCCAAGCGCGACTGAGTGATCCCGCGCCCCGTCCCGCACTGTGGGACGACCATGGCCTGAGTGAGACGTGTCCGTCTCATTCGGGTTATGGTCGTCTCATGAGTGTCGACCGTGATCACGTACTGAGAGAAGCAGCCGCGCTGCTCTCCCGCAAGGCGACCGCCTCCATGGACGAGATCGCCAGGGCCGCCGGCATCGGCCGCGCCACCCTGCACCGCCACTTCGCCGGCCGCGACGCGCTCGTCCGCGCCCTGGAGGAGCACGGCATGCGGCAGTTCGAGCGCGCCCTCGATACGGCCCGGCTCGACGAGGGCGACGCCGCCGAGGCCGTGCACCGGCTGGTCGCCGCCTCCGAGCCCGTCGCCGGCATCCTCGCCTTCCTCTTCGCCGAGCACCAGCTCTACGAGGACGGCACCCACCCCGGCTGGCGCCCGCTCGACGACCGGGTCCACGCCCTGTTCCGGCGCGGCCAGGAAGAGGGCACCTTCCGCCACGACCTGTCGGCCTCCTGGCTGACCGAGGCGCTCTACGGACTGGTCTGCACCGGCGCCTGGGCCGTCCACGACGGACGGCTGGCCGCCAAGGACCACACCCGCATGGTCGCCGAGCTGCTGCTCGGCGGCGCCCGGCGCGGGAGCCGGCCATGACCGGCCGCACCGCCGCGCCCCGGACCGGCGCCGCCGCGACCGACCCCGCGCCGCGCCCCGGCCGCTGGCTCGCCCTGGCCGTCCTCGCCCTCGCCGTCCTCCTCGTCGCCGTCGACGCGACCGTACTGGGCCTGGCCACCCCCTTCCTCAGCGAGGACCTGCACCCCTCCGGCACCCAGCTGCTGTGGATCGGCGACATCTACTCCTTCGTCATCGCCGGACTCCTGGTGTCCATGGGCAGCCTCGGCGACCGCATCGGCCGCAAGAAGCTGCTGCTGAGCGGTGCCGTCGCCTTCGGCGCGGTCTCGGCGCTCAACGCCTACGCGACGAGCCCGGAGCTGATGATCCTGGCCCGTGCCCTGCTGGGCGTGGCGGGCGCGACACTGATGCCCTCCACCCTCGCCCTGATCCGCAACCTCTTCCACGACCCGCGCGAGCGCAGCCTCGCGATCGGCGTCTGGGGAGCGATGGCCTCGGCGGGCGCCGCCGTCGGGCCGGTCGTCGGCGGCTTCCTGCTCGGGCACTTCTGGTGGGGCTCGGTCTTCCTGATCAACCTGCCCGTCATGGCCGTCCTCGTGCTCGTCGGCATCAGGCTGCTGCCCGAGTCGCGCGACCCCGCACCCGGACCCTGGGACCTGCTGAGCGTCGTGCTGTCCATGGTCGGCGTCGTGGCCGTGATCTACGCCGTCAAGGAGGGCGCCGCCTACGGCTTCCGCTGGTACTTCGCACTCGCCGGCCTGGCCGGAGCGGTGGCCCTCGTCTGGTTCGTACGACGGCAGTTGCGGCTGTCCACGCCACTGCTGGACGTGCGGCTCTTCCACCACCGGGGCTTCTCCGCGGCCGTCGTCGCCGACCTGCTGACCGTCTTCGGGCTCTCCGGGCTCGTCTTCTTCCTCTCGCAGTTCCTGCAACTGGTGCAGGGCCGCGACCCGTTGGAGGCGGGGCTCGCCGAACTGCCCGCCGCCGTCGGCGCGGTGACCGCCGGACTGCTCGCGGGCCGGGCCGCGCGCCGCTGGTCCGTACGGTCCGTGGTGGCCGGCGGGCTCGCCGCGATCGGCGCCGCCCTGGCCGTCCTCGCCTGGCTGCGGCCCGACACCGGCTACCCGCTGCTGGGCACGGCCCTGCTGGCCGTCGGCGTCGGGGCGGGCTTCTCCTTCACCGTCACCGCCGACGTGATCCTCTCCAGCGTGCCCAAGGAGCAGGCGGGGGCCGCCTCCGCGGTCTCCGAGACCGCCTACGAACTCGGGGCCGCGCTCGGCATCGCGCTCCTCGGCTCCATCGTGACCGGTGTGTACCGGGACTTCACGGTGCCGGCGGGCGTACCGCCGCACGCGGTGGAGCAGGCCCGTGACTCGCTGGGCGGGGCGGTCGATGTCTCCGGCGGCCTGCCGCACGGCGACGAACTGCTGCGGGCGGCCCAGCACGCGTTCGTCGAGGGCCTGCAGGCCGCTGCCGGTGTGGCGGCCGTGGTGCTGTTCGCGACGGCGGTCGCGGCGTGGTTCCTGCTGCGGGGGCAGCGGCTGGAGGAGGGACGGGGGCACTGAGGGTTCCGCCGGGGTCCAGGGGGCTCGCCCCCTGGCACGGCGCCCTCAGGCGGCCTTGGCCTTTGTGGCGTAGACGTCCACGTACTCCTGCCCCGACAGCTCCATGACCTCGCTCATCACCTCGTCGGTCACCGCACGCAGGATGTAGCGGTCGCGGTCCATGCCGTCGTAGCGGGAGAAGTCCAGCGGGGCCCCGAACCGCACGGTCACGGGGGCGAGGCGCAGCCGGCCGTTGCCGCCCGGCTGGACCTTGTCGATGCCGATCATCGCGAACGGCACCACCGGGGCACCCGTCATCAGCGCGAGCCGCGCGATGCCCGTACGGCCCCGGTAGAGCCGGCCGTCGGGGGAGCGGGTGCCCTCCGGGTAGATGCCGAAGACCTTGCCCTCGTCCAGCACCCGGCGGCCCGTCATCAGCGCGGCGACCCCGCCGCGGCCGCCGTCGCGGTCCACGGGGATCATCCCGGAGCAGGTGAAGAACCAGGCCATCAGCCGGCCCTTGATCCCCTTGCCCGTGACGTACTCGTCCTTGCCGATGAAGAACACCTGCCGCTTGACGACCAGTGCGAGGAACAGCGAGTCGACGAAGGTCAGATGGCTGCCGGCGAGGATCACCGGACCCGAGTCCGGGATGTGCTCGGTGCCCTCCACCTTCGGGCGGTACAGGACACGCATGAGCAGGCCGAGGAACGCCTTGAGCAGGATGCGGGACAACGGACCCTCCGGTCGTGGAGTTCGGCTGCGGCAGCGCGGGCCGACGCGCCACGTGACGATACTCGCCGGTACCGTGTCCGCGCACACCGGGTTCACGCAGCGGCAACGAGGTGTTGACGTGAGTTTCCACTCCGTTACGCACCCGTACTCCCCCTCGACGGCCGGACGTGTCTACGATCACCGCGGCCCGCGGGCATGCCGTTCGGCGGCCTGGGCATCCGCATGCGTACGTAGCCGGACATGGCAGTACGCAGTAGGGCAACACATGGCAATTCAAGGAGCGTTCATGGAGCAGGAGCAGCGGCCGGGCAGGCGCACCCTTCTGGGGGCCGCGGCCCTCGGCGCGGGGGCGGTGGTCCTCGGCGGCGGTACCGGGCAGGCGGCCGCCGCGCAGCGCGGCACCGCGGCGGGCCACGGGCGGCCCGGCCCGTACCGGGACCTGCCCACGCCCACCGTCATAGGCCACCGCGGCGCCTGCGGCTACCGGCCCGAACACACCCTGGGCTCCTACGAGTACGCGCTGGCCAACGGCGCGGACGTGATCGAGCAGGACGTCGTGCCCACCAAGGACGGGCACCTGGTGTGCCGGCACGAGAACGACATCACCGCCACCACCGATGTCTCCTCGCACCCGGAGTTCGCCTCCCGCAAGACCACCAAGACCGTGGACGGCGAGTCCCACACCGGCTGGTTCACCGAGGACTTCACCCTCGCCGAGCTCAGGACGCTGCGCGCCAAGGAACGCATCCCGGGCAACCGGCAGCACAACACCCTCTACGACGGCCGCTGGCAGGTGCCCACCTTCGAGGAAGTCCTGCAGTGGGCCGAGGAGCAGGGCCGCAAGCGCGGCCGCCGTATCTGGCTGCACGTCGAGACCAAGCACCCCACCTACTTCCGGGGCCTCGGCCTGGGGCTGGAGGAGCGCCTGGCCCGGCTGCTGCGCCGCTACGGGCGCGCGGGCCGCGACGGGCACACCTTCCTGCAGTCCTTCGAGCCCAGCAGTCTCCAGCGGCTGGGGAAGCTGGGCGTGGACGGCCCCAAGATCCTGCTGCTGGACGATCTGCCCACCCGCCCCTGGGACTTCACCGTCGCCAAGGACCCGCGCACCGTCGCCGACCTCATCACCCCCCAGGGCCTGAAGTGGATCTCCGGCTTCGCGCAGGGCATCGGCCCCTGGCTGAACCTGATCATCCCCCGGGACAAGGACGACAGGCTCACCAAGCCCACCACGCTGGTGCGCGACTCCCACGCCGCCGGGCTGATCCTGCACCCGTACACGATGCGCAACGAGAACAGCTTCCTGCCCGCCGACTTCCGGCGCGGCGGCGACCCCAACGCCTACGGTGACGCGTTCGGCGCGTTCAAGACGTACTTCGCCACCGGCATCGACGGGATCTTCTCCGACAACTGCGACACCGCGGCCATGGCCCGGGCCGACTTCGTCCAGCGCTGACGCGGCCACCGAGGGGGCGGGTACGGGCCCCGTACCCGCCCCTCAAGTGGTTGCGCCGCACCACCGGTTGCGGCCGGCCCGCATTCCCGCCCGAACGGGGGAGAGCGGGCCCCGGCCGAAACCGGTCCGCCACAGGGCCACGTCCCGGCGGGCATGACACCGCACGATCTTGTGACCTCGCTGCGGCCGCTGCTGGCGGCGGAGTGCGCCGCCGAGGCCCCCGCCGCCGGCGTCGACGCCGCCGACCTCGAACAGGCCGTCTGGGTACGGCTGCTGAGCGACGGGTGCCCCGCGGCCGGCGGCCGCACCCGCGCCGCGTACGCCCTGCGGTTACGCGCGGCCGTACGGGCCGAGGCCCGCGCCGCACGCCGCCGCACCCGCAACGAGGTCCCCTACGACCCCACCACCCACGAACCCCGCGACGTCTCCTGCGTGGAGACCACCGTGCTCGCCGCCGAGGAAGGCCGTGCCCTGCGCGCCGCCGTCCGCCGGCTGCCCGGCCGCTGCCCCCGGCTGCTGCGGGCGCTGCTGTCCCGCAAGGACCCCACCTACCGTGAAATCGCAGGTGAGTTGGGAATGTCACAAGGATCCCTGGGGCCGGTCCGTTCCCGTTGCCTGGGATGTCTGCGCAGAATGCTCACGGCGGAGGTTGCCGCTCCTGAACCCTGGGGAAAGGAGCGGTAGACGACCGGCGCCACGGAGGCGACGTGCACCCGCGACGGCTCCTGTCAGGGCGGAACCGCACTGGAAACCTTCACAAGGGGAGGCGTGCGCACATGGGCATGAGCGTGACCATCTCGACGGCGGGCGAGGACGACGCCGAGCAGATCCTGAAACTGCAGTACCTGTGCCACCAGGCGGAGGCCGAGCTCCACGGCGACTACTCGATCGCCCCGCTCACCCAGAGCCTGGCCGCGCTGCGCGCGGAACTGGCCGGGGCCTGCGTGCTCGTCGCCCGCCTCGGCCAGGAGGTCGTCGGCTCGGTACGCGCCACCGTCGACGGCGAGGGCACCGCCCTGCTCGTCGGCCCCATCGTGCACCCGAGGCTGCAACGGCACGGGCTGGGCGGGCGGTTGCTCGCCGCCGTCGAGGAACAACTCGTCGCCGAGCGCTCCGCCCGCCGCTTCCGGTCGGTGACCGGGCGGCGCAACGAGGGCGGCCTGCGGCTGTCCCGCAGGGCGGGCTACGAGCGCACCGCGACCGAACAGCCCGTGCGCGGGCCCGGCTCCGTCACCCTGGAGAAGGCCGCCGACGCGAGCCGGGCGGCCGGCGGCCGGGCCGCGGACTTCGTCACCAGCGCCTGACCGCCGGCTGCTGACCGCCGGCTACCGACCGTCGGCTAACGGTCCTCCGGCCCCGGGGCATCCGCTCCGGGGCCGGAGGCCGCGCGGCGCAGCCAGACCATCGCGGTCACCGGCAGGATCACCGGGATGAACAGATAGCCCATGCCGTAGTCGGACCACACCGTGGCGTCGGGGAAGGCGGACGGCGCGAGCAGCGTCCACGTCCCCACGACCAGCACCCCGGCCAGTTCGGCCGCGCAGCACACCAGCGCCGCGCGGCGCGCGGAGGAACCGCCGCGCACCAGCGAGTACGTGATGAACGCGTACACCGCGGCGGCCAGCGCGGAGAGCACGTACGCCAGCGGCGCCCGGCCGAAGTCGACGATCATCTGCACGATCGAGCGGGACGCCGCCGCGACCGTGAACACCCCGTACAGCCACACCAGCAGCCGGCCCGGCCCCGCGTCCAGACGGAAACCCGCTCCCGCGGTGCGCTCGGTGGACGATCCGGTCACGGTCAGCCTCCCCAGATGGCGCTCAGCCGCACTTCGAGCACGGCCAGGATCACGGCGCCCGCCGCGACCGTCGCCGAGCCCCAACGGGTGCGCTCCGCCAGTGACATGTAGCCGGCGGCCGGCACACAGGCCGCCGAACCGATCAGATAGGCCAGAAAGATCGCGGTACCCTCCGCAGGCCTGCCGCCCGACCCCAGCCGCACCAGCCCCACCACGAGCTGGGCGAGCGCGAGCACGGAGACCACGGCCATGCCGATGAAGTGCCAGTCCTTCGTGGACTGGCCGCGCGAGAAGGCATGACCGCACCAGGCGGCCAGCGCGAGGGCGGTCACACCGACCGCGATCGTCAGCGCGTCGATCACCGCGACCCCCGCACGGGGCGGAGCGGATGGGGCTTGACAAGCATGGGACGACTCTAATGGGCCCCCGCCGGCCCTTGGGGGCCGGGGCGCCGCGCGGGGGCCTCGCGGCCGGGGCCGTGGTGGCGGGGTGGGCGGCCGGCCTCCGGGACCGCGCGTTCGTACGTACCCGCGGGCTGGGCGCCCGCGCCCCCGAACCCCGGTCCTCGATCGCCGTCCCGGGCGCCCCGGCCCGGGACCCGTGCCCGGTACCGGGGCGTAAAGCGCCCCCCGCACCCACGTGGCCTTGGCCACACCGCCCCGCGCCGGAACCCCGTCCTCCACCGCGTACGTCGCCATCCGCGCAGGCCAGGGCCCGGCCCCGGGCCACCCCGCCCGCAAGGGCAGCCGTCCACGACGTGAGCCACGGCGTCCGTTATTCGGACAGCCCTTGGCCGAATCGCATCTCCGTCTGTTTTACTTCCTCGCATGACCACGACGAGCATCCGCACCCTTGCGACCGAGGCGAACACGACGCCCGGTGCTCGTTGCATGTGTCGAATGTGTGACCGCTGAGGGCCCCCGTCCGTGCCTCGCGCCCCGAAGCGAGACCCCGCAGACCCCCGTCCCGGCGCCCACCGCGCGCCCGGACCGGGACCGCCCCGCGTCACACCAGGATCCCGAACCGCGCCCCGCGCCCCGCCGGGACCCCCGTGTCGTGTTCCGCAATGCATGCCCGTGCCCGGCGCCATCCCGCCGCGCACTCGACAGTGACGGAATCCCCTGTGATCACCACCAAGGGCCTGACAAAGGTCTACCGCTCACGAGGCCGCGAGGTCACCGCCCTCGACGGCGTCGATCTGCACGTACGCGAGGGCGAGGTGTACGGCGTCGTCGGCCAGAGCGGCGCCGGCAAGTCCACCCTCATCCGCTGCGTCAACCTCCTGGAGCGCCCCACCTCCGGCACGGTCACCGTGGCCGGCCAGGACCTCACCGCGCTCGCCGGCAGCGGCAACCGCGCCAACGCCGCCCTGCGGCAGGCGCGCAGCCGCATCGGCATGGTCTTCCAGCACTTCAACCTGCTGTCCTCGCGCACCGTTCAGGCCAACATCGAACTGCCGCTGGAGATCCTCGGCGTCTCCGGCCAGGAGCGCTCCCGCAAGGCCCTCGAACTCCTCGACCTCGTCGGCCTCGCCGACAAGGCCAAGGCGTACCCGGCCCAGCTCTCCGGCGGCCAGAAGCAGCGCGTGGGCATCGCCCGCGCCCTCGCCGGCGACCCCAAGGTGCTGCTCTCCGACGAGTCGACCTCCGCGCTCGACCCGGAGACCACCCGCTCCATCCTCCAGCTGCTGCGCGACCTCAACCAGCAGCTCGGCCTGACCGTCCTGCTCATCACGCACGAGATGGACGTCGTCAAGACCATCTGCGACTCCGCGGCCCTGATGAAGGGCGGCCGCGTCGTGGAGTCCGGCACCGTCTCCGAACTCCTCGCTCTCCCCGGCTCGGAGCTCGCGGCGGAGCTGTTCCCGGTCGGCGGCGAGCCCTCGGGCGAGGACCGTACGGTCGTGGACGTCACCTTCCACGGCGAGGCCGCGACCCAGCCGGTCATCTCCCAGCTCTCGCGCACCTACAACATCGACATCTCGATCCTGGGCGCCGCCATGGACACCGTGTGCGGCAAGCAGATCGGCCGGATGCGCATCGAACTGCCCGGCCGTTTCGAGGAGAACGTCGTCCCCATCGGCTTCCTGCGCGAGCAGGGCCTGCAGGTCGACGTCGCCCCCGTGCACACCCCGGCCCCGGCCGACGCGCTCCTGAAAGAAGGTGCCAAGTGACCTGGACCGAGATGCAGCCGCTGCTGCGCGACGCCTGTCTCGACACCCTGTTCATGGTGTGGTGGTCCACCGTGTGGACCGTGCTCGGCGGTCTGCCGCTGGGCATCCTGCTCTACCTCACCGACCGCGGCGGACTGCTGCAGAACGTCGTGGTGAACAAGGTCGTCGGCGCGATCGTCAACATCGGCCGCTCGCTGCCCTTCATCATCCTGATCGTGTGGCTGATCCCCTTCAGCCGCTTCGTCGTCGGCACCTCCATCGGCCCCAGCGCGGCCGTGGTGGCCCTGGCCATCGGCGCGATCCCGTTCTTCGCCCGGCTCGTGGAGACCTCCCTGCGCGAGGTCGACCACGGACTGATCGAAGCCGTGCAGTCCATGGGCGGCAGCACCTGGACCGTGATCTTCAAGGTGCTCCTGCCGCAGGCGCTGGCCTCGCTCGTGGCCGCCCTCACCACCACCGTGATCGCCCTCATCGGCTACTCGGCGATGGCCGGCGCGGTCGGCGGCGGCGGACTGGGCGCGGTCGCCATCAACTACGGCTACCAGCGCCAGGAACACGAGCTGATGAACATCACCATCGTGCTGCTCGTCGTCATCGTCACGGTCGTCCAGCTCGCCGGCGACCTGGCCGTACGCCGTCTCGCCCGGCGCACCGGCCGACAGTCCGTCCCCGTGGGCATCCGCCGGCTGTGGGCCCCCCGCGGCAAGAACCCCGCACCGTCCACCGGGGAGCAGGCCCCCGCCGAGGCACAGCCCGAGGCCGCCGCGCTCGCCAAGACCCCCTGAACCAGGAGCCGCTGACGGCTCCACCCCTGTCCCCGGGCCCGGACCCTTTGCCGGGCGGCACCACTCGGACAGCAGGAAACACCAGAAAACCGGAACAGGAAGGCACTCTTCGTGCGTACCACCACCAAGTTCACCGCCCTCGCCGCGGCAGCGGCCGCCCTCACCCTCGGTCTGAGCGCCTGCAGCGCTCCCTCCGACTCGACCGCGTCGAGCTCGCAGAAGAAGGGCAAGGACGCCGACCCCAAGGCCGCCCTCGTCATCGCCGCCAGCCCCACCCCGCACGGCGAGATCCTCAACTACGTCCGCGACCACCTCGCGGCCAAGGAAGGGCTGAAGCTGGAGGTGAAGGAGCTCAACGACTACAACCTGCCCAACACCGCCACCCAGAGCGGCGACGTCGACGGCAACTTCTTCCAGCACAAGCCCTACCTCGACGACTTCAACAAGAAGAACAAGACGGACATCGTGCCGGTCGTCAACGTCGAGATCGAGCCGCTCGGCCTGTACTCCAAGAAGGGCCTGAAGCTCTCCGACCTCGGCTCCGGCAGCACCATCGCCGTCCCCAACGACACCACCAACGAGGGACGCGCCCTCAAGCTCCTCGCCGACAACGGCGTCATCAAGCTCAAGGACGGCGTCGGCTCCGGCGCCACCCTGCACGACGTCGAGGACGCCAAGGGCGTCAAGTTCACCGAACTCGAAGCCGCCCAGATCCCCTCCCGGCTCGCCGACGTCGACGCCGCCGTCATCAACGGCAACTTCGCCATCAACGCCAAGCTCAGCCCGGCCAAGGACGCCATCGCCCTGGAGAAGGCCGAGGGCAACCCCTACGCCAACTTCCTCGCGGTCAAGAGGGGCAACGAGTCCGACCCCCGGATCGTCAAGCTCGCCAAGCTGCTCAACTCCGACGAGGTCAAGCAGTTCATCGAGAAGAAGTTCAACGGCGCGGTCCTGCCCGCCTTCGGCCCCGTCACCGGCTGACCCGCGCGCCGGCGGGCGGAACGGCGGCAAACACGCCGCGCGCGACCGCCGTTCGCCCCATGGCCCCGGGCCCCGCGCACCCATCGGCGTGCGCGGGGCCCGCCGTACGGTGCCGCGCTTGGCGCACCCGCGCACCGATGCTGCATGCTGGTGCACTCAGGCCACACCCGCCCCCGGCGTTGGAGCAGCACATGACATCCACCTTCCCGGACATCTCCATCACCACGGACCGGCTGGTGCTGCGCCCGTTCGAGGCCGAGGACATCCCCGCCCTCACCGAGATGATGAGCGACGAGCTCGTCATCGCCTGGACCTCCGCCCCCCACCCCTACAGCACCACCGACGCCCGCGAGTGGGCACTGCGCGAAGCACCCGCCGAACGCACCCGGGGACGCGGAATCGTCTTTGCGATCACCGAATTCCTCACCGACCGCCTCGTCGGCACCGTCAGCCTGCAGCACACCGACTGGCGCACCCTCTCCGCCGAGGCCGACTACGTCGTCGCCCCCTGGGCCAGAGGCGAGGGCTACGCCTGCGAATCCGTCCTCGCCGTCGCCGAATGGCTCTTCCGCGACCAGAAGTTCGAGCGCCTCGAAATCCGCACCCCCGCCGACAACACCGCCGCCCAGCAGGTCGCCCAGAAGATCGGCTGCGTCAGCGAAGGGGTCCTGCGCAACGCCTGGATAGCACGCAGCCGCACCGAGGACGGCGGCTGGACGGAGATCCGCACCGACCTCATCGTCTGGAGCCTGCTGCCCGAGGACCTCGACGAGGTCCGCGAGCAGTACGCCGGGGGCTCCGGCTACGCGAGCGCCTTCCCCGACTGGCGCTGAACCCACCCGCCCCGGGCCCCGGTACGCACCACCGGGGTACTCTCACCCTGCCCAGGACCCACCCGCAGGCCCCGACCCGCGACAAGCCTCAGGAGAATGACGACGATGGCCGACCGGGTCACGGTGATCGGGTGGGACGGCTCACCGCTGACGGACGCGGCACGCTCCGCCGTCGCCGCCGCCACCCTCGTGGCCGGTGCCGCCCACCACCTGGCGCTCCCCGAACTCCCGCCCACCGCCGAACGCGTCCGGCTCGGCAGCGTCGGCCTCGCCGCCCGCCGCATCGCCCAGCACCGCGGCTCCGCCGTGGTCCTCGCCGACGGCGACCCCGGCTTCTTCGGCGTCGTCCGCACCCTGCGCGCACCCCAGTACGGACTGGAGGTCGAGGTCGTCCCGGCCGTCTCCTCCGTCGCCGCCGCCTTCGCCCGGGCCGGCATGCCCTGGGACGACGCCCTCGTCGTCACCGCCCACAGCCGCGACCTGCGCCGTGCCGTCAACGTCTGCCGCGCCCACACCAAGGTCGCCGTCCTCACCTCGCCCGGCGCCGGGCCCGCCGAACTCGCCCTGCTGCTCGGCCCCGTCCACCGCACCTTCGTCATCTGCGAGGAACTGGGCACCGACCGCGAACAGGTCACCGTCGTCACCTCCGAGGCGGCCGCCGACCACAGCTGGCGCGACCCCAACGTCGTCATCGTCATCGGCGGCACCGGCACCGCCCGGGAGACCGGCGGCTGGATCGCCGGCCGCGACCCCGCACCCGGCGCCGTACGCGGCTGGGCCCTGCCCGCCGACGCCTACGGCGGCCGGCTCGGCGAGGGCGAGGCCGCCGAACTGCGCGCCGCCCAACTCGCCCGGCTCGGCCCCCGCGTGGGCGACCTCGTCTGGGACATCGGCTGCGGCAGCGGCGCCGCCGCCGTCGAGGCGGCCGGCTTCGGCGCCGCCGTCCTCGCCGTCGACCGCGACGCCGACGCCTGCGCCCGCACCACCGCCGTCGCCCGCCGGCACGGGCTGCAGCTCCAGGTCGTGCACGGCACCGCCCCCCAGGTACTGGAAGACCTCCCCGAACCCGACGTGGTCCGCGTCGGAGCCGGCGGCGCACCCGTGGTCGCCGCCTGCGCGGCCCGCCGCCCCGAACGCATCGTCACCCACGCGGCGACCCGCGACGACGCCGAGGCCATCGGCCGCGCCCTCGCCGAGGGCGGCTACACCGTGGCGTGCACCCTGCTCCAGGCCGTCGAGCTCGACACCACGGCCTGGACCGAACGCGAACGGACCGTCACCTTCCTGATCAGCGGCCACCGTGACCGCCCCTGACCACCTGTGACCCGCCTGTCCCAGGTGGAAGGTAGGCTGGCGGATCGTTGTGCCGCCCCCTCGGTGTCCGACGCCACAGTCGTCAATGTCCTGAACATGCCCTGCCCTTGGCGGGAGCACGGCAGGGTAGAGGCGGACGCGCACAACGTGCCGCGAGGCACGGACGCTCGTTCTTGACTATGGGCGTGAGTGGTTGGAAGGAGCACTACCGATGGGTGAGGGGTACGCATGACCGATACCGGCCAGTTCCCGGTCGAGGGACAGCCGGAGAACGCAGGCGCGCTCCCCGGCCACCCGTATCCCGCGGAAGCCGTCGCCCCTGCCGATCCCGGCGCCCCCGCCGCCTACACCTTCCTCGACCACACGGATACGGCGGACGCCGACGGCGGCGAGGAGGACGACCTGCTGCTGATGCCGGGCGCCCAGGGCGCGTGGATGGAACAGCCCCCGCCGGCCGCCCCGGCCCCGGGCACCGCCACGGGAAGCGGCCCGCAGGAGACCGGCACCGGCCCCGGCGAGCCGCGCCCCCCGGCGCCCGCCGCGCCCGCCCCGCCGCGCCGCCCGCTGCACATGGGCCCGCCCGTACCGGACCCCACGAACGGAGTCGTCCGCTCCCTCGCCGACCGGGGCCCCGCCACCCCGCCGCCCCCGCCGTCCGCCACCCCCGACGCCGCCCCGCAGGCCCCGCGCCTCGCCGGCGTCCCCCCGCAGGGCGGAGCCCGCGAGCCCGGCCCGCAGCAGACCGCTTTCGTCCCGCCGCAGGGCGGCGCGGCCGCCGCCGCCGACGCGGCGATAGTCGCCGGTCCGGTGCCGAGCGCATCCGAGGCGCTCATCTCCCGTGTGGCCGGGGGAGCGACGCCGCAGCCCGACCCGGCCGGTGCGGAGACGACGGCCTCTGCGGCCCAGGGCACGCCGGCCGGTGACGGTGCGCAGGACGTGGCGTCCGTGCCCGGTGCTCCCGGTGTTCCCGGTGTTCCCGGGACGGCCGAGCCGGGCGCGCCCGCTGCTCCTGCTGCGCCGGGCACTCCGGTGATGGCGAACGGCGGGCAGCCGGTGCCGACGCAGTCCGTCGGGAGTGAAGCGGCGGTGGCCGGTGACGGTGCGCCGTCTGCTGTCGGCGGGCCTGCTGCTCCTGTCGCGTCGGTGGTTGCCGACGGCACGCAGCCGGCGCCGGGGCAGTCCGCCGGAACTGACGGGACGACGGCGGCTGCCGACGTCCCGTCTGCTGCCGGGGAGCCCGCCGGCTCTGGCGTGCCGGTGGTTGCCGATGACGCGCAGTCGGTGTCGGTGCAGTCTGCTGCGAGTGACGGGCCGGTGGCCGGTGACGGTGTGTCGTCTGCTGTCGGTGAGGCCGCCGGTGCTGGTGCCTCGGCGGTGGCCGATGGGGCCCAGCCCGCCCCGGCACACGCCGCCAAGGCCGACGCGCCGGTGGCTGCCGAGGGTGCGGAAGCCGTGCTGGCGCAGTCCGTTGGAGTCGGTGCCCCGGTGGTTGTCGATGGTGCCCAGCCCGTCCCGGCGCACGCCGCCAAGGCCGACGCGCCGGTGGCTGTCGAGGGTGCGGAAGCCGTGCCGGCGCAGTCTGCCGGAACTGGTGGTCCGGTGGCCGGCGATGGTACGCAGTCCGCCGGGGTCGGCCAGGCGGTGGTCGCCGGTGAGTCTGCCGGTGCCTCGGTGGTTGCCGATGGTACGCAGCCGGTTCCGGCGCATGCTGCCGAGGGTGCGGAAGCCGTGCTGGCGCAGTCTGCCGGAACTGGTGGTCCGGTGGCCGGCGATGGCGCGGAGCCTGCCGGGGTCGACCGGGCGGTGGCCGTCGGTGAGCCTGCCGGTGCCCCGGTGGCTGCCGATGGTACGCAAGCGGTCCCGGCGCACGCTGCCGATGGTGCGGAGGCCGTGTCGCCGCAGTCTGTTGGAACCGTTGGCCCGGTGGTGGGTGATGGCACTCAGCCCGTCCCGGCGCACGCTGCCGATGGTGCGGAAGCTGTGCCGCCGCAGTCCGTTGGAACCGGTGGCCCGGTGGCGGGCGATGGCACTCAGCCTGTCCCGGCGCACGCCGCCGAGGGCGCGGAAGCCGTGCTGGCGCAGTCCGTTGGAACCGGTGGTCCGGTGGCCGGCGGTGGCGCGCAGCCTGCCGGGGTCGACCAGGCGGTGGCCGCCGGTGAGTCTGCCGGTGCCCCGGTGGTTGCCGATGGCGCGCAGCCCGCCCTGGCACACGCCGCCGAAGGCACGGAAGCCGTGCCGTCGCAGTCCGTTGGAACCGTTGGTCCGGTGGTCGGCGATGGCACGCAGCCCGTCCCGGCGCACGCCGCCGAAGGCACGGAAACCGTGCCGGCGCAGCCCGTCGAGACCGACGAGCCGGCGGTCGTGGACGGCACGCAGCCCGTGTCCGCCCACGCCGACGGGCCCGTTGCCACAGTCGGCAAGCACGCCGCTCCCGCCGCCCCGACGGCTGCCGACAGCGTGCCGTCCGCTGTCGACGAATCCGCTCGCGCCGCATCGGTGGCGGCCGACATCGCGCAGCCCGTACCGGCACAGCCCGCCGGGACCGACGAGGCGGTGGCCGGCGAAGGCGAGCACCCCGGTGCCGCCGGGGCCGCCGCTCCCGTCGCGCCGGTGCCCGTCGACGGCGGGCAGCCCGCCCCGGCCGGAACCGTGGCGCCCGCGCCCGCCGACGCCCCGGCGACCGGCGACGGCACGCAGCCGGGTGCCCCCGAGACCATGCCCCCCGTCACGCCGACCGAGGCGATCGGCGACATCGAACCGACCGCGGTCGCCCAGGCCCCCGCGAGCGAGCCCGCCCCGGCGGCCACCGTCGGCGAAGCGTCGCCCGCGGCCCAGGAAGAGCACCCGGCCGCGGTCACCGTGGACGAGGCGCCGGTCTCCGCCGCGCCCGTACCGCCCGTGTCCGACGGGAGCACGCCGGCGGAGACCGGTGTCGCCCACCTGACGCAGGCGGCCCCGGAGCCGGAGAGCGCCCCGCAGCCCGTACCGCACGGCACTCCGGCCGGGCAGCCGGAGCCCGCCGCGCCCGTACCGGCCCAGCAGCCGCGGCACGCGCTGCACGGGGAGGCCGGCGCCGGGCAACCGGCCGCCGGGGACGGCGAGTCCGTCCCCGCGCCGGTCCAGGACGTGCCCGCACCGGAACCCGGCGCACTGGAGGAGCCCGTGGCCCAGGAGACCGCCACCGAGCCGGAAGCACAGCCGGCCCTCCCGGAGGTGCCCGCCGGGCCCCCGGCCGAGGGCTACGCCGAGTCGGAACGGGCCGCCGTGCACCGCGTCATGCGGGAACGGCGCGACATCCGCAACGGCTTCCGCTCCGACCCCATCCCGCACGAGGTGCTGCTGCGCGTCCTGGAGGCCGCGCACACCGCGCCCAGCGTCGGGCACTCCCAGCCCTGGGACTTCGTCGTCATCCGCTCCGCCGAGACCCGCCGGACGATGCACGAACTGGCCATGCGGCAGCGCGACGCCTACGCCAAGTCGCTGCCCAAGGCCAGGGCCAAGCAGTTCAAGGAGCTGAAGGTCGAGGCCATCCTCGACACGCCCGTCAACATCGTCGTCACCGCCGACCCCACCCGCGGCGGCCGGCACACCCTGGGCCGGCACACCCAGCCGCAGATGGCCCCCTACTCCTCGGCCCTCGCCGTCGAGAACCTCTGGCTCGCCGCGCGCGCCGAAGGACTCGGCGTCGGCTGGGTGAGCTTCTTCGACGAGCGCGAGATGGTGCGCACCCTCGGCCTGCCCGAACACCTCGACGTCGTCGCCTACCTGTGCGTCGGCTACGTCGACGAGTTCCCCGACGAGCCTGAGCTGATGCAGGCCGGCTGGTCCAAGCGCCGCCCGCTGTCGTGGGTCGTGCACGAGGAGGCCTACGGGCGACGGGCCCTGCCCGGCGAGGACCCGCACGACCTGCTCGCCGAGACCCTGCGCGGCATCCGCCCGCTCGACGCCAAGGCCCTCGGCGAGGCGTGGGAGCGGCAGAAGCGGATGACCAAGCCGTCCGGCGCACTCGGCATGCTGGAGATCATCTCCGCGCAGCTGTGCGGACTGTCCCGCAAGTGCCCGCCGCCGATCCCCGAGCCCGCCGCCGTCGCGATCTTCGCGGGCGACCACGGGGTGCACGCCCAGGGCGTCACGGCCTGGCCGCAGGAGGTCACCTCGCAGATGGTGGCCAACTTCCTGGGCGGCGGCGCCGTGTGCAACGCCTTCGCCAACCAGGTCGGTGCCGAGGTGTGCGTCGTGGACGTCGGCGTCGCCGCCGAACTGCCCGCCACGCCCGGTCTGCTGCCGCGCAAGGTACGCCCCGGTACGAGCGATATCACCACCGGCCCCGCCATGACCCGCGAGGAGGCGCTGCGCGCCGTCGAGGTCGGCATCGAGACCGCCCGCGACCTGGTCGCAGCCGGCAACCGGGCCCTGATCACCGGGGAGATGGGCATCGCCAACACGACCGTGTCGGCCGCCCTCATCGCCGTCTACACCGGGGCCGACCCGGCGGAGATCACCGGGCGCGGCACCGGTATCAACGACGAGACGCACGCCCGGAAGATCGACGTCGTCCGGCGGGCGCTCGAACTGCACCGGCCGGACCCCGAGGACCCCATCGGCGTCCTCACGGCCGTCGGCGGGCTCGAACACGCCGCGCTCGTCGGGCTCATCCTGGGCGGTGCGTCCCTGCGCACCCCCGTGATCCTCGACGGCGTCAGCGCCGGAGCCGCCGCGCTCGTCGCCCGCGCCCTCGCCCCGGAGGCACTCGCCGCGTGCATCGCGGGCCACCGCAGCGCCGAGCCCGGCCACGTCGCCGCGCTCACCAAGCTGGGCCTGCGCCCGCTGGTCGACCTCGACCTCCGCCTAGGCGAGGGAACGGGCGCCCTGCTCGCCCTCCCGGTCGTCCAGAGCGCCGCCCGGGCGATGCACGAGGTGGCGACGTTCGACACGGCAGGCGTCACCGAGAAGGGCTGACGCCCCCGCACACCGAACGGCCTTGGCGGAGGCCGCACTTGAGCACCCCGCCAAGGCCGCGCGCCCTGCGGGCCGGCCGCGCGGTACGGGCAGTCCGGTACGGGACCGTGCGGCCCCGGCCCCGCGCCCTGGCCATCGCGTGTCGGTCCGGTCCCCGGTAGCGGCAACTGCGGGCCGGCCGCGCGGTACGGGCAGTCCGGCGCCGCGCGGTACGGGACCGTACGGCCCTGGCCTCGCGTCCCGGCCTTCGCGTTTCGGTCCGGTCCCTGGCGGCGGCAGCTGCGGGTCGGCCGCGCGGTACGGGCAGTCCGGCGCCGCGCGGTACGGGACCGTACGGCCCTGGCCTCGCGTCCCGGCCTTCGCGTTTCGGTCCGGTCCCCGGCCGCGGCAGCCGCAGAACGGCGGCGCGGTACGGGACCGTACGGCCCCGGCCCCGCATCCCGGCCTTCGCGTGTCGGTCCGGTCCCCGGCCGCGGCAGCCGCGGAGAGGCCGCGCGGCCCCGTGCCGGGCCGTCGGCCGGAACAGTTCCCGACTGCCCTGCCGGGCAGGGGACTTCCGGGAACCGCAGCCTTCGCCGGGCCGGGCGCACGGTGGACGCCTCCGCCTCCCGCGCCCCGCCCGGCCCGGGCAACCGCACCGGCGCCGGCGGACCTTCGCACCCCGTATCGCGACCGCACGCCGGGCGCACCCCCTTCCGGGCGCCTGTTCTGTCCCGTACCGTCCCAGCACCGGGTCGTTCGGAACGATCACGACCCCGCCCGTCCGCGCACGTCAACGATCGTTGCCCTTAGGGTGTCCCCGGGGCGCCCGAGCCCCGCAACCGTTCCGCCGCTCCACCGCCGTAGCGGCAGCGCATGCGCACGAGGAGAGCCGCACCGCCATGGCCGAGAACGCCGCCGAGCCCGCCGCCGAACACTCCGCAACCGCCGACAAGGCCGCCTACCCCGTCGGACTGCGCCTCGCCGGACGCCGCGTGGTCGTGCTCGGCGCCGGCCAGGTCACCCAGCGCCGGCTGCCCGCGCTCGTCGCGGCGGGCGCGGACGTGCTGCTGATCTCGCCGTCCGCGACCCCCGCCGTCGAGGCCATGGCCCAGACCGGCGAAGTGCGTTGGGAGCGCCGCCGCTACACGCCCGGCGACCTGGACGGCGCCTGGTACGCGCTGATCACCACCGACGACCCGGAGGCCAACCGGGCCGCCTCCGCCGAGGCCGAGGCCCGCCGCGTGTGGGCCGTGCGCAGCGACGACGCCGACGCCGCCTCGGCCTGGACCCCGGCGACCGGCCGCAGCGAGGGCGTCACCGTCGCCGTGCTCACCGGCCAGGACCCGCGCCGCTCCGCCGCCGTGCGCGACGCCATCGTCGAGGGCCTGCGCGACGGCACCCTCGCGGCCCCGCACCACCGGGTGCGGACCAAGGGCGTCGCCCTGGTCGGCGGCGGCCCCGGCGACCCCGACCTGATCACCGTGCGCGGCCGCCGCCTCCTCGCCGAGGCGGACGTCGTCATCGCCGACCGCCTCGGCCCCCGCGACCTGCTCGACGAACTCCCCCCGCACGTCGAGGTGATCGACGCCGCGAAGATCCCGCACGGCCGGTTCATGGCCCAGGAGGCCATCAACAACGCCCTGATCGAGCACGCCAAGGCGGGCAAGGCCGTCGTCCGGCTCAAGGGCGGCGACCCGTTCGTCTTCGGCCGGGGCATGGAGGAGGCGCAGGCGCTGGCCGAGCACGGCATCCCCTGCACCGTCGTCCCCGGGATCTCCAGCTCCATCAGCGTGCCCGCCGCCGCCGGGATCTCCGTCACCCACCGGGGCCTGGCACAGGAGTTCACGGTCGCGAGCGGTCACGTCGCCCCCGACGACCCGCGTTCCCTCGTCGACTGGGCCGCCCTCGCCGGGACGCGCGGCACGCTCGTGCTGCTGATGTCCGTGGAGAACATCGCGGCGATCGCCGGGACGCTCGTCCGTCACGGCCGCCCCGCCGACACGCCCGTCGCGGTGGTGCAGGAGGGTACGACCGCCACCCAGCGGCGACTGGACGCGACGCTCGCGACGGTGGGGGAGCGGGTGCGGGCCGAGGGCATAAGGCCGCCCGCCGTCGTCGTCATCGGCGAGGTCGTCGCCGTCACGCCCGAGTCCGCCCTCCGGCCCGGCACCGGCAGCGGCCGCTGAGCCGGGCCCCGCACGTTCCCCTTCACTGGCAGCTCACAACAGGACAAGGCAGTATCGACCCCGTGGCAGGCACCGCAGACCCCGCAGACACCCCTGCGACCCCCGAGATCATCACCATCGACGACCCCGACGACCCGCGTCTGCACGACTACACCTGCCTGACCGACGTCGAGCTGCGCCGCCGCCGGGAGCCCGCCGAGGGGCTGTTCATCGCCGAGGGCGAGAAGGTCATCCGCCGCGCCCTGCAGGGCGGTTACGCGATGCGCTCGATGATGCTGTCCGAGAAGTGGGCCGAGGTGATGCGCGACGTCATCGACGAGTCCCCGGCGCCCGTCTACGTCGTCACCCCCGCGCTCGCCGAGCAGGTGACCGGCTACCACGTGCACCGCGGCGCGCTCGCCTCGATGCGCCGCAAGCCCCTGCCCGACGCCGCCGGCCTGCTGCGGGACGCCCGCCGCGTCGCCGTCCTCGAAGGGCTCGTGGACCACACCAACGTCGGCGCCATCTTCCGCAGCGCCGCCGCCCTCGGCATGGACGCCGTTCTGCTCTCCCCGGACTGCGCCGACCCCCTCTACCGGCGCTCGGTGAAGGTCTCCATGGGCGCCGTCTTCTCCGTGCCGTACGCGCGCCTGGAGAGCTGGCCGCGCGACCTGGAGCCCGTCCGCGAACTCGGCTTCTCCCTGCTCGCCCTCACCCCCGACGACAAGGCCGCCACCCTGGACGCGCTCGCCCCGCACCGCATGGACAAGGTCGCGCTCATGCTCGGCTCGGAAGGTGACGGCCTGTCGGCCCGCGCGCTGCGCGCCGCCGACGAATGGGTGCGCATCCCCATGGCCCACGGGGTCGACTCGCTCAACGTCGGCGCGGCCGCGGCCGTCGCCTTCTACGCGGTGACCACCGGCCGCCCGCAGAGCTGACGCGCACTCACCGCGCGGGCCGGCGCTGTCAGGAGCCGTTCGCTTCAGGAGCCGTCCGCCCGCGCGTCCGTACCGCCGAAGGGTCCCGCCGCGGACCGTACGCCGCCGGCGGGCGACCCCGAGCTGTGGGACGGCCCCTGACAGCCCTGCGCCACCGCGATCCCCAGCGCGACCAGCAGCGTCACCACCACGAACACCGTCAGCCGCTGCCGCAGCAGGGAACGGTCCGCCGCCGGCCGCCGGCCCTGCGCCCCCGTACGCGGCGCGGGACGACCGCCGCCGCGTGCCGCCGGCCGGGCCCCGCCCGTACGTCTCGCGGCGGGCCGCGGCACGGCCGGACGGCCCTGCTCCGGGCGGCGCGCCTGGTCGAAGGAGCGGTCCGGGCCGGGTCGTCGGCCGGAACCGTGCGGACGCAGCACCGGGGCCTTGAGCGTCCGCTTCTCGGTGTGCTGCTCCGCGTACTGCGCGGCCCGCTGCCCCGCCGGGCGGCCCGGCTCCCGGCGCGCGGCCGGCGGCCGCCCCTCCGGCAGTCCGTGCGCCTCGCGCGCCGCGATCTCCTTCAGCCGCAGCGACAGCTGCAGGGTGCTCGGCCGGTCCTCCGGGTCCTTGGCCAGACACGCGTGGATCAGCGGGGCCAGCGCGTCGGGCACCGCCATCAGCTGCGGCTCCTCGTGGACCACGCGGTAGAGCATGACCTCCGAACTGCCCTGTCCGAAGGGCGAGTCGGCGGTACAGGCGTAGGCGAGGGTCGCGCCCAGCGCGAAGACGTCCGTCGCCGGCGTCACCGCCGCGCCGCGCACCTGCTCGGGCGCGAGGAAGCCGGGCGAGCCGACCGCCGTCCCCACGTGCGTGAGCGTGCTCGCGCCGGTCGCCCACGCGATGCCGAAGTCGATGATCCGGGGGCCCTTGGGGGACAGCAGGATGTTCGAGGGCTTGAGGTCCCGGTGCACCACCCCGGCGTCGTGCACGGCCAGCAGACCCTCCGCCAACGCCGCCCCGATGGAGGCCGTCTGAGCCGCCGACAGCGGCCCCTCCTCGGCCACCTTGTCGTGCAGCGAGGGCCCGGGCACGTACTGGGTGGCGAACCACGGCCGGTCCGCCTCCAGATCCGCGGCCACCAGCCGCGCCGTGCAGCCGCCCCGGATGCGCCGGGCCGCCGACACCTCACGCGCGAAACGCGAACGGAACTCCTGGTCCTCGGCCAGATCCGGCCGGATCACCTTCAGCGCCACCCGCTGCCCGCGCCGGTCGGAGCCCAGGTACACCACGCCCATGCCACCGGCCCCCAGCCGGCGGTGAAGCCGGAACGAGCCGACGACTCGCGGGTCCTCGCGCCGGAGCCGCATCATCGCCATCTTCATCCCCGCTGCCCGGTCCGTCTGACGTGGCCCAGCTTACGGATTGACGGCCGTACGCGCGCAGAGGCCGCGCATGCGTCGGCCCACGGATTGTCGGTGCCCGCCGCGCACCCCACCCGGCGTGCGGGGCGTACGGGCCGGGGCCGCCCGGCGGCCCGTCCCGCGCTCAAGGCCGCACGGCACAAGGGGTTTTGGGCCCCCGCGGCCCGGCCGGGGGCGGGGCGGGACGACGGCGGGGGAGCGGACCGGGCCGGCGCCCGCCGCAGTGATCGAAGTCACCCGGCGGCAGCGGTGCGCGCGGCAGCCGACGCCCCCTCAGGGAAGACCCCGAGGCTTGAGCCAACGGTCTCCAACCACAGGAGTAGCCGCCGGGGCCCGCTCATCCTCGGGGAGGCCGGTCAAGCCGTACGCGGGCATGACGACCGGCCCGCCGTCCGCCCCTAGTGTTGAGGGCAAGCGGCGGGTGCAGCACTCGTCCCCCGAGGTCACACGCCCGCCGCTGTCGGAACGAGGCAGGCGGCGGCAGCCTGCGGAAGGCAGGCGGGAGAGGCATGATGGCGGACTCCGCGGGACGTACGGCGACCCGGGCCCTGCGGGCGCAGGCCCCGGCCCGGCGCGCCGCCGACGCCCTCGGCGCCGGTCGGGCCGGCACCCGTCATCCGCTGGTCGCCGTGGCGATGGTGCTGCCCCTCGCGGTGCTCCTCGCCGTCGCCTTCGGCGGCTGGGACGCCGTCGTCCTCCAAGCGTCGTCCGTGGCCGGGATGCTGGGGCGCTAGCGCCCCGGGCCCGGGAGAGCGGCCCGGGCCGGGGACACCGGCCGGTCAGCCCCGTGGGGACGGGGGTGCGGCGGACGGCACGGCGGGCCGGGCACCTGGGGAGGTGCCCGGCCCGCCGCGTTCGATCATCAGGGCCCATGACAAAGGGGCCACGGCACAGGGGCCACGACAACACGACAAAGGGCCGGGGCCCGTGGACCCCGGCCCTTGGCCGGACTGTGTGCGCGATACTGGGATTGAACCAGTGACCTCTTCCGTGTCAGGGAAGCGCTCTCCCGCTGAGCTAATCGCGCGGGGAGGTCTGTTGCAGACCCCTGTGGACGATACTGGGATTGAACCAGTGACCTCTTCCGTGTCAGGGAAGCGCTCTCCCGCTGAGCTAATCGTCCGGGACGGTGCTGGGACCGCGTGCGCGATACTGGGATTGAACCAGTGACCTCTTCCGTGTCAGGGAAGCGCTCTCCCGCTGAGCTAATCGCGCTGGGAGCTTCCGAGCCGGGGCCCGGAAGGTTCGGATCCGCGAGGATCCTGGTGGACGATACTGGGATTGAACCAGTGACCTCTTCCGTGTCAGGGAAGCGCTCTCCCGCTGAGCTAATCGTCCTTGGAGGTGGAGACGGGATTTGAACCCGTGTAGACGGCTTTGCAGGCCGTTGCCTCGCCTCTCGGCCACTCCACCAGGAGTGCGGGGGTTCGGGAAGATCCCCCGACATCGAGCGGACGACGAGATTCGAACTCGCGACCCTCACCTTGGCAAGGTGATGCTCTACCAGCTGAGCCACGTCCGCAGTGTCGGTTCCGTTTCGCTTCCGCGTCCCGGCGACGTGTTGAACTCTAGCGGATTCCGGCGCCAGCTCAAATTCCGTTTCCGCAGCGTGCTGCGCTGATCCTTCGCCCGGGCCGGTCCCGCGGTCCGCGCCATAGACTCGTTGACGTGCACAGCTTGTCCTCGACGTCCCCCCCGATGGCCCGCTTCGGCGGCCTCCTCGCCACCGACCTGCGCGACGTCACCAGCGACCCGGAAGCCCTCGGCTCCGCGGGCTGGTGGGCCGTGGTCGCCGACTTCGAGGGCCGCCTGGTGTGCGCCCGCTTCGGGGACGTACGCCCCGCGGCGCCCCCCGCACCCGAGCCCGGCCGCTGGCGCGGCCCGGCCCCCGAGGAGTGGACCACCTCCCTCGACCGCGAGGCCTACATCGCGGGCGTGCGGCGCATACGCGAACACATAGCGGCCGGCGAGGTCTACCAGGCCAACCTCTGCCGCGTGCTGAGCGCGCCCCTGCCCCACGACACCTGCGACATCGACGCCCTGACCGCCCTGCTCGCCCGCGGCAACCCCGCCCCGTACGCGGGCACCGTGCGGCTGCCCGCCCACGGCGTCGAGGTCGCCACCGCCTCCCCCGAGCTGTATCTGCGCCGCACCGGCCGCACCGTGGAGTCCGGCCCGATCAAGGGCACCGGCCGCACCGCCGAGGACCTGCTGGAGAAGGACCACGCCGAGAACGTGATGATCGTGGACCTGGTCCGCAACGACCTCGGACGCGTCTGCGCCACCGGCTCCGTGACCGTCCCCGAACTGTGCGCCGTCGAACCCCACCCGGGACTGGTCCACCTCGTCTCCACCGTGCGCGGCGAACTCGCCGATGGCGCCGGCTGGCCGGAGCTGTTCGCCGCCACCTTCCCGCCCGGCTCCGTCACCGGCGCGCCCAAGGCCAGCGCCCTGCGCATCATCGAAGCCCTCGAAACCGCGCCACGCGGCCCCTACTGCGGCGGCATCGGCTGGGTCGACGCCGACCGCGGCACCGGTGAACTCGCCGTCGGCATCCGCACGTTCTGGATCGACCGCACCGGCCCCCGCGGCCCCGTCCTGCGCTTCGGCACCGGCGCGGGCATCACCTGGGGATCCGACCCCGAACGGGAGTGGGACGAGACGGAGCTCAAGGCGTCCCGGCTGCTCGCCATCGCCTCCGGAGTCCACCAGCCGCTCGGCAGCGGCCGGGGGTGACCGGCGCGGGCTGTCTCCCTCCGTGGCCCGCGCGCGTCCGCACAGCCCGTGACGTACGCGCGCGGGACCGGTACAACACCAGGGTGACCACGACCCTGCGGCCCACCGCACCCGAGCGGCGCACCGACGACGGCGGCCGGTCGCGCACGTACCAGATCTGCGTCAACAGCAGGCCCGTCGGCACGGTGGAACTCGCCACCGACGCCGCCTTCGGCCCCACGGTGGGCCGCGTCCTGCGGCTCACCGTCGACGAACGCGAACGCCGCCGGGGCCGGGGCACCGTCGCCGCCCTCGCCGCCGAGGAGGTCCTGCGCGGCTGGGGCTGCGCCCGCGTCGAGATCGCCGTCGACGCGCACGCCACCGTCGCCCTCGGTCTCGCCCACGCCCTCGGCTACACCGAACGCAACCGCCACCTGGCCAAGACCCTCACCACCGTTCCCCGGCTGCCCGAGGGCACCGAGGGCCGCCCCATGACCGAGGCCGAATTCGCCGCCTGGGAGAGCGGGGCGAGACGCGGCTACGCCCAGGACCTCGCCGACCGGGGCGTCCCCGCCGGCCAGGCCCGCGCCAAGGCCGAGGCCGACCACCGCCACGCCCTGCCCGACGGCCAGACCAGCCCCGGAGTGATCTTCAGCACGCTCCTGCACCGGGGCAGCCCCGTCGGCATCCTCTGGCTCGTCCTGCGCGACCGCGGCCCCGGCCGGCCCGGAGCCCACGTCTACGACATCGAGGTCGCCGAGGCCCACCGGCGCCGGGGCCACGGCCGGTCCCTGATGCTGCTCGCCGAGGCCCAGGCCCTGGCCGCCGGCGCCGACCGCCTGGGCCTGAACGTCTTCGCGGGCAACACGCCCGCCCTGCGCCTGTACACATCACTGGGCTACGAGCCGCAGTCGCACCACCTCTACAAACCGCTGCTGTGACGCACGGGCGCGCGCCGCGCCCGTACCGGCCGCGGCACTATGCCAGCAGCCGGTCCACGATCTCCTCGATCCGCGCGCGCAGCCCTTCCTGGCTCTTGCCGCCGTCCAGCCGCTCGTCCCCGACGACGTAGGTGGGCGTGCCCGTCACCCCGATCGCCTTCCCCTCCGCCTGATCGGCGTCGACGAGCAGCAGATGCCGCCCGTCGATCAGCGCGGTGTCCAGCTCCTCGACGTCCAGCCCCAGCTCCCCGGCCACCTCGAAGAGCACCTTCTCGCCCCGGGAGCCCAGCTCCTCCGCGCGCGCCAGCACCGCCTCCACGTACGGCCAGTCCCGCCCCTGCTCCGCGGCCTCCTCGGCGGCCTGCGCGGCGGCGTAGGCGTGCTTGTGCTTCTCCAGCGGGAAGTGCCGCAGCCGGATCTCCAGCCGGTCGCCGTAGCGCTCGCGCAGCGCGCGCAGATCCTCCAGGGCTACGCGGCAGTCCACGCACTGCAGGTCGCACCACACATCGAGAACGGGGGCGGGGGCGGGGGCGGGAAGAGAGGTCTCAGAGGTCTCAGGGGCAGGGAAGTCGCTCATGGGGCCAGTCTCGCAGCCCCGAGATCCGCGATCCGGCCGGAAACCCCTCGGCCCGGGGGAGGAGCGACCCCTGAGATCCCCCGGAGATCTCCCCGAGCCCGGCCACCGGCCGTGGCCGGACCCGCGCGCCCCGGTGCAGGATGGAAGCACACCCCCGACAGCAGGAGACCAGGAGGAGCCGGATGCTGACCTCGACGATCTGTGCCGCGGTGTCCGCGGCCGGCCTGGGCATCGCGGCACTGACGGCCTACCGCAAGCGCTTCCTCGCCGCGGCCCGGATCGCGGCCTATGCCCTCGTCCCCATCGGCCTGGTCATGACGGGGATCGTCGACTGGCTGACCAAGCTGGTCCTCAAACCCACGGTCTGGGCGGGCTTCGGCGTGCTCGCGCTCGCCGCCGTCCTGTTCATGGTCACCAGGGCCGTCGAGCGACGCTCGCCCGGCAAGGGCGGCGGCAAGAGCGGCGGCGAGGACGGCAAGCGCGCCGGCCGCAAGGAACGCCGGGCCGCCGTGGCGGCACAGCGTGAGGCCGTGGCCCCGGCCGCCTCCGCTCCGTCACTGGGCGCGGCCCGCCCCGGCACGACCGGGAAAGCGGACAGCGGTGACGACTTCTCGGATATCGAGGCAATTCTCAAAAAGCACGGAATTTAACCGGACGTCAGCCACGGGGCCGGTCCCGGCAGTACGCCGGATTTCGGCCGCGCGTGATCCAGGACCGCCGACGGCGCTCCGGCAGCGATTTCCGGCTGGCCACCGCCGATGCGGCGATTTTGTCCTTCCGTCTGCGCCTCCGGAAATGTCCACGGCCGGCTCCTCATTCGGTGACCCCCCGCTGCCGGGCCCGGTACGCCGCGACATGCAAGCGGTTCCCGCACGTCCGGCCGTCGCAGTAGCGGCGCGAGCGGTTGCGCGACAGATCCACGAACGCGCGCCCGCAACCGGGCGCCGCGCAGCGCCGCAGCCGCTCCCGCTCACCCGCCACGACCAGGAACGCCAGCGCCATCCCGCCGTCCGCCGCGAGGTGCTCGGCCACCGACGCGCCCGGCGCGAAGTAGTGCACGTGCCAGTCGTAGCCGTCGTGATCCGTCAGCCGCGGCGTCGTCCCCGCCTCCGCGATCAGCGCGTTCAGCAGCTCCGCGACCGCGGCCGTCTCCCCGGCCGCGAACGCCTGCGCGAACGTGCCCCGTACCGCCCGTACGGCCGCCAGATCGCCCTCCCGCAGCGTCCCGACACCGCTGAGGGCATGGCGCTCGACGAACCGCCGCAGCGCCGGCAGATCCGTCAGCTCGTCCCGCGTCCCGCCGCCCTCCCGCACCACGGCGGTGTTGACCAGGTCGACGACGGCTTCCAGCGCGCACCGGGTGTCGTGGTTGATCAGCACGGATTCGTTCGCTCCCTGACCGGCCGGGGTGGGGCTTGCAGGTCGTCCGGTCGGTGGGACCGGGAGCGCAGACTCTAGCGGCTCCGGAGGAACAGCGGCGCCGTCGCCGCGGAGGACCCGCGGCGACGGCGCCGCCGTCGTGCTCGGAGCGATCTCGTGCGATGTGCCTCGCCGGTCCCTCGCCTCTCTCCTCGCCTCTGTGCCGTTCGCGCGCCCGACCCCCCGAGTGGGCGGGCGCGCCCTGTCCCTGCCTCCTTGAGGACCGCCGTCAGCTCTCTGCGAGGATGTGCGAGAGCTCGGTGTCCAGGTCGAAGTGGCGGTGCTCGGTACCCGGCGGGACCGCCGCGTCCGTGCGCTTCAGGAACGACTCCAGGGCCCGCGCCGGGGCCTCCAGCAGGGCCTCGCCCTCCGGCGAGCTCAGCGCGATGCACACGACGCCCTGACCGTGGCTCCGGGACGGCCAGACCCGGACATCACCGGTGCCGGTGGGCCGGTGCAGACCCTCGGCGAGCAGATCTCTGGCGAAGACCCACTCGACCGTCTCTTCGGCACCGGTGTGGAACGTGGCGTGCACGGCATACGGGTCGGCCGTGTCGTACCGCAGACCCGCGGGTACAGGCAGTGAGGATTCGCTCGACACGACGAGGCGCAAGTGCAGCTCGCAGCTGACCGTGGTGTTCATAAGCGCCAAGGCCTTTCGCTCAGTGTGCGCTCGGGGATTCGCACGTCGGCGAAATCGACATGCCACCTACGGTGCCGTTGTAAACCCCTCTGACCGTTTTGGGACTCTTCGGATACCCCGGACGGCGCAGCCGCTCGCCCGCTGATACCGCCATTCCAGTGAGTTCCGGCCCGGTTCGGCATACCGGCGCGCGGTAATGCGGAGAGTGACGGACAGCAGCTCGACGTCATGACGACCGGGGAGCGGCCGCGAGGGCCGGCGGTATCGGGGACCGCCGCCCTCGCACCATCCGCGCCACCGGCGGCGGCCGCCGCGCCTCCCGCCCGGCCGCCGCGTCGCCGTGCCCGCGCGCCCGGCGCGGCCGTGACCGGCGCCGATGGTTCTGGGCACCCTCTGACATGCGGTAATGTTTGCGGTGCGCCCGGGCGATTAGCTCAGCGGGAGAGCGCTTCGTTCACACCGAAGAGGTCACTGGTTCGATCCCAGTATCGCCCACACCCCACCGGGGGTCCGCGAGGTCACCACCTCACGGACCCCCGGTTTTTGCGTGCCCGGGACGGCCGCGACGGCCGCCTCCGGGCCGCCTCGCGCACCCTCGGGACGGAATTTGATGGAGAGCCGCCCCGACCTGTATTGTTCAGTGCGTCGCCGGGGGAAACCCCGGAACAGACCCGGGCGATTAGCTCAGCGGGAGAGCGCTTCGTTCACACCGAAGAGGTCACTGGTTCGATCCCAGTATCGCCCACACCGGCAAGGCCGGTCCGCCAACAGGCGGACCGGCATTGCGCGTTGCCCGGGCCCGGCGTGCGACGCCCGCCATCGCTGCTGCCGCCGGGGGCCGTTCAGGCGGCCGCCGTCAGCGCCGGCCGCAACGGCCACGCCGGATCGCACACTTCCTGCGAACCATTGCGCGCGAACCACGCCTGCAACCCCCGCGCCTGCGCCGCGTGCCACACCGTCTGCCGCTCGTGCAGCTCCGCCGGAGTGAGCCGCTCCAGCCGCGCCGCGTACCGCCGCCCGAGCGCCCGTACCACCTCCAGCGCCGCCAGCGCGTCCGACGCCGCGTCATGCGCGCCCGTCAGCTCCACCTCGTAGTGCGCGCACAGATCCGTCAGCGTGCGACGGCCCTTGCGATAGCGGTCCAGATGCTTGTCCAGCACCCACGGATCCAGTACGCACAGCGCCGCCGCCCCCACGTACTGCGCGAGCGACGCCGCCCGGTGCCGCCGCAACTCCCGGTCCAGCAAGGTCAGATCGAACGGCGCGTTCATCACCACCAGCGGCACCCCCCGTGCCGACTGCACCGCCAGCCCCCGCGCCACCTCCTCCATCACCGGCGCCGGCCACCGCCCGTGCCGCTGCAGATACACCTGCGTCAGCCCGTGTATCGCCGTCGCCCCCTCCGGCACCGGAACCCCCGGGTCCACCAGCCAGCGGCTGACCACCGCGGCCGCCCCCGGCGCCGGCTGCACCACGAGGGCCGCCGACACGATCCGGTCGCGCTCGACATCGACCCCGGTGGTCTCGGTGTCGAAAGCAGCCAGCGGCCCCTCGAACCAGCTCATGTCCAACTCCTCGTGTCCGCCCGGCGAATGGCGAGTTTCACCCCTCCCCGCGAGGTGATACCCGGGCCCTCAGCCCGGCGAACCGCCGTTGTTTGCCATGGAGTTGTCCAGGAGATGACACACATGTACGGACCGGAGGCCCGAAGAAGCCCGAAGGGAATCGGACATGGCGTTCCCGCGACCCGAACCGGGCGCGCTGTCCGCCGCGGCCACCGGGCATCCCGGGCGCCCCGCCCCCGTCCGCGGCGCGCTCGCCACCACCGCGTGCATGGAGACCCTCCACATCGGCTACCTCCACGCCGTCGCCGCCGCGGCCGGCTGCACCCTCGCCCAGCCCTTCCCCGACCACGGCATCGACTGGCACGTCAGCCACAGCGCCCCCGGCCACACGGCCGACGACGAGGTCACCATCAAGGTCCAGCTCAAGAGCACCTACCAGCTCGGACCCCACCCGCCCGGACCGACCTTCGCGTTCACGCTCGACAACGACCACCTCGCCAAGCTCGCCCGCACCCCCGTGTCCGTCCACAAGATCCTCGTCGTCATGATCGTGCCCCGCGCCCGCGACGACTGGCTCCACGCCGGCCACGACAGCCTGCGGCTGCGGCACTGCTGCTACTGGACCAACCTCGCCGGACACCCCATCACCGGCAGGCACCGGACCACCGTGCGCATACCGACCACACGCGTCTTCGACGACCGGGCCCTCTGCGAGATCATGACGCGGGTCGGGGCAGGAGGGAGACCCTGATGCACCGGCCCACCGACGATTCCGCGAACACCCCCGGCACCTGGACCGCCGAGAGCGTCGACCCCGCCGTGCTCGCCGCCCTGCTCGCCCGCCACGGCTGGCACCGCCACGGCCGCGCCACCGGCGCCTGCACCCGCTGGACACCGCCCGACGCCACCGGCACCAGCCTCCTGCTCCCGGCGAGCCGCGCCTACCCCGACAGCGCCGACCTCATCGCCGAGGCCCTCACCGCACTCGAACGCAGCGCCTCGCCCTCCGCCCCCGGCATCCTGCGCTCCCTGCGCACCCCGGGAGACGAGATCCACTGGCTCCGCGACATCCCCGAACCCGCCGCCCCCGCCGCCACCTGGGCCGCCCAGGAACGACTGCGCACCGGCGCCCACGCCCTGCTCCTCGCCGCCGCCCTCACCGCCACGGGCCACGCCGGCTACCACGGAGCCCGCCACCGCCGTCCCGCCGAAGCCGCCCTCGACGGCCTCCTCCTCGGCCCCGCCACCGGTGGCCGCGCACTCGCCGTGCTCGTGCCCCTGCGCCCCGCCGGACCGTACGGACGCCGGACACCGGGCACGTCCACCGGCCGCCTCCTGAGCACCACCCTCCTGCGCGCCCTCTACGCCGCCCGCGACGCCACCGACTACCAGCGCGCCACCGGCAGCAGCGAAGCGTTCGCCGCGGCCGTCCGGGCCGGGGTCTGCCAGGAGCTCACCGAAGCCCTCATCACCCTCGTCCGGGGCTCCGCCGGCGTCAGGATCACCCTCCACTGGTCCCCGGCCGCCGCCCCGCCCGACGGCTTCGCCACCCACCCCGAACCCGTCGAGTTCACCCCCGGCGACCTGCCCGCCCTCCGCGCCGCGGGCCCCCGCTACATCCGCGACGAACCCTCCGTACCCGTCCGCCTGACCACCGCAGTCATCCGGCTGCGCAGGGCGGCCCCCGGCGGCGCCGGCACCGCCCACCTGCGCGTTCTCGCCGGAGCCGACGTCCCGCAGGTACGCGTCACCCTCGACGAGGACGACTACCGCACCGCGGGCCACGCCCACCTCACCGGACTCCCCCTGCGCATCAGCGGACGCCTGGAGAGCGGCAGCGGCTTCCGCCGGCTCGTCGACGCCACCGACGTGGCGCCCGTACCCGTCGACGAAGCCGAACGCGAGCAACTCCTGAAGTCCCTCCGCGAGAACCTCGACGGTCTCGGCGAGACCCCCGGCGACGACGGATAACCGTTTCGCGACCACGGGGGAGGGCTCGGTACGATTCAGGCGCGCAGTATCCGCTGCCGCACCCCTTGCAGTCAGGAGAGTCCGGTGTCCGACGTCCGTGTGATCATCCAACGCGATTCCGAGCGGGAAGAGCGCGTGGTGACGACGGGCACTACGGCCGCCGACCTGTTCGCCGGGGAGCGCACCGTCGTCGCCGCGCGCATCGGCGGCGAGCTGAAGGACCTCGCCCACGTCGTCACCGACGGCGAGGAGATCGAGCCCGTCGAGATCTCCTCCAAGGACGGCCTCGACATCCTGCGCCACTCCACCGCGCACGTCATGGCCCAGGCCGTGCAGGAGATCTTCCCCGAGGCCAAGCTGGGCATCGGCCCGCCCGTCAAGGACGGCTTCTACTACGACTTCGACGTCGAGCGGCCCTTCCACCCCGATGACCTCAAGGCCATCGAGAAGCGCATGCAGGAGATCATCAAGCGCGGGCAGAAGTTCTCCCGCCGCGTGGTGACCGACGAGGCCGCGCGCGAGGAGCTCGCGAACGAGCCCTACAAGCTGGAGCTCATCGGCCTCAAGGGCTCCGCCTCCCACGACGACGGCGCGGACGTCGAGGTCGGCGCGGGCGAGCTCACCATCTACGACAACCTCGACCCGAAGACGGGCGAGCTGTGCTGGCGCGACCTGTGCCGCGGGCCGCACCTGCCGACGACCCGGATCATCCCGGCGTTCAAGCTCATGCGGAACGCCTCCGCCTACTGGCGCGGCAGCGAGAAGAACCCGCAGCTCCAGCGCATCTACGGCACCGCCTGGCCGTCCAAGGGCGAGCTGAAGGAGTACCTGGACTTCCTCGCCGAGGCCGAGAAGCGCGACCACCGCAAGCTCGGCTCCGAGCTGGACCTCTTCTCCATCCCGGAGCAGATCGGCTCCGGCCTGGCCGTCTTCCACCCCAAGGGCGGCATCATCCGCCGGGTCATGGAGGACTACTCCAGGAAGAAGCACGAAGAGAACGGCTACGAGTTCGTCTACACCCCACACGCGACGAAGGGGAAGCTTTTCGAACAGTCGGGCCACCTGGACTGGTACGCCGACGGCATGTACCCGCCCATGCAGCTCGACGAGGGCGTGGACTACTACCTCAAGCCCATGAACTGCCCGATGCACAACCTCATCTTCGACGCGCGCGGGCGCTCGTACCGTGAGCTGCCGCTGCGGCTGTTCGAGTTCGGGACGGTGTACCGGTACGAGAAGTCGGGCGTCGTGCACGGCCTGACCCGGGCCCGGGGCTTCACACAGGACGACGCGCACATCTACTGCACCCGCGAGCAGATGGCGGAGGAGCTCGACCGGACGCTCACCTTCGTCCTGGACCTGCTGCGCGACTACGGCCTCAACGACTTCTACCTGGAGCTGTCCACCAAGGACCCCGACAAGTTCGTGGGCACCGACGAGGTGTGGGAGGAGGCCACCGAGACCCTGCGCAAGGTGGCCGAGAAGCAGGGGCTGGAGCTCGTCGCCGACCCGGGTGGCGCGGCCTTCTACGGGCCGAAGATCTCGGTGCAGGCGAAGGACGCTATCGGGCGTACCTGGCAGATGTCCACGATTCAGCTGGACTTCAACCTCCCCGAGCGCTTCGACCTCGAGTACACCGCCGCGGACGGTTCGCGGCAGCGGCCGGTCATGATCCACCGCGCGCTGTTCGGGTCGATCGAGCGCTTCTTCGCGGTGCTGCTGGAGCACTACGCGGGGGCGTTCCCGGCGTGGCTGGCGCCGGTGCAGGCGGTCGGTATCCCGATCGGTGATGCGCACGTCGAGTACCTGCAGGAGTTCGCGGCTGAGGCCCGGAAGCAGGGTCTGCGGGTCGAGGTGGACTCGTCTTCGGACCGGATGCAGAAGAAGATCCGAAACGCGCAGAAGTCCAAGATCCCGTTCATGGTGATCGCCGGTGACGAGGACGTTTCGAACGCCGCTGTCTCCTTCCGCTACCGGGATGGTTCGCAGAAGAACGGGATCCCGCGTGACCAGGCCATCGCCGAGCTCGTTGATGTGGTCAAGCGCCGCGTCCAGGTGTGATTCTGGTCCCCGCACCAGCGGGGGTGACCCGAAGATGAGGAATCACCACAAGGCCAAGGCGCCGTGGTCCCCACATCAGTGGGGTTGACGGCAGGGGCGGCCCCCAGGGCCGCCCCTCGTCGCATCCCCACCGGGGAATATGCTGCTCACCATGACGAGTGAGCCGGAGCAGCAGATCGGGGTCGGGACGCCGGACGCGTTCCAGCGTCTGTGGACGCCCCACCGGATGGCATACATCCAGGGTGAGAACAAGCCGAGCGGCCCCGGGGCCGGTGACGGCTGTCCCTTCTGCGCGATTCCGGAGAAGAGCGACGAGGACGGGCTGATCATCGCCCGCGGCGAGCGCGTCTACGCGGTGCTCAATTTGTACCCTTACAACGGCGGCCACCTCATGATCGTCCCGTTCCGCCACGTCGCCGACTACACGGAGCTCGACGAGACGGAGACGGTCGAGCTCGCCGAGTTCACCAAGCGGGCGATGACCGCGCTGCGCGCCGCGTCGGGGGCGCACGGATTCAATATCGGCATGAACCAGGGCTCTGTCGCGGGCGCCGGCATTGCCGCCCATCTGCATCAGCACGTGGTCCCGCGCTGGGGCGGGGACACCAACTTCATGCCCGTCGTCGGCCGGACCAAGATTCTTCCGCAACTCCTCGCTGACACAAGGAAGATGCTCGCCGACGTCTGGCCTGCCGTTTAGGGGCGTTTTCCCGCCCGCGTGCCGGGGACACGCGCCACATCGATTCGGGCAAATATCCCCAAGTCTTACTAAAGGCAAGTTCTAATGGAGCGGTGACCTTCCTTCACCGCCGCTCTCTTCTGCGCGCGGCCGCCGGTGGCGCACTCGCCGGGGCGGCCGCCGCCGGATGCGGCCGGGCCGAGGAGGAGGGGGCCGGGGCCGGGGTCGCCGGGCCGGCCACTCCGTCCGTACGGGCCTCGAAGAAGCCGTCGCCGAAGCCTTCCGCTCCCCGTGCCGCGCTGCCGCCGCTTCCGCCCGGGCTTCCCGCGCAGATCGAGCACGGCCCCCGCGGTGGCCACGCCGTGGCGCTCACCTTTCACGGCCAGGGCGATCCGCGCACGGCGGGCGAGCTGCTGACGGAGGCCGAGCGGGCCGGGGCGCGGGTGACCGTGCTCGCGGTCGGCTCGTGGCTGGAGGAGCAGCCGCAGATGGCGCGCCGTGTCCTCGACGGGGGTCATGAGCTGGGCAATCACACGATGAGCCATCTCGACATCTGCTCGATGAGGGCGGACGCCGCCTATGCGGAGATCGCCCGGTGCGCGGAGGTGTTGCGGCGGCTGACGGGTGGGGTGGGGCGGTGGTTCCGTCCGTCGCGTGCGCAGCGGGCGACGGAGCGGGTGGTGCGGATGGCGCGCAAGGCGGGGTATCCGCATGTTCTGTCGTACGACGTGGACTCCTTGGACTTCACCGATCCGGGTGCGGAGGCCGTGCGGCACAGTGTGCTGGGCGCGGTGCGGCCCGGGTCGGTGGTGAGTCTGCACTTCGGGCACGACGGCACGGTTGCCGCGCTGCCCGCGATCCTCGACGGCCTCCACCGCCGCGGTCTGCGTGCGGTGACGACTACGGAGCTGCTGACGCGATGATCCCTCTCTCCTCGCTTCACCGTCCTGTCCGTTCTTCCCGCTTTCCCCGGTCCTCCCGTGCTTCCCGGCCGTCCGCGCGGAGAAGGCGCCGGGCCGTGCTGTTCGCCGTGGTGGGGGCGCTGCTGGCCGCGGGGTGCGGAGGGGGGACGCACGACGAGGCCGCCGACCGCCGCCCGCACGAGGAGGTGAAGCAGCAGCCGAAGAGGGCGGTGCCCGACGGACTGCCGGGAATGCCGCCGCTGCTGGATCCGAACGACGTGTACGCGGCGGACCGGCCGAACATGCTGTCGCCGGTGGTGAAGGACTTCCCGTCGCGGGTGTATGTGCCGAACACGGAGTCGGACACGGTGAGTGTCATCGATCCGAAGACGTACAAGGTGATCGAGACGATTCCGGTGGGTGCGCAGCCGCAGCATGTGGTGCCGTCGTGGGATCTGAAGACGCTGTGGGTGAACAACGACCGTGGTCACACGCTGACGCCGATCGATCCGGCGACGGGCAGGGCGGGCAGGACGGTCGATGTGCACGACCCGTACAACCTCTACTTCACGCCGGACGGGAAGTACGCGGTGGTGATGGCGTCCATGGACAAGGAGTTGGTGTTCCGGGACGCGCACACGATGAAGCGGATGAAGACGGTGCCGGTGTCGTGCCGTGGGGTCAATCACGCGGATTTCTCGGCGGACGGGCGGTACTTCATCGTCTCCTGTGAGTTCTCGGGGGAGTTGCTGAAGGTCGACACGGCGCGGATGAAGGTGATCGGTCAGCAGAAGCTGCCGTTCGAGGGGGCGATGCCGCAGGACGTGAAGATGGCCTCGGACGGCCGGACCTGGTACATCGCGGACATGATGGCCGACGGGCTGTGGGTGCTGGACGGGGACCGGTTCACGCAGCCGTGGCTGATGCCGACGGGGAAGGGCGCGCACGGGCTGTATGTGAGCCGGGATTCGAAGTCGATGTACATCTCGAACCGGGGGGAGGGTTCGATCTCGGTGCTGGATCTGCCGTCGCGGAAACTGGTCAAGAAGTGGGAGCTGCCGGACGGGGGCAGCCCGGACATGGGCGGGGTGTCGGCGGACGGCAATGTGCTGTGGCTGTCGGGTCGTTATGACTCGGAGGTGTATGCGATCGACACCCGGGACGGGCATCAGATCGCGAAGATCCCGGTGGGTGCGGGGCCGCACGGGCTCGCGGTGTATCCGCAGCCGGGCCGGTATTCGCTGGGCCACACCGGGATTTTCCGGTGAGGCCCGGTGACCGCGGGTGAGCTGACGGCGGGTCAGGCGTTGTAGACGTCGGCCTGCCGGGGGGTGGGGTCCTGGACGGCGCCGCTGAGGAAGCTGGCGCGGTTGCCGAAGCGCTCGGTGTTGACGCCGTTCTCGGAGAGGACGCGCAGGGCCGCCTGGTGGACGACGCGCAGGACGGGGGTGGTGGCGCGCAGGGCGTCGTCGGCCATGAAGCGGTGCCGCCAGGGCTTGTCGGCCCAGGCGTGGCGCAGGCCGAAGGGTTCGGGCAGGACGAGCTTGCCGCCCCAGTACTCCAGGAGGGGCGGGTAGTAGGTGAGGGGGGCGCGGGCGGCGAGGCGGACGACTTCGCGGGCGTGGACGATGGGCAGCTGGCGGGTGCGGGTCTCCCAGAACTTGATGGTCTTGGAGGTGGTCTTGGTGCGGGGGGAGGGGGTGCCCAGGAAGAGGGGGTGGACGGGGCCGAGGGCGTGGCCGGTGACCTCGATGCGCAGGGTCTTGTGCAGCACGGTGACGGTGATCAGAAGGGTGATGACGAGCTGGCCGTCCCACAGGACGAACTGGACGCCGAGGTAGTGGCGGTCGCCGCTGCCGAACTGCTGCTCGTTGCAGATCTTCTGGAGTTCGGCGCCGCCTATCTGGTAGGCGCCGGCTTCGGTGCCCTCGGGGCGGGAGACGGCCTTGGCGCCTTCGCCGATGGGGGAGACGACCCAGTGCTTGACGTCGGGGGTGGGGAAGCCGCCGGTGTGCAGGGGGCCGCGTTCGAGAAGGCGGAGCTGGTCGTGGACGGCGCGGATGACGTCCCAGCTGCGGAAGGGGTTGATGTCCTTCTCGGGGTCGGCGGGCACGAGTTCCTCCGCGAGCTGCCAGCTGCCCCAGCGGGTGCCCATGCCGAGTATGCCCTTGGGGCCGGCGTAGAAGACGACGTTGCTGTGCTGCTCGGCGGTGAGGCGCTCCAGGGACTGGCGCAGCTGCTCGGCGGCGGTCTCGCCGGGGTTGCGGGGGACGGCTTCGGGGATCTTGGCGCCGACGCCGCCGCCGGCGAGGAGGCCGGACCAGCGGTCGCGGAGGTCCTTGGCGGTGCGCTCGCAGATGACCTTGGCCCAGGCGCCGCCGATGAGGGGGGCGATGAGCATGGCGCGTACGTAGAAGGCCCAGAAGCCGGAGAAGGGGAGTTTGACCAGGAAGACGACGGCGGCGACGGCGAGGACGGTGAGCAGGGCCATGCCGAGGGCGCCGGTGCGTTTGTTCTGGGCGCCGGCGAGCATGCGGCGCAGCTGGAAGCCGCCGAGCCAGATCAGCACACCGGGCAGGAAGAGCAGGCCGAAGACGGCCATGATGAGGGTGAGGCGGGCGTCGCGCTGCTTGCGGATGCGGCTGGCGGCGAGGCAGTGCTCGACGACGGGCTGCGGGTCGAGGCCGAAGGACTGGATGAGGGGCTTGCGGCCGCCGCCGAGGACACGCAGCTGGAGGGCGCGGGAGAAGGCCTCGCCGAGATTGGGCTCGAACAGGGAGACACGCGGGGGTTTGACCTCGGAGGTGGCCCAGTCGGAGTTGGCCTTGAGGAGCTCGTCGACGGGACCGTCGCGGTAGGCGGCGGAGGCGAGCGCCTGCGTCGCCGCGGTCTGGCCGGAGGCGCCCGAGAGCGGGATCTGCGCTCCGGGGCTGAAGTCGAACGCGTCTCCTGCTGCCACTGATCAAGCCCCCAAATGCCGCGTGTGCCGGTGTTGCGGCCTGTGCCCGACGACCGCCCGCGTCATACGTGTTGGTCCGCGTCCACCAGGGTATCGGGGTGCGGCCCGGCTGTCCCAGGAGATCGCAAAGCCGCCCGCCCCGGTGGAGTTGGGGCGGGCGGCCGGTGGGGTGCGGGCCGGCGCCGGTCGGTCCGGGTCGGCCGGCGCCGGGTGGACCGGCTGGGTCGGGTGGGTCAACTACGTGTTGTTCTCGTCCTGTTCGCGGATACGGTCGGCGAGCTGAGGGGGCATCGGTTCGTGGCGGACGTACGTGCGGCTGAAGCGGCCGGTGCCGTGGGAGAGGGAACGCAGGTCGACCGCGTACCGGCCGATCTCGATCTCGGGCACCTCGGCGCGGACGAAGGTGCGTCCGGCGCCGGACTGTTCGGTGCCCACGACACGGCCGCGGCGCCCGGACAGGTCGCTCATGACCGCGCCGACGTAGTCGTCGGAGACGAGGACCTGGACCTCGGCGACCGGCTCCAGGAGATGGACGCGGGCCTCGGTGGCGGCCTCGCGCAGGGCGAGGGCGCCGGCGGTCTGGAAAGCGGCGTCGGAGGAGTCCACCGAGTGCGCCTTGCCGTCGAGGAGGGTGACCCGGACATCGACGAGCGGATACCCGGCGGCGACGCCGCGGGCCGCCTGCGCCCGTACGCCCTTCTCCACGGAGGGGATGAACTGGCGGGGGACCGCGCCGCCGACGACCTTGTCGACGAACTCGATGCCGGAGCCGCCGGGCAGCGGCTCGACCTCGATCTCGCAGATGGCGTACTGGCCGTGGCCGCCGGACTGTTTGACGTGCCGGCCGCGGCCGGCGGCCCTGGAGGCGAAGGTCTCCCGCAGGGACACCTTGTGCGCGACGACGTCGACGCGGACGCCGTAGCGGGAGCGCAGCCGTTCCAGGGCGACGTCGCGGTGGGCCTCGCCCAGGCACCACAGGACGACCTGGTGGGTGTCGGGGTTCTGCTCCAGGCGCATGGTGGGGTCCTCGGCGACGAGCCGGGCCAGGCCCTGGGAGAGCTTGTCCTCGTCGGCCTTGCTGTGGGCCTGGATGGCCACGGGCAGCAGCGGGTCCGGCATCGTCCAGGGCTCCATGAGCAGGGGCTCGCCCTTGGCGGAGAGGGTGTCGCCGGTCTCGGCGTGGGCGAGCTTGGCGACGCAGGCGAGGTCCCCGGCGATGGCCTGGGGGAGCGGCCGCTGCTGTTTGCCGAAGGGCGCGGACAGGGCGCCGACGCGTTCGTCGACGTCGTGGTCCTCGTGGCCGCGGTCGGCCAGGCCGTGGCCGGAGACGTGGACGGTCTCGTCCGGCCGCAGGGTGCCGGAGAAGACCCGGATCAGGGAGATCCGGCCCACGTAGGGGTCCGAGGAGGTCTTGATCACCTCGGCGGCGAGCGGACCCGCGGGATCGCAGGTGAGCGGTGGCCTGCCGCGGCCGTCGGGGCTGGTGACGGCGGGGATCTCGCGTTCGAGGGGGGTGGGGAAGCCACCGGTGATCAGTTCCAGGAGCTCGACGGTGCCCAGGCCCTCCTTGGCGCCCTCCTGCGCGGGGGCGGCGGCGAGCACGGGGTGGAAGGTGCCGCGTGCCACGGCCCGTTCCAGGTCCTCGACGAGGGTCTTGACGTCGATCTCCTCGCCGCCGAGATAGCGGTCCATGAGGGTCTCGTCCTCGCTCTCGGCGATGATGCCCTCGATGAGCCGGTTGCGGGCCGCCTGGAGCAGCGGCAGCTGGTCGGGGGCGGGCGCGCTCTCGGTGCGCCGGCCCGGGGAGTAGTCGAAGACCTGCTGCGAGAGCAGGCCGGTCAGACCGGTGACGGGGCGGTGCCCGTCGGGGCCCTCGGGACCGAGCAGCGGCAGGTACAACGGCAGCACGCTCTCGGGGGAGTCGCCCCCGAAGACCGCGCGGCAGCTCTCGGTCATCTCGTCGAAATCGGCGCGCGCCGCCTCCAGATGGGTGATGACGATCGCGCGCGGCATACCGACGGCGGCGCACTCCTCCCACACGGTGCGGGTGGCGCCGGAGATCCCCTCGGTGCCCTCGGCCGCCGAGACGACGAACAGGGCCGCGTCGGCGGCGCGCAGACCGGCCCTCAGCTCGCCGACGAAGTCGGCGTAGCCGGGGGCGTCCAGCAGATTGATCTTGATGCCGTCCCATTCCACGGGGACCAGGGACAGCTGCACCGAGCGCTGCTGGCGGTGCTCGATCTCGTCGTGGTCGGACAGAGCGGAGCCGTCCTCGACCCGGCCGGCGCGGTTCACGGCGCCGGTGGCGAGGGCCAGTGCCTCCACGAGTGTGGTCTTGCCGGATCCGCTGTGGCCGACCAGCACCACGTTGCGCACGTGGCTCGGCCGGTCGGCCGCGGCTGCTCTGCCGGCGGCCCCTGGATACGTGCCCGTCTTCTCGCCCATGTGTCCCGCCTCCCGGTCGACACTGCGGTACGTCGAGCTTTCCACTGCGGTAACGCTGCGTCCATACATCGCACACGGAGGCGTACACATGTGCCCGTGCCGCGGGCGGGACGGGAGCCGACGGGAGTGACGCGTGCGCGGCGGTCCCCGGGCGCCTGGCTACGATGGGCCAGCCGGTGGCCTGCTCGCCATCCGGCCCGATTCGACCCTTCGGGAAGGCCATGCTGAACAAGTACGCGCGTGCTTTCTTCACGCGTGTTCTCACGCCGTTCGCCGCCCTGCTCATCCGGCTGGGCGTCAGCCCCGACACGGTGACCCTCATCGGCACCGGCGGAGTGGTGGCGGGCGCGCTGGTCTTCTACCCCCAGGGCGAGTTCTTCTGGGGGACGATCGTCATCACCCTGTTCGTCTTCTCCGACCTCGTCGACGGCAACATGGCCCGCCAGCTGGGGCGTTCCAGCCGCTGGGGGGCGTTCCTGGACTCCACGCTGGACCGGGTCGCCGACGCGGCGATCTTCGGCGGGATGGCGCTGTGGTACGCGGGGGGCGGCGCGAGCCAGCTGATGTGCGCGGTCGCCATCTTCTGTCTCGCGAGCGGCCAGGTGGTGTCGTACACCAAGGCGCGCGGCGAGAGCATCGGCCTGCCCGTCAATGTCAACGGGCTGGTCGAGCGCGCCGAGCGGCTGGTGATCTCGCTGGTGGCGGCCGGCCTCTCCGGACTGCACGCGTTCGGGGTGCCGCTCGTGGACAAGCTGCTGCCGATCGCGCTGTGGATCGTGGCCGTCGGCTCTCTGATCACCCTGGGGCAGCGCGTGGTGACGGTGCGGCGCGAGGCCGCGGAGGCGGACGCGGAGCCCGCACCCGGGGGCGATGCCCGGTGAAGCAGCACACGGTGAAGGAGCGCAAGGAACAGCTCACCGACGCGCTCTACGGCCTGGGCTGGGCCGGGGTGAAGAAGCTGCCCGAACCCGTGGCCGTACGGCTCGGGCAGCAGCTCGCCGACCTCGCCTGGAGGCGGCGCGGCACAGGGGTGCGGCGCCTGGAGGCGAACCTCGCCCGGGTCGTGCCCGACGCGGGCCCCGAGCGCCTGGCCCGGCTCTCCCGGGCGGGCATGCGCTCGTACATGCGCTACTGGATGGAGAGCTTCCGGCTGCCGGCCTGGAGCGAGGAACGCGTGCGCAACGGCTTCTCCGTGGCGGGCCTGGACCACTTGCGTCAGGGACTGGAGAGCGGGCGCGGAGTCGTGCTCGCCCTGCCGCACATGGCCAACTACGACCTCGCGGGCGCCTGGGTGACCACCACCCTGGGGGTCCCCTTCACCACCGTCGCCGAGCGGCTGAAGCCCGAGACGCTCTACGACCGGTTCGTGGCCTACCGCGAGGGGCTCGGTATGGAGGTGCTCCCGCACGCCGGGGGCAGCGCCTTCGGCACCCTCGCCCGGCGGCTGCGCAGCGGAGGGCTGGTGTGCCTGGTGGCCGACCGCGACCTGTCCTCCTCCGGGATCCCGGTGAAGTTCTTCGGGGAGACCACGAAGATGCCCGCGGGGCCGGCGATGCTCGCCGCGCGCACCGGCGCGCTGCTGCTGCCGGTCACCCTCTGGTACGACCGCTCGCCGGTGATGCAGGGCCGGGTCCACCCGCCCGTCGAGCTGCCCGAGACCGGGACCCGGGCGGAGAAGGCCGCCGTCATGACGCAGCAGCTCGCCGACGCCTTCGCCTCCGGGATCGCCGAGCACCCCCAGGACTGGCACATGCTGCAGCGCCTCTGGCTCGCCGACCTCCCCGGCGGGGGAGAGGCCGGCGGACGTGACCGGCGGCCCGCGCCGGCGCAGCAGGACGGCCGGCAGGACACGAGGGAGTCCTCTTGAGGATCGGGATCGTCTGTCCGTACGCCTGGGACGTCCCCGGCGGTGTCCAGTTCCACATCCGGGACCTGGCCGAGCATCTGATCCGGCTGGGTCATGAGGTGTCGGTGCTGGCGCCCGCGGACGACGACACCCCGCTGCCTCCCTTCGTGGTCTCGGCGGGGCGGGCCGTGCCCGTCCCCTACAACGGCTCCGTGGCCCGGCTGAACTTCGGCTTTCTCTCCGCCGCCCGGGTGCGCCGCTGGCTCCACGACGGCGACTTCGACGTCATCCACATCCACGAGCCCACCTCCCCTTCCCTGGGTCTGCTGACCTGCTGGGCCGCGCAGGGCCCGATCGTGGCGACCTTCCACACCTCCAACCCCCGCTCCCGCGCCATGATCGCGGCGTATCCGATCCTCCAGCCGGCACTGGAGAAGATCAGCGCGCGGATCGCGGTGAGCGAGTACGCGCGCAGGACCCTGGTCGAGCACCTGGGCGGGGACGCCGTGGTCATCCCCAACGGGGTCGACGTCGGCTTCTTCGCCCGGGCCGAGCCCCGGCCCGAGTGGCAGGGCGGCACGATCGGCTTCATCGGCCGGATCGACGAGCCGCGCAAGGGCCTGCCCGTGCTGATGCGGGCCCTGCCGAAGATCCTCGCCGAGCGGCCCGGTGCCCGGCTGCTGGTGGCCGGACGCGGGGACGAGGAGGAGGCCGTGGCCGGCCTGCCGCCCGCGGTGCGCGAACGCGTCGAGTTCCTCGGCATGGTCAGCGACGAGGACAAGGCGCGGCTGCTGCGCAGCGTCGATGTGTATGTGGCGCCCAACACCGGCGGTGAGTCCTTCGGCATCATCCTCGTCGAGGCGATGTCGGCGGGCGCGCCCGTCCTCGCCAGTGACCTGGACGCCTTCGCGCAGGTCCTCGACCGGGGGGCGGCCGGGGAGCTGTTCGCCAACGAGGATGCCGACGCCCTGGCCGCCGCGGCCGTGCGGCTGCTGGGCGACCCCGCCCTGCGGGCCGGGCTCAGCGAGCGCGGCAGCAGGCACGTCCAGCGCTTCGACTGGTCGCGGGTCGGGGCCGACATCCTGGCCGTCTACGAGACGGTCACGGACGGCGCGGCCTCCGTGGCCACCGACGAACGCACCGGTCTGCGCGCCCGCTTCGGGCTCGCCCGCGACTGACGCGGCGCGGCTCGCGCGCGTGGACCGCGCAGGGCCCAGCCCGGCGAGCCGTCAGGAGAGGCCGGCCGGCTCCGCCCGTGCGACCGGTGGCACCGGCCGGGCCCGTATCCCGAACAGGGCCGTCCCGTGGCGTGTGCGGAAGGCGTGACTGCGACGCACCGTCAGGAAGGCCACCAGGCCCAGCAGCGCGAACGACTGCAGCCGTCCCACCAGCGGGGCCGCGTCCACCGGCAGCGTCAGCGCTTCGACGAGGGTGAGCGAGGCGTCCAGGAACTGCCCGCAGGCCCACAGCGCGGTCAGCCCCCGCAGCGCCCGCCGGAACTCCGCCGAGCTGTCCCACAGCCGCTCCGCCTCCTGCCGGGCGGAAGCGTCCCGCAGCTGTTCCCCGAAGTGGAAGGTGAACGGCCGGGAGCCGAACCGCAAGGAGCCCAGCAGCCATATGGCCAGTGCCGCCGGGAGCACCGCGTCCTTGATCAGCAGCACCCGGGGGTCGCCACTGACCAGTGAGGCCGCCGCCGACACCACCAGCAGCCCGACGACGAACAGGTCGAAGACCTCCGCCCGGCGGCGCCGGACCGCGGAGAGCAGCGCGTGCGCCGCCGGGAGCGCGCTGCTCGCCAGCAGAGCCTGCCACTGCGCCCACCCCTGCGCCCGCACCACGTAGTACAGCCCGAGCGGCAGCAGGACATTGACGGCCAGTGAGGCGAGGAAGGTCCTCCTGGAGCGGGTGCGCGTGGGTGTCATGGCTGCCTCCGTCACCGGTGGTCGCGGTCGAGTCGCCGTCGAGTCGCGGTCGAATCGTGGTCAAGTCGTGGTCGAGCCGTGGTCACTTCGCGGGCGATGCACGGGAATCGGCGGGCCTCCCGCGCCGCCGACCGCTGCGACATCTGCCTCGACGTTACGAACGCGGCGGGTGCACGCGGATCGGAGCCAGGGCCGAGTCCGGGTGGAAGTCCGCGGCCCGCGCTCTCCACCCCCGGGTGGAGCGGCTGCCGCACGGCCGCCACGGCCCGGTCCTCCCCCGATGCGTCCGGACCCCGGAACGGCCCGCGCGACGGACGGTAACGTGACCCCGCGTGAGCACTTTCATCTGGATCGCGGTCGTACTGGTCCTCATCGGTGTCTACCTGAGCTGGACCGCCGGCCGGCTGGACCGCCTGCACAGCCGCATCGACGCGGCCCGCGCGGCGCTCGACGCCCAGCTGCTGCGGCGCGCCTCGGTCGCCCAGGAGCTCGGCACCGCCGGGGTCCTCGACCCGGCCGCCTCGATCGTGCTCTACCAGGCCGCACACGCCGCCCGGCAGGCGGAGGAGGAGCAGCGCGAGGTCGCGGAGAGCGAGCTGAGCCAGGCGCTGCGGGCCGTCTTCGCCGAGGAGCAGCAGGCCGAGGCCGTGCGCGGGGCGGCGGGCGGCGAGGAGTCGCTGCGCGAGCTGGCGGAGGCGGTGCGCAAGGTGCCGATGGCCCGGCGCTTCCACAACGACGCGGTCCGCGCGGCGCGGGCCGTGCGCAAGCACCGGGTGGTGCGGTGGTTCCGGCTGGCCGGCCACGCGCCGTTCCCGCTGGCCTTCGAGATGGACGACGAGGCGCCGCCGGTGCTCGGTGAGCGCGCTGCCCACTGACCGAGGTGAGGGCGGGTCCGAGGAGCCACCGGCCTCGGATTGGCCCTTTTGCCGCGCGCGCGGGCCGGTTTGTATCAGGGGTGCACCGTCGAAGCCCTTGATGAGCGAGGTCCCCACGTGTCCACCACGCCCAACACCACGTCCGCCACTCCCGAGACCGGCACCGCGCGCGTCAAGCGCGGCATGGCCGAGCAGCTCAAGGGCGGCGTGATCATGGACGTCGTCACCCCCGAGCAGGCGAAGATCGCCGAGGACGCCGGCGCGGTCGCGGTCATGGCCCTGGAGCGGGTCCCGGCGGACATCCGCAAGGACGGCGGCGTGGCCCGTATGTCGGACCCCGACATGATCGAGGGCATCATCGGCGCCGTGTCGATCCCGGTCATGGCCAAGTCCCGGATCGGGCACTTCGTCGAGGCCCAGGTGCTCCAGTCGCTCGGCGTCGACTACATCGACGAGTCCGAGGTCCTCACCCCGGCCGACGAGGTCAACCACAGCGACAAGTGGGCCTTCACCACTCCGTTCGTGTGCGGCGCCACCAACCTGGGCGAGGCGCTGCGCCGCATCGCCGAGGGCGCGGCCATGATCCGCTCGAAGGGCGAGGCCGGCACCGGCAACGTCGTCGAGGCCGTGCGCCACCTCCGGCAGATCAAGAACGAGATCGGCCGGCTGCGCGGCCTGGACCACAACGAGCTGTTCGCCGCGGCCAAGGAGCTGCGCGCTCCCTACGAGCTGGTCAAGGAGGTCGCCGAGCTCGGCAAGCTGCCGGTCGTGCTGTTCTCCGCGGGCGGTGTGGCCACCCCCGCCGACGCGGCGCTGATGCGTCAGCTGGGCGCCGAGGGCGTCTTCGTCGGCTCCGGCATCTTCAAGTCCGGCGACCCGGCCAAGCGCGCCGCCGCGATCGTGAAGGCCACCACGTTCTACGACGACCCGAAGGTCATCGCGGACGCCTCCCGCAACCTGGGCGAGGCCATGGTCGGCATCAACTGCGACACCCTTCCCGAGGCCGAGCGGTACGCCAACCGCGGCTGGTAGTCCCGTAGTCCGGCGGTGGGCGGCCCGTACGCCGTACGGGCCGCCCACCGGCCGTTGTCACGAACGGAGAGGTTCCCGTGTCCCCCACCATCGGTGTCCTCGCCCTCCAGGGCGACGTCCGCGAACACCTCGTCGCCCTCGCCGCGGCCGGTGCCCTCGCCCGCCCCGTGCGGCGCCCCGAGGAGCTGGCCGAGGTCGACGGACTGGTCGTCCCGGGCGGTGAGTCCACCACGATCTCCAAGCTGGCCGTCGTCTTCGGCATGCTGGAGCCGCTGCGCGCGTACGTACGCGACGGGCGGCCCGTCTACGGCACCTGCGCGGGCATGATCATGCTCGCGGACAAGCTCCTCGACGGCCGGGACGACCAGGAGACCCTCGGCGGCGTCGACATGATCGTGCGCCGCAACGCCTTCGGCCGGCAGAACGAGTCCTTCGAGGCCGCTGTCGACGTCGCGGGCATAGCCGGCGGCCCCGTCGAGGGCGTCTTCATCCGGGCTCCCTGGGCGGAGTCCACGGGCGCGGCGGTGGAGACGCTGGCGCGGTACGACGGGCACGTCGTCGCCGTGCGGCAGGGCAACGTCCTGGCCACGTCCTTCCACCCGGAGCTGACGGGCGACCACCGGGTCCACGCGCTGTTCGTCGACATGGTGCGCGCACCATAGGGATGCCCGTCCCGGGCCGTCCCGCTCCCGGGTCCGGGGGCGAGGAGGCCGACCGGATCCCGGTAGGATCACAGTCGTTCGTACAGAATTTGGTTACGCGAAGGAGACAGGCGGATGTCCGGCCACTCTAAATGGGCTACGACGAAGCACAAGAAGGCCGTGATCGACGCCAAGCGCGGCAAGCTCTTCGCGAAGCTGATCAAGAACATCGAGGTCGCGGCCCGGATGGGCGGCTCCGACCTGGACGGCAACCCGACGCTCTACGACGCCGTCCAGAAGGCGAAGAAGCAGTCGGTGCCGAACAAGAACATCGACTCCGCGATCAAGCGCGGTGCCGGCCTGGAGGCGGGCGGCGCCGACTACGAGACGATCATGTACGAGGGGTACGGCCCGAACGGCGTCGCGGTGCTCATCGAGTGCCTCACCGACAACCGCAACCGCGCCGCCTCCGACGTGCGCGTCGCCATGACCCGCAACGGCGGTTCGATGGCCGACCCGGGTTCGGTGTCCTACCTGTTCAACCGCAAGGGCGTCATCATCGTCCCCAAGGGCGAGCTCACCGAGGACGACGTGCTGGGCGCGGTGCTGGACGCCGGTGCCGAGGAGGTCAACGACCTCGGTGAGAACTTCGAGGTCATCAGCGAGGCCACCGACCTGGTCGCGGTCCGCACCGCGCTGCAGGAGGCCGGTATCGACTACGACTCGGCCGAGGCCAACTTCGTGCCCACCATGCAGGTGGAGCTGGACGAAGAGGCCGCCCGCAAGATCTTCAAGCTGATCGACGCGCTGGAGGACAGCGACGACGTGCAGAACGTCTTCGCCAACTTCGACGTCTCCGACGAGGTCATGGCCAAGGTCGACGCGTAAGGCGCACGACAGGCTGCGACAGCGGGCCGGCGGGGTGGTTCCCCCGTCGGCCCGCCGTCGTGACCGGGCGTTGTCAGTGGCAGCCGATAGCCTGCGCGCAGGTGATCGAAGGGAGGGGGCGGCATGCGGGTGCTGGGCGTGGATCCGGGGCTCACCCGGTGCGGCGTCGGGGTCGTGGACGGCACGCCGGGCCGGCGGCTGAGCATGGCGGGCGTCGGGGTCGTGCGGACCCCGGCCGAGGCCGACGTCGCCGAGCGGCTCGTGCTCATCGAGCGCGGCATAGAGGCGTGGCTGGAGGAGTACCGGCCGGAGTGCGTCGCCGTGGAGCGGGTGTTCAGCCAGCACAACGTCCGTACGGTCATGGGCACGGCGCAGGCCAGCGCCGTCGCGATGCTGTGCGCGGCACGCCGTGGACTGCCCGTCGCCCTGCACACTCCCAGCGAGGTCAAGGCCGCTGTCACCGGCTCGGGCCGGGCCGACAAGGCCCAGGTCGGCTCCATGGTCACCCGCCTGCTGCGGCTGGACGCCCCGCCGAAGCCCGCCGACGCCGCGGACGCGCTCGCGCTGGCCATCTGCCACATCTGGCGGGCGCCCGTGACCAACAGACTGCAGGAGATCGCCGCCGCACACCGCCGCGGCACCGTTCCCGTACGACTCCCGAAGGGCATCCGATGATCGCCTTCGTCTCCGGGCCCGTCGCGGCCCTCGCGCCCGATACCGCCGTGGTCGAGGTCGGCGGTGTCGGCATGGCCGTCCAGTGCACGCCCGCCACCCTGGCGCAGCTCAGGGTCGGCCGGCCGGCCCGGCTCGCCACCTCCCTCGTCGTCCGCGAGGACTCCCTGACCCTGTACGGCTTCGCCGACGACGACGAGCGGCAGACCTTCGAGCTGCTGCAGACCGCCAGCGGCGTGGGCCCGCGCCTCGCCCAGGCCATGCTCGCCGTGCACAGTCCCGACGCGCTGCGCCGCGCCTTCGCCGCCGGGGACGAGAAGGCCCTGACGGCCGTGCCCGGCATCGGCAAGAAAGGCGCCCAGAAGCTGCTGCTGGAGCTGAAGGACCGCCTCGGCGAGCCGGCCGGCTCCGGTACGGCGGCGTCCCCGGCCGGGGCCACGGCCGCCGCGGGCTGGCGCGATCAGCTGCACGCCGCGCTGACCGGCCTGGGCTACGCGGCCCGCGAGGCGGACGAGGCCGTCGCGGCCGTGACCCCCCAGGCCGAAGCGGCCCTCGCCGACGGGGCCCAGCCCCAGGTCGGACAGCTGCTCCGGGCCGCCCTGCAGACGCTGAACCGGGCGCGCTGAGCCGTGTTCACCGGCCGGTCCGGCGTCCCGCGCCGTACACCCCGGTGCCGTACGGCATGATCGCGTACGGCGGGGCGACCGCCCGCGCCCGTATCCCGAACCGCCACGAACCATGAGGTTTCGCCCGTGAACCCGTACGACGAGTCCGCACCCGCGACACCGACCGGCCCGCCCGCAGCGGGCGGCCGGATCGTCGGCGGCGCCGCCGACGGGGAGGACCAGGCCGTCGAGGCCGCCCTGCGCCCCAAGGACCTGGGCGAGTTCGTCGGCCAGGAGCGCGTCCGCGAACAGCTCGACCTGGTGCTGCGCGCGGCACGGGCCCGTGGCGGGGTCGCCGACCACGTGCTGCTCTCCGGCGCCCCCGGGCTCGGCAAGACCACCCTCTCGATGATCATCGCGGCCGAGATGGGCGCCCCCATCCGCATCACCTCGGGCCCCGCCATCCAGCACGCGGGGGACCTGGCGGCCATCCTGTCCTCCCTGACCGAGGGGGAGGTGCTCTTCCTCGACGAGATCCACCGCATGTCCCGGCCCGCCGAGGAGATGCTGTACATGGCCATGGAAGACTTCCGCGTCGACGTCGTCGTCGGCAAGGGCCCCGGCGCCACCGCCATCCCCCTGGAGCTGCCGCCCTTCACCCTCGTCGGCGCCACCACCCGCGCCGGGCTGCTGCCGCCCCCGCTGCGCGACCGTTTCGGCTTCACCGGGCACATGGAGTTCTACGCGCCCGCCGAGCTGGAGCGCGTCGTGCACCGCTCGGCCCGGCTGCTGGACGTCGGCATAGCGGGGGAGGGGGCCGCCGAGATCGCCGGCCGCTCGCGCGGCACACCCCGGATCGCCAACCGGCTGCTGCGCCGGGTGCGTGACTACGCCCAGGTCAAGGCGGACGGCGTGGTCACCCGCGAGATCGCCGCGCAGGCCCTGGATGTGTACGAGGTCGACGGCCGCGGGCTCGACCGCCTCGACCGCGCCGTGCTCACCGCGCTGCTCAAACTCTTCGCCGGCGGCCCCGTCGGGCTCTCCACGCTGGCCGTGGCCGTCGGCGAGGAGCGCGAGACCGTGGAGGAGGTCGCCGAGCCGTTCCTGGTCCGCGAGGGGCTGCTGGCCCGTACGCCCCGGGGGCGCGTGGCCACCCCGGCGGCCTGGCAGCACCTCGGTCTCGTCCCTCCGCCGCAGGCCGTGCCGGGCGGCGGCCGACAGGGACTCTTCGAGGGCTGACGGCGCGGGGGCTGGTCCGCCCAGGAACCACGGTGCCATCCTGGGCGTTGTTCCCAAGGCGCGGACTCGCCTAGACTCCGCCGATGCCGTTCCCTGTCGAAAGGTGCGGCATACCAGCCCCGAAGACCAGGCCGTGACCACCGCGGTCGTGTGAAGGAAACCCCGTCCCGTGAATATCGCGACTCTCCTGCCGTTCATCCTGATCATCGGGGTCATGTTCCTGATGACCCGGTCGGCGAAGAACAAGCAGCGCCAGGCCGAGCAGATGCGCAACCAGATGCAGCCGGGCACAGGTGTACGGACGATCGGCGGCATGTACGCCACTGTCAAGGAGATCAACGACGACACCGTCCTCCTGGAGGTCGCCCCCGGCGTCCACGCCATCTACGCGAAGAACGCCATCGGCGCCGTCCTGGAGGACGCGGAGTACAACCGCATCGTCCACGGCATCGAGGCCGCCGAGGAGGCCGACGCCGAGACCCCGGTCGTCCCCGACGACGTCTCCTCGCTGACCGAGGCCGCCGACGAGCAGGCCGGCGAGAAGAAGACCGACCTCACCAAGGGCGCCGCCGCGAAGGACGAGCCGGCCGACGCGGCCCCCGAGGCCGGTCAGCAGGCCGCCGAGCCGAAGTCCGACAAGGCAGGCAAGGCCGATGAGGCCAAGGGCGCCGACGAGGCCAAGGGCAAGGACGGCAAGCAGGGCGACGCCGACGCCAAGTAGCGTCCTGAGGGAACCGCGGAGCACGCGCCGAGCGGCGCGCCGCGGTTCCCTCACGGTCTAGGCTCCGGCGGGGGGCACGTCCCCACAACGATTTCGTGGCCGTCCGGCGAAACAGATCCGTGCCGGGCGGTTGGACAGGGAGAAACGACAAGGTGGCAGCACCGAAGAAGGGCCGCAGGTCCCCGGGCGGCCAGGGCAGGCCGGGCAGAGTCCTGGTCCTGATCCTGATCGCCATCGTGGCGCTCGTCGGGGGGATGTTCGCCTCCGGACGCACCACGCCGCGGCTGGGCATCGACCTCGCGGGCGGTACGAGCTTCACGCTTGAGGCCAAGAACCAGCCCGGCAAGCCCAACGCGATCAACGAGACCAATATGAACACCGCCGTCGGCATCATCGAGCGGCGTGTCAACGGTCTCGGCGTGACTGAGGCCGAGGTGCAGACCCAGGGCACCAACCACATCATCGTGAACATCCCCAAGGGGACGAACGCGGAGCAGGCCCGCCAGCAGGTCGGTACCACCGCCCAGCTCACCTTCCGGCCGGTGCTGTCCGAGGTGCCCGCCACCAAGGCGCCCGAGCCGACGCCGAGCCCCAGCTCGTCGGCGAACGGCAAGGACAAGGACAAGGACCAGAAGGACAAGGACCAGGGCGACAAGAGCAAGCCGTCGTCCTCGTCCTCTCCCTCCGCCTCGGCGAGCGCCTCGACGGGGCAGCAGGGCCGGGCGGTCACCGACGCGCTCAAGGCCGACGGCTCGGCTTCGCCGACGCCCGTCGCCTCCGCCGACGCCAAGGACGACAAGTCCAAGGACGACAAGTCCAAGGACGACAAGTCGCCCTCGCCCACCCCGTCCCCGGACATGACGGCGCTGCAGAAGCAGCTCGAAGCGCTGGACTGCACCACCCCCGCCGGCCGTGCCAAGGCCAGCGAGGCCGCTGCCGCCGCCAAGCCGACCGACTCGATCGTCACCTGCCGCAAGGACGGTCAGGCCAAGGAGATCCTCGGCCCCGTCTCGGTCGAGGGCACCGGAGTCGACAAGGCCAGTGCCGTCTTCGACAGCCAGCAGGGCAAGGGCTGGATCGTCCAGCTGAAGTTCACCTCCTCCGGCTCCAAGAAGTTCGCCGACGTCACCGGCCAGCTCGCCACGAAGGCGCCGCCGCAGAACCAGTTCGCGATCGTCCTCGACGGCGCGGTCGTCTCCGCCCCCTCGGTGAGCACCTCGATCGCCGGTGGCCAGGCCGAGATCTCCGGCGGCTTCACCCAGCAGAGCGCGCAGGACCTCGCCAACGTGCTGTCCTACGGTGCGCTGCCGCTCTCCTTCGACGTCGTCACCGAGACCAGCGTCACCGCCGCCCTGGGCGGTGAGCAGCTGCGCGCCGGCCTGATCGCGGGCGCCATCGGCCTGCTGCTGGTGATCGTCTACCTGGTCGTCTACTACCGCGGCCTGGCGCTCGTCGCCCTGGCGAGCCTCCTGTGCTCGGCGGTCCTCACCTACACGATCATGGTGCTGCTCGGCCAGGCCATCGGCTTCGCGCTGAACCTGCCGGCGGTCTGCGGCGCGATCGTCGCGATCGGTATCACCGCGGACTCCTTCATCGTCTACTTCGAGCGGATCCGGGACGAGATCCGCGAGGGCCGCACCCTGCGTCCGGCCGTCGAGCGCGGCTGGCCGCGGGCCCGCCGCACCATCCTCGTCTCCGACTTCGTCTCCTTCCTCGCCGCCGCGGTGCTCTTCATCGTCACCGTCGGCAAGGTGCAGGGCTTCGCGTTCACCCTCGGACTGACCACGCTGCTCGACGTCGTGGTGGTCTTCTTCTTCACCAAGCCGCTCATGACCCTCCTCGCGCGCCGCAAGTTCTTCGCCGGCGGTCACCCCTGGTCCGGGCTCGACCCCAAGCGGCTCGGCGCCCGCCCGCCGCTGCGGTCCTCCCGCCGCCGTCCCTCCGCCACCGTCGACCCCAAGGAGGCGTGAGATGTCGAAACTCGGCAACATCGGCGCCCGGCTCTACCGCGGTGAGGTCGGCTACGACTTCGTCGGCAAGCGGAAGATCTGGTACGGCATCTCCATCCTGATCACCGTCGCGGCCATCGTCGGCCTGGGGGTGCGCAGCCTGAACTTCGGCATCGAGTTCTCCGGCGGCGCGGTCTTCACCACGCCGAAGACCTCGGTCTCCGCCGAGCAGGCCAAGCGGACGGCGGAGGACTCCTCCGGCCACCCGGCCATCGTCCAGAAGCTCGGCGACAGCACCCTGCGCATCCAGGTCAGCGACCTGACCCCGGAGCAGTCCCGTACGACGCAGGCGGCGCTCGCCAAGAAGCTCGACGTCCCGCTGAAGAACGTCAACACCGACATCGTCGGCCCGAGCTGGGGCGACCAGATCGCCAACAAGGCCTGGACGGGCCTGGCGGTCTTCATGATCCTGGTGGTGATCTATCTCGCGATCGCCTTCGAGTGGCGCATGGCGCTCGCCGCCCTGATCGCCCTGGTCCACGACCTGACCATCACCGTCGGCGTGTACGCGCTGGTCGGCTTCGAGGTCACGCCGGGCACCGTGATCGGTCTGCTGACCATCCTCGGCTACTCCCTCTACGACACCGTCGTCGTCTTCGACGGACTGAAGGAGAGTGCCAAGGACATCACCAAGCAGAGCCGCTTCACCTACAGCGAGATCGCCAACCGCAGCCTCAACGGCACGCTGGTGCGTTCCATCAACACCACGGTCGTCGCCCTGCTGCCGGTCGCCGGACTGCTGTTCATCGGCGGCGGCTTCCTCGGCGCGGGCATGCTCAACGACATCTCCCTCGCCCTGTTCGTCGGCCTCGCGGCCGGCGCGTACTCCTCGATCTTCATCGCCACCCCGCTGGTCGCCGACTTCAAGGAGCGCGACCCGCAGATGAAGGCCCTGGCCAAGCGGGTGCTCGCCAAGCGCGCCGCCGCCGCGGCCAAGGCGGGGACGGCCGGGGAGCCGCAGGACGACACGCAGGCCGGCGCGGACGCCGACGACGAGGAGGCCGGTGCCCCGGCCGCCGGGGTCGTCGGCCAGCGCAGCCAGCCCGACGCCCGGGGCCGCGGCGGCCGCGGCCGTACCTCGGGCAAGCGCCGGTGAGCGCCCACGAGGCCGCTGCGGTCGGCCACAGCCTGCAGGACCTGCTGCTCGCGCGCATCGTCGACGTGCCCGACTACCCGAAGCCGGGCGTGACGTTCAAGGACATCACCCCGCTGCTCGCCGACGCCGAGGCCTTCGGCGCGCTCACCGAAGCGCTCGCCGGCCTGTGCCGGCGCCACCGCGCCGACAAGGTCGTCGGCCTGGAGGCCCGCGGCTTCATCCTCGGCGCCCCGGCGGCCGTCCGCGCCGGCATCGGTTTCGTGCCGGTGCGCAAGGCGGGCAAGCTGCCCGGGGCCACGCTCGGCGAGTCCTACGCGCTGGAGTACGGCACCGCCGAGATCGAGATCCACGCCGGGGCGCTGCGCCCCGGCGACCGGGTCCTGGTCATCGACGACGTGCTGGCCACCGGGGGCACCGCCGAGGCGTCCCTCAAGCTCGTCCGCCGGGCCGGCGCCGAGGTCGCGGGCGTGGCCGTGCTCATGGAGCTCGGCTTCCTGCCCGGCCGCAAGCGCCTGGAGGCCGCCCTGGACGGCGCCCCGCTGGACGCGCTGATCACGGTCTGAGCACCGCCCCGCGAGCGCGGGAGCGGCACCGAGGCGGGCACCGGGAAGCATCCGGTGCCCGCCTCGCGTTCTTCAAGAGTGCGAGCCCGGCACAGGTCGGCCGACGGCCGGAGCAGCCCCGGCAGGGGCCCGCCCGGTCCCCGGGAGGAGGAGCGGCGCGCCCGGGCTCGATACGATGGCAGTCCGGACCTGACCGGGCCGGACCCCGCTTGAGGAGTGCTCTTGCCAGACGAGGCCCACCCGCTCACCGCCGCAACACCGGACAAGCAGCCGACTGACGAGGCCGCGGCGGCCGCGGGGGTGCCCACCGGCAGCCCCCGGAGCACGCCCGAGCCCACCGCCCCGGCGCCCGTGAGCACGGCGGAGAGTCCTGCCACGGCTTCCCCGGCCCGCCCGGCCCCGCCCGCCGGCCGGCCGGCCCCCGCTTCCGCCCCGCAGACCCCTGCCACCCTGCCCGGCCTCACCCGCCCCGCCCCGGGTTCGACCGCCCGCTCCGGCTCCTCCAGCCGCGTGCGGGCCCGCCTCGCCCGCCTCGGGGTGCAGCGCTCCAGCCCGTACAACCCGGTGCTGGAGCCGCTGCTGCGGATCGTGCGCAGCAACGACCCCAAGGCCGACGCCGCGACGCTGCGCCAGATCGAGCGCGCCTACCAGGTCGCCGAGCGCTGGCACCGGGGCCAGAAGCGCAAGAGCGGCGACCCCTACATCACGCACCCGCTCGCGGTGACCACGATCCTCGCCGAACTCGGCATGGATCCCGCGACGTTGATGGCCGGCCTGCTGCACGACACCGTCGAGGACACCGAGTACGGCCTGGACACCCTGCGCCGCGACTTCGGCGACCAGGTGGCCCTGCTCGTCGACGGCGTCACCAAGCTCGACAAGGTCAAGTTCGGCGAGGCGGCGCAGGCCGAGACCGTGCGCAAGATGGTCGTCGCCATGGCCAAGGACCCCCGGGTCCTGGTCATCAAGCTCGCCGACCGGCTGCACAACATGCGCACCATGCGCTATCTGAAGCGGGAGAAGCAGGAGAAGAAGGCCCGCGAGACGCTGGAGATCTACGCCCCGCTGGCGCACCGGCTGGGCATGAACACCATCAAGTGGGAGCTGGAGGACCTCGCCTTCGCGATCCTCTACCCCAAGATGTACGACGAGATCGTGCGCCTGGTCGCCGAACGCGCCCCCAAGCGCGACGAGTACCTGGCCACCGTCATCGACGAGGTGCAGTCGGACCTGCGCGCCGCCCGGATCAAGGCGACCGTCACCGGCCGGCCCAAGCACTACTACAGCGTCTACCAGAAGATGATCGTGCGCGGCCGCGACTTCGCCGAGATCTACGACCTGGTGGGCATCCGCGTCCTCGTCGACACCGTCCGCGACTGCTACGCGGCACTGGGCACCGTCCACGCCCGCTGGAACCCGGTGCCGGGGCGGTTCAAGGACTACATCGCGATGCCCAAGTTCAACATGTACCAGTCGCTGCACACGACGGTCATAGGGCCCAGCGGCAAGCCGGTCGAGCTGCAGATCCGCACCTTCGACATGCACCGCCGCGCCGAGTACGGCATCGCCGCGCACTGGAAGTACAAGCAGGACGCCGTCGCCGGAGCCTCCAAGATCCGCACCGATGTGCCCCGGCACACCGGCAAGAACCAGGACACCGTCAACGACATGGCCTGGCTGCGGCAGTTGCTGGACTGGCAGAAGGAGACCGAGGACCCGGGCGAGTTCCTGGAGTCCCTGCGCTTCGACCTCTCGCGCAACGAGGTCTTCGTCTTCACGCCCAAGGGCGATGTCATCGCCCTGCCCGCCGGCGCGACCCCGGTCGACTTCGCCTACGCCGTGCACACCGAGGTCGGCCACCGCACGATAGGCGCCAGGGTCAACGGGCGGCTCGTCCCGCTCGAATCGACCCTGGACAACGGCGATCTGGTCGAGGTCTTCACCTCCAAGGCGCCCGGCGCGGGCCCCTCCCGCGACTGGCTCGGCTTCGTGAAGTCCCCCCGCGCCCGCAACAAGATCCGCGCCTGGTTCTCCAAGGAACGCCGCGACGAGGCCATCGAACAGGGCAAGGACGCCATCGCCCGCGCGATGCGCAAGCAGAACCTGCCCATCCAGCGCATCCTGACCGGCGACTCGCTCGTCACGCTCGCCCACGAGATGCGCTACCCCGACATCTCCTCCCTCTACGCCGCCATCGGCGAGGGCCATGTCGCCGCGCAGGGCGTGGTGCAGAAGCTGGTCCAGGCCCTCGGCGGCGAGGACGCGGCGACCGAGGACATCGAGGAGAGCGCCCCGATCCGCAGCCGCACCAAGCGGCGCTCCAGCGCCGACCCCGGAGTGGTCGTCAAGGGCGTCGACGACGTGTGGGTCAAGCTGGCCCGCTGCTGCACCCCGGTGCCGGGCGACCCCATCATCGGCTTCGTCACGCGCGGCAACGGCATCTCCGTGCACCGCGCGGACTGCGTCAACGTCGACTCGCTCTCCCAGCAGCCGGAGCGGATCATCGACGTGGAGTGGGCGCCCACCCAGTCCTCCGTCTTCCTCGTCGCCATCCAGGTGGAGGCCCTCGACCGGTCCCGGCTGCTGTCGGACGTCACCCGGGTGCTGTCCGACCAGCACGTCAACATCCTCTCGGCGGCCGTGCAGACCTCCCGCGACCGGGTGGCCACCTCGCGTTTCACCTTCGAGATGGGCGACCCCAAGCACCTCGGCCACGTGCTGAAGGCCGTGCGGGGCGTGGAGGGCGTCTACGACGTCTACCGCGTGACGTCGGCACGCAGACCGTAAGACCATGAAGTAAGGGGCGTCGGCCATGGCCGACGCCCCTTACTTCTCCTCCGCGGTCCGGTCAGCCGCCGAACTCCTCAAGCCCCTTCAGGGCCTGGTCCAGCAGCGCCTTGCGGCCCTCCAGCTCCTTGGCGAGCTTGTCGGCCTTGGCCTGGTTCCCGGCCGTGCGCGCCGACTCGATCTGCCTCTCCAGCTTCTCGACGGCCTCCTGCAGCTGCCCGGTCAGCCCGGCGGCACGGGCCCGCGCCTCCGGGTTCGTCCGCCGCCACTCGGACTCCTCGGCCTCCTGGATGGCCCGCTCGACGGCGTGCATCCGGCCCTCGATCCGGGCCCGGGCGTCCCGCGGCACATGGCCGATGGCCTCCCAGCGCTCGTTGATCGAACGGAACGCGGCCCGCGCGGCCTTCAGGTCCGTGACCGGCAGCAGCTTCTCCGCCTCGACCGCCAGCTCCTCCTTGAGCGCCAGATTGCCCTGCTGCTCGGCGTCGCGCTCGGCGAAGACCTCACCACGCGCCTGGAAGAAGATGTCCTGCGCGCCCCGGAAACGGGCCCACAGCTCGTCCTCCGCCTCGCGCTGGGCGCGCCCCGCGGCCTTCCACTCCGCCATCAGCTCGCGGTAACGGGCGGCCGTCGGACCCCAGTCCGTGGACCCGGAGAGCTCCTCGGCCTCCGCGACCAGCTTCTCCTTGGCTTTACGGGCCTCCTCGCGCTGCGCGTCCAGCGCCGCGAAGTGCGCCTTGCGCCGCTTGGAGAACGCCGAGCGGGCATGCGAGAAGCGGTGCCACAGCTCGTCGTCGGCCTTGCGGTCCAGCCGCGGCAGCCCCTTCCAGGTGTCGACCAGGGCGCGCAACCGCTCCCCGGCCGCCCGCCACTGCTCGCTCGCGGCCAGCTCCTCGGCCTCGGCGACCAGCGCCTCCTTGGCCGTCCGCGCCTCGTCGGTCTGCTTGGCCTTGGCCGCCCGGCGCTCCTCGCGGCGCTTGTCGACCGTGGCGACGAGCGCGTCGAGCCGCTTGCGCAGGGCCTCCAGATCGCCGACGGCGTGGTGCTCGTCGACCTGCGTACGCAGGTGCTCGATCGCGGTCATCGCGTCCTTGGCCGACAGGTCGGTGGTGGTGACCCGCCGTTCGAGGAGGCCGATCTCGACGACCAGGCCCTCATACTTGCGCTCGAAGTAGGCCAGCGCCTCCTCGGGCGACCCGGCCTGCCACGAGCCGACGACCTTCTCGCCGTCGGCGGTACGCACGTACACGGTCCCCGTCTCATCGACGCGGCCCCATGGGTCGCTGCTCACAGCGCCTCCTCCACATGATGCCGGGGCCGGTAGCGGCCCCTCGGGCATCGTCCACAGTTGTCACGGCAGGGCCGCGCCCTGACCGGTTCGGCGGCTTGATCGATTCGGTGTCGAGGGGTGCGCGCAGCCGCCGGAGCAGGCACCCTGCACAACGCCAACATAGGCGACCGGCAGCCCGGCTGTCCGTATCCCGCGCGACCGAAATTTCGCTGTGCGCGCACGGGAACGACCGCGAACGGGCCGCGGTCCCGCCCTGGTGGGCGGGCTCCCGGCCCGACTCGCCCGCCGCGCCTAGGACTTGGCGACCGTCGCCTTGTCGATGACGACCGTCGCGTTGGGGACGCCGTCGCCGGCGCCGGACTGCTCGCCGGCGTCCGCGATCTTCTTGAGCGTCTTCATGCCCTCCTCGCCGATCGTGCCCACCGGCGTGTACTTCGGGTCGAGTTGGCTGTCCTGGTAGACGAGGAAGAACTGGCTGCCGCCGGAGTTCGCCGCCCCGGTGTTCGCCATCGCCACCGTGCCCGCCGGATAGACATTGCCCTTCAGACGCGGGTCCTTGAGATTCTCGTCGGGAATCGTGTAGCCCGGGCCGCCCGTGCCGCTGCCCGTCGGGTCGCCGCACTGCAGCACGTAGATCCCGGCAGTGGTCAGCCGGTGGCACTTGCTGTGGTCGTAGAAACCCTGCCCGGCCAGGAAGTTGAAGGAGTTGACCGTGTGCGGGGCCTTGTCGGCCTCCAGCTTGATGTCGACCGTCCCGCAGGTCGTCTGCAGCTGCATCGCGTACGAGCCGGACTTGTCGATCGTCATCTCCGGCTCGGACTTCCACTTCTTGGTGGAGGGGGAGCCGGGGGCCGGTTTGCCGCAGGGATCGGCGGCCTTGCTGGTCTGCGCGGCGGGGCTCTGCGGGGCGGCGTTGTCCTTGGTGTCGCCGCTGTCCGAGGAGAGGGCGCCCGTCGCGTACGCGGTCGCACCGGCCGCCAGCACCACCGCGAGACCGGCGGCGACCACCGTGTTGCGGCGGCGGGCCTTGCGCCGCGCCGCCTCGCGGCGGGCCTGCTGCCGCTCGAACTTCTCCCGGGCGAGCTGCCGCCGCCGCTGCTCATTACTGACCACGGGGTTCTTCTCCTCGTGCTGTCTCGTCCATGTCGCGAGCCGTGTGGCGCATGTGGTGCCCGTACCGTATACGGGTTCGCGGCGGCGGAGGAGCCGCCGGTAGGCTCTGTCACGGCCGCGTTCCCCGACGGATTCCCCGACCGGGGGCACCGGCCGCACCACCGCAGGACACATCGCTGGTCGAACTCTAAGGACGAACGTGCTCATTGCCGGGTTCCCCGCCGGGGCCTGGGGGACCAACTGCTATCTGGTCGCCCCGGCCGCGGGTGAGGAGTGCGTGATCATCGACCCGGGCCACCAGGCGGCCCCGGGCGTCGAGGAAGCACTGCGCAAGCACCGCCTCAAGCCCGTCGCCGTCGTCCTGACCCACGGCCATATCGACCATGTCGCCTCGGTCGTCCCGGTGTGCGGCGCGCACGACGTGCCGGCCTGGATCCACCCCGAGGACCGCTACATGATGAGCGACCCGGAGCGGGCCCTGGGCCGCTCCATCGGGCAGCCGCTGCTGGGCGAGCTGACCGTGGGCGAGCCCGACGACGTCAAGGAGCTGGCCGACGGCGCCCGGCTGGAGCTCGCGGGTCTGGAGTTCACCGTCGCGCACGCGCCAGGCCATACCAAGGGGTCGGTGACCTTCCGGCTGCCCGAGACCGCCGAGATCCCCTCGGTGTTCTTCTCGGGCGACCTGCTGTTCGCCGGCTCCATCGGACGCACCGACCTGCCCGGCGGGGACCACGCCGAGATGCTCCGGTCGCTGGCGCGCGTGTGCCTGCCGCTGGACGACTCCACGGTGGTGCTCTCCGGCCACGGCCCCCAGACCAGCATCGGCCGCGAACGCGCCACCAACCCGTACCTGCGGGAGGTGGCCGAGGCGCAGCGCGGCCACGGGAGCGGTCCCACCGCCGCCCCCCGAAGAGGAATGTGACGATTTTTCCGTGAGTACGTTCAAGGCCCCCAAGGGCACCTACGACCTCAAGCCCCCGACCTCCGCCGTCTACCTCGCCGTCCGCGAGGCCATCGCCGAGCCCCTCAGGCGAGCCGGCTACGGCTACATCGAGACCCCCGGCTTCGAGCAGGTCGAGCTGTTCTCCCGCGGCGTCGGCGAGTCCACCGACATCGTGACCAAGGAGATGTACACCCTCACCACGCGGGGCGGCGACCAGCTCGCGCTGCGCCCCGAGGGCACCGCCTCGGTGCTGCGCGCCGCGCTGGAGGCCAACCTCCACAAGGACGGCAACCTCCCCGTCAAGCTCTGGTACTCCGGCTCGTACTACCGCTACGAGCGCCCGCAGAAGGGCCGCTACCGGCACTTCTCCCAGGTCGGCGCCGAGGCCATCGGCGCCGAGGACCCGGCGCTGGACGCCGAGCTGATCATCCTGGCCGTCGACGCCTACCGGTCGCTGGGCCTGAAGAACTTCCGGCTGCTGCTCAACTCGCTGGGCGACCAGGAGTGCCGCCCCGTCTACCGGGCCGCCCTGCAGGACTTCCTGCGCGGCCTCGACCTCGACGAGGACACCCGGCGCCGCGTCGAGATCAACCCGCTGCGCGTCCTGGACGACAAGCGCGAGGCGGTGCAGAAGCAGCTCGTCGGCGCCCCGCTCTTCCGCGACCACCTGTGCGAGGCGTGCAAGGAGTACCACGAGCGCGTCCGCGAGCTGCTGACCGCGGCCGGCATCGCCTTCGAGGACGACCCCAAGCTCGTGCGCGGCCTGGACTACTACACCCGTACCACCTTCGAGTTCGTCCACGACGGCCTCGGCTCGCAGTCCGCGGTGGGCGGCGGCGGCCGCTACGACGGCCTGTCCGAGATGATCGGCGGCCCCGCGCTGCCGTCCGTCGGCTGGGCGCTCGGCGTCGACCGTACGGTCCTCGCGCTGGAGGCCGAGGGCATCGAGCTCGACCTGCCGGTGCCCACCGAGGTCTACGCGGTGCCGCTGGGCGAGGAGGCCCGCCGGGTGCTCTTCGGCGTGGTCACCGAGCTGCGCCGGGCCGGGCTCGCGGCCGACTTCGCCTACGGCGGCAAGGGCCTGAAGAACGCCATGAAGTCGGCGAACCGCTCCGGTGCCCGCTTCGCGCTGGTCGCCGGCGAGCGGGACCTGGCCGAGGGAGTCCTGCAGCTGAAGGACCTGGAGTCCGGCGAGCAGACCCCCGTCGCCCTCGACGCGGTCGTGGACGAGCTCCGCGCCAGGCACGGCTGAGTCACCCGGCGCACGGGTCCGCGGACCGGGCCGCTGGTGCACAATGGGCGGCAATCACCGACGGATGGGATCAAGGGCGCTATGACCACTTCGGCACTCCACCGCTCCGACACCGACGGCGACGAACGGGGCGGACCCGCGCCCGGGTCCGCCGGCGGCAGCCGGGCCCTGGCGCTGCTGCTCGTCGTCACCGGGGCGATGGGGCTGCTCGCGTCCTGGGTCATCACCCTGGACAAGCTGGAGCTGCTGAAGAACCCGAACTTTGTGCCGGGCTGCAGCCTCAACCCCATCGTCTCCTGCGGCAGCATCATGAAGAGCGAGCAGGCCTCGGCCTTCGGGTTCCCCAACCCGATGCTGGGGCTGGTCTGCTACGGCGCGATCATCGCGATCGGCCTCGCGCTGCTCTCCGGGGCCCGCTTCCCCCGCTGGTACTGGCTGGGCATGGAGGCAGGCTGCCTGTTCGGCGTCGGCTTCGTCTCCTGGCTGCAGTACCAGTCGCTGTACGTCATCGGCTCGCTGTGCCTGTGGTGCTGCCTGGCCTGGGTCGCCACCATCGTCATGTTCTGGTACGTGACGCTGAACAACGTCCGGCACGGCTTCATCCGGGTGCCCGCCGGGCTGCGCGGCGCGCTGCTGGAGTTCCACTGGGTGGTGCCCGTGCTGTGGCTGGGCGTCATCGGGATGCTGATCCTCACCCGGTGGTGGTCGTTCTGGACGGGCGGCACGGCCTGAGCCGTCCCCGCTCGCACCGCTTCGGTCAACGCCGTCGGACACCTGTCCGGCGGCGTTGTCAGTACGGTGGCTTAGGGTTTCCGGCGTGGAGGAGCCCGATCTGTTCACCGCCGCAGCGGAGGAGCGCCAGGAGAAGCATCCGGCGAGCACCCCGCTGGCCGTCCGTATGCGCCCGCGCACCCTCGACGAAGTCGTCGGCCAGGGACACCTGCTGGGGCCCGGGGCCCCGCTGCGCCGCCTGGTCCAGGGCGGGAGCGGGCCCGCCGGCCCGTCCTCGGTGATCCTGTGGGGCCCGCCCGGCATCGGCAAGACCACGCTCGCCCACGTCGTCAGCCAGGCCACCGACAGGCGCTTCGTGGAGCTCTCCGCGATCACCGCAGGCGTCAAGGAGGTCCGGGCCGTCATCGACGGGGCCCGGCGCGCCTCCGGCGGCTACGGCAAGGAGACCGTCCTGTTCCTGGACGAGATCCACCGCTTCAGCAAGGCCCAGCAGGACTCCCTGCTGCCCGCCGTCGAGAACCGCTGGGTCACCCTGATCGCGGCCACGACGGAGAACCCCTACTTCTCGGTCATCTCCCCGCTGCTCTCGCGCTCCCTGCTGCTGACCCTCCAGGCGCTCACCGACGACGACCTGCGCGGACTGCTGCGCCGGGCCGTGGCCGACGAGCGCGGGCTGGGCGGGGCCGTGAGTCTGCCGGAGGACGCCGAGGCGCACCTGCTGCGGATCGCCGGCGGGGACGCGCGGCGGGCGCTGACCGCGCTGGAGGCCGGCGCGGGCTCGGCGCTGGCCAAGGGCGAGGGCGAGATCACGCTGGCGACCCTGGAGGAGGCCGTCGACCGGGCGGCGGTGACCTACGACCGCGACGGCGACCAGCACTACGACGTGGCCAGCGCGCTGATCAAGTCCATCCGCGGCTCCGACGTGGACGCGGCCCTGCACTATCTGGCCCGCATGATCGAGGCGGGGGAGGACCCGCGGTTCATCGCCCGGCGGCTGATGATCTCCGCGAGCGAGGACATCGGTATGGCCGACCCCACCGCCCTGCAGACGGCGGTCGCGGGCGCGCAGGCCGTCGCGCTGATCGGCTTCCCCGAGGCGCGCATCGTGCTGGGCCAGGTCGTCGTGGCCCTCGCTCTCGCGCCCAAGTCCAACGCGGCGTACCTGGCGATCGACGCGGCCCTGTCCGATGTCCGGGCGGGCCTCGCCGGGCCCGTACCGCCGCATCTGCGCGACGGGCACTACAAGGGCGCCGACAGGCTCGGCCACGCCCAGGGCTATCTCTACCCCCACGACCTGCCCGGCGGTATCGCCGCCCAGCAGTACGCGCCGGACGCCGTCCACGGCAAGCGCTACTACGAGCCCACGCGCTACGGCGCCGAGGCCCGCTACGCGGAGGTGGCCGAGCGGGTCCGGGCGCGGCTGCGCGGCGAGAGCGACGGCTGAGCCCGGACCGGGGCGCCCCGCCGCCGGTTCACCCGGCGGCGGCCTCGAAGAGGCCGTGCATCGCGCGGCGCAGTCCGGTGATGTCCCGCACCGGCTCGGGGAACTCGAAGCGCGCGTCGAAGGTGTGCTCCGCGGGGCGGCAGTCGCCGTGGGCGTGCGTCAGGCGCACCCGGAGCCCGAAGCGGTCCAGGGCCAGCGGCACGACGCGTTCGCAGGGGCCCGGCGCGGCCTGCCCCGCGCGGCCGCCCAGCAGGCGGCCCAGGGTGCGCACCTGTTCCCCGTGCGCGGAGTACAGGTGCTGCAGCAGCTCCGCCTCGTGGGCCACGAGCGGGTCGGCCTCGGCGCGCGCGAACTCCTCCGGTTCCACGCCCTCGGCGCCCCACAGGTCGTCCACGCTCGCGTCGCCGACCTCCAGGCGCAGCATCATGCGGCCGGGCTCGGCGATCCCGGGCACGCAGGTGAGCCAGCCGGTGATCCAGGCACGGCCGCGGATCCGGTGGGGCACGGCCACCGGTGCCACGTCGGTGATCTCCAGGACGGCGGTGAGTTCGTCGTCCTGGGCGTGGGTCGCGGCCCGTACGACGGGGGAGTCGGCGGGGAGGACCAGGAAGATCTCGCCGTCCGGGCCCACGCTGCGGGCGAGCGGCATGAGCTGTTCCGGGCGCGCGCTGTTGACCCCCGGGACGAGCAGCACCGCGGAGGATGTACTCTGTACGAGAGTTCGTGTGCGCTCGGCTGCTGACGGCATCCGGGCGGTTTCAAGCCCGCTGGGACGCGGCTGACCATGAGCTGATCGGACCTCCGTCATCCCGATGCCGTGTACGGCGTCGGCGTCTGTGCTGTCTGTGATGCGCGTGGTTTTCCCAGGGCGAGACATGCGATCTCCTTGAGTAAGGTGAGCCTAACCTAACCTATTTCGGAGGTCTGGAGAACGTGCCTAACCAGTCGCGTCCCAAGGTCAAGAAGTCCCGTGCGCTCGGCATCGCCCTGACGCCGAAGGCCGTCAAGTACTTCGAGGCCCGTCCCTACCCGCCGGGCGAGCACGGCCGTGGCCGCAAGCAGAACAGCGACTACAAGGTCCGTCTGCTGGAGAAGCAGCGCCTGCGCGCCCAGTACGACATCAGCGAGCGCCAGATGGCCCGCGCCTACGACCGCGCCAAGAAGGCCGAGGGCAAGACCGGTGAGGCCCTGGTGGTCGAGCTGGAGCGCCGCCTGGACGCCCTCGTGCTGCGTTCCGGTCTGGCCCGCACCATCTACCAGGCCCGCCAGATGGTCGTCCACGGCCACATCGAGGTCAACGGCAAGAAGGTCGACAAGCCGTCCTTCCGCGTCCGTCCCGACGACGTCGTGATGGTCCGCGAGCGCAGCCGCAGCAAGCACCCCTTCCAGGTCGCCCGCGAGGGTGGCTACGCCGGTGAGGGCGAGACCCCGCGCTACCTCCAGGTCAACCTGCAGGCGCTGGCCTTCCGCCTGGACCGCGACCCGAACCGCAAGGAGATCCCGGTCATCTGCGACGAGCAGCTGGTCGTCGAGTACTACGCCCGCTGACCCTGGGCATCGCCCAGAGGCAGTCGGGGGAGTAGCACTCTCCTTCGCGCCGACGCGCTCACAGCCCGCTGTCTTCCCGGCCCCGCGGCCGGGGAGCCGGCGGGCTCGCGCGTTTCCCGGGGCGTGCCCGGCACAGGGCGGCGCCCAACCGGCGGGCACGCGCGGTGCGTACGGGCCGGTAATGCGGTACGGGCGGCTCGGCCCGGCGCGATAAGGTCGTACCGGGCGTCCGGCGCCGTGCACACGCGCGACAGCGGACCGGCGCACCGGCAGGCAGCCGTCGCGCAAGCAGCCGCACGGCGGGAAGACAGCGACGAAGCAGCAGGGAGCGGTGCAGCGTGTCCGGTGGAGAAGTGGCCGGGATCCTCGTGGCCGTCTTCTGGGCCATCCTGGTGTCCTTCCTCGCCCTGGTGCTGGTCCGGCTGGCCCAGACCCTCAAGGCGGCCACGAAGCTGGTCGCCGAGGTCACCGAGCAGGCCGTACCGCTGCTCGCCGACGCCTCCGCGACCGTGCGCTCCGCCAACACCCAGCTCGCCCGCGTCGACTCGATCGCCGCGGACGTCCAGGAGGTCACGGCGAACGCCTCCGCGCTCTCCTCGACCGTCTCCTCCGCCTTCGGCGGCCCGCTGGTCAAGGTCGCCGCGTTCGGCTACGGCGTGCGGCGGGCGATGGGCCGCGCGGGCAAGGAGCCGACGGACGCACGCACCGTGATCGTTGGCCAGAAACTGCCGTCCGCCCGGCGCGGCGGCCGCCGTACCCGTGGGAAGGGTTGACCGAGGAAATGTTCCGCCGCGCTTTTTGGTTCACCACCGGTGTAGCAGCCGGTGTCTGGGCCACCACCAAGGTCAACCGGACGCTGAACAAGCTCACCCCGGAGAGCCTGGCTCTCCAGGCGGCCGACCGCGCCGTGCTCGCCGGCCGCCGCGTCAAGCTCTTCGCCCTCGACGTGCGCGAGGGCATGGCCCACCGGGAGGCCGCCCTGAAGGACGCGCTCGGCCTCTCCGTGGCGCCCGCGGCCGACGGCCGGGACCTTCCCGGGCAGCGCCGACTGATCGCACTCGAACAGCCCCACACCCACCACTCGCTCACCCGGAAAGAGGACCACTGATGGAGTCGGCTGAAATCCGCCGCCGCTGGCTGCGCTTCTTCGAGGAGCGCGGACACACCGTCGTTCCCTCGGCGTCGCTGATCGCGGACGACCCGACCCTGCTGCTCGTCCCCGCGGGCATGGTCCCCTTCAAGCCGTACTTCCTCGGCGAGGTCAAGCCGCCCTTCACGCGCGCCACCAGCGTGCAGAAGTGCGTCCGCACCCCGGACATCGAGGAGGTCGGCAAGACCACCCGGCACGGCACCTTCTTCCAGATGTGCGGCAACTTCTCCTTCGGCGACTACTTCAAGGAAGGCGCCATCAAGCTCGCCTGGGAGCTGCTGACCACCCCGGTCGCCGGCGGCGGCTACGGGCTGGAGCCGGAGAAGCTGTGGATCACCGTCTACCAGGACGACGACGAGGCCGAGCAGATCTGGCGCGATGTCATCGGCGTGCCCGCCGAGCGCATCCAGCGCCTGGGCAAGAAGGACAACTTCTGGTCCATGGGCGTCCCCGGCCCCTGCGGCCCCTGCTCCGAGATCAACTACGACCGCGGCCCCGAGTTCGGCCCCGAGGGCGGCCCCGCCGTCAACGACGAGCGGTACGTGGAGATCTGGAACCTGGTCTTCATGCAGTACGAGCGCGGCGCCGGCGAGGGCAAGGACGACTTCCCCATCCTCGGCGACCTGCCCAGCAAGAACATCGACACCGGCCTCGGTCTGGAGCGCCTGGCGATGATCCTGCAGGGCGTGCGCAACATGTACGAGACCGACACCCTGCGCGTGGTCATCGACAAGGCCGGCGAGCTGACGGGCGTCCCCTACGGCCGGGACCGGGACTCCGACGTCTCGCTGCGCGTGGTCGCCGACCACATGCGCACCTCCACGATGCTCATCGGCGACGGTGTCACCCCCGGCAACGAGGGCCGCGGCTACGTGCTGCGCCGCATCATGCGCCGCGCCATCCGCAACATGCGGCTCCTCGGCGCCACCGGCCCCGTCGTCGCCGAGCTCCTCGACGTCGTCCTCAAGACGATGGGCGAGCAGTACCCCGAGCTGCTCAGCGACCGCAAGCGCATCGAGACCGTCGCGCTCGCCGAGGAGGCCGCCTTCCTCAAGACGCTGAAGGCCGGCACCAACATCCTCGACACCGCCGTCAGCGAGACCAAGGCCGGCGGCGGCTCGGTCCTGCCGGGCGACAAGGCCTTCCTGCTCCACGACACCTGGGGCTTCCCGATCGACCTGACCCTGGAGATGGCCGCCGAGCAGGGCCTGACGGTCGATCAGGACGGCTTCCGCCGCCTGATGAAGGAGCAGCGGGAGCGGGCCAAGGCCGACGCCAGGGCCAAGAAGACCGGCCACGCCGACCTGTCCGCCTACCGCGAACTGGCCGACACCACGGGCGAGACCGACTTCACCGGCTACACGCTCACCGAGAACGAGGCCACCGTCGTCGGCCTGCTCGTCGACGGCGTGCCCTCGCCCGCCGCCACGGAGGGCGACGAGGTCGAGGTCGTCCTCGACCGCACCCCCTTCTACGCCGAGGGCGGCGGCCAGCTCGCCGACCAGGGCCGGATCAGGCTCGACAACGGTGCCGTGATCCAGGTCCGCGACGTGCAGAAGCCCGTCCCGGGCGTCAACGTCCACAAGGGCGTCGTCCAGGTCGGCGAGGTCACCGTGGGCGCCGGTGCCTACGCCGCCATCGACGTGCGGCGCCGCCGGGCCATCGCCCGCGCCCACAGCGCCACCCACCTCACCCATCAGGCGCTGCGCGACGCCCTCGGCCCGACGGCCGCCCAGGCCGGTTCGGAGAACTCCCCGGGCCGCTTCCGCTTCGACTTCGGCTCGCCCGCGGCCGTACCGGGCTCGGTCCTCACCGACGTCGAGCAGCGCATCAACGAGGTCCTCTCGCGCGAACTCGACGTCACCGCCGAGATCATGAGCCTGGACGAGGCCAAGAAGGCCGGTGCCATCGCCGAGTTCGGCGAGAAGTACGGCGAGCGCGTGCGCGTGGTGACCATCGGCGACTTCTCCAAGGAGCTGTGCGGCGGTACGCACGTCGCCAACACCGCCCAGCTGGGCCTGGTCAAGCTGCTCGGCGAGTCCTCGATCGGCTCCGGCGTGCGCCGCGTCGAGGCCCTCGTCGGCGCCGACGCCTACAGCTTCCTGGCCCGTGAGCACACGGTCGTCGCCCAGCTCACCGAGCTGGTCAAGGGCCGCCCGGAGGAGCTGCCCGAGAAGATCTCCGGCATGCTCGCCAAGCTCAAGGAGGCCGAGAAGGAGATCGAGCGCTACCGCGCCGAGAAGGTGCTGCAGCTCGCCGCCGGCCTCGCCGAGGGCGCCAAGGACGTCCACGGCGTGGCGCTGGCCATCGGCCGGGTGCCGGACGGCACCGGCGCCGACGACCTGCGCAAGCTCGTCCTCGACGTGCGCGGCCGCATCCAGGGCGGCCGGGCCGCCGTGGTGGCCCTGTTCACCGTCGTGAACGGCCGCCCGCTGACGGTCATCGCCACCAACGAGGCCGCCCGTGAGCGCGGGCTCAAGGCCGGCGAGCTGGTCCGTACCGCCGCCAAGACCCTCGGCGGCGGGGGCGGCGGCAAGCCGGACGTCGCCCAGGGCGGCGGCCAGAACCCGCAGGCCGTCGACGAGGCCATGGCCGCCGTCGAGCGCCTCGTCGCGGAAGCGGTCTGAGCCCGTGCGACGCGGCAGGCGTATCGCCGTCGATGTCGGGGACGCCCGGATCGGGGTCGCCTCGTGCGACCCCGACGGGATCCTCGCCACGCCGGTGGAGACCGTACCGGGACGCGACATTCCCTCGGCCCACCGGCGGCTGGCGGCGATCGTCGCCGAGTACGAGCCCGTCGAGGTCGTCGTCGGCCTGCCCCGCTCGCTGAAGGGCGGGGAGGGGCCGGCCGCGGCGAAGGTGCGCGCCTTCGCCAGGGAGCTGGCCCGGCGCATCGCGCCGGTGCCGGTCCGGCTCGTCGACGAGCGCATGACGACCGTCACGGCGACGCAGGGACTGCGGGCTTCCGGGGTCGGCTCCCGCAAGGGCCGTTCGGTCGTGGACCAGGCCGCGGCGGTGGTCATCCTGCAGAACGCCCTGGAGACCGAGAAGACCTCCGGACGGCCCCCGGGCGAGCCTGTCGAAGTGGTCATCTGATCGCTATACGGTAACGTTCCGCGCGACATGGCAGCTGTTCGAATGTCTTCGGGGCAGAACCAGGCATCGGAATCGCGCTCCGCGGAGCGCCCATCGGCTGCCGCTGTGCGGCTCTAGGGGATTGATGACTGAGTACGGCCGGGGACCCGGCTCCCACCCGTGGCATCCCGGGGACCCCCACTACGGGGACCAGGGATACGGCGGACAGCAGGCGCCGCAGCAGCAGTCGCAACAGCCCCCCTACGGGCAGCAGCAGGGTTACGGCTGGGACCCCTCGCAGGGCGCGGGGGGTCCTTACGCCGGACACCCGGGGCAGGGCTACGGGCACGGCGAGGTCACCGGGCAGCACGGACTGCCGGAACAGCACGGGCAGCAGGCCGCCGACCCCTACGCGGGGCACGCCGACCCCTACGGCACCACCGCCACCGGCTACCCGCCCCACCAGCGCGAGGACCGGGAACAGCAGCAGTACCAGGAACAGCAGGCGCCCGCCCACGGCGAGCCCTGGCCCACCGACCCCGGCGAAGAACGCATCTCCCTGTTCTCCGACGCCCCCGCCGACGACGCCCTGCTGCCCGCCCCGGCCCCGCAGGAGCCGTCCCGGCGCGGCCGCGACCGGCGCGGCAAGAAGAAAAAGAACAAGCGCCGCAGCGGCACGGCCTGTCTGCTGGTCTCCGTCGTGCTCCTCGGCGCCGTCGGCGGAGTCGGCTATCTCGGCTACGAGTTCTACCAGAGCCGCTTCGGCCCCGCGCCCGACTACTCCGGCGACGGCAGCGGCGAGATCCAGGTCGAGATCCCCAAGGACTCCAGCCTGACCCAGATGGGCAAGGTGCTCCTCGACGCCGGGGTGGTCAAGAGCGTCGGCGCCTTCACCGAGGCCGCGGGCAAGTCCCCCAGGGGCAAGGCCATCCAGGCCGGTGTCTACACCCTGCGCAAGGAGATGTCGGGCGAGGCGGTGGTCCGCATGATGACCGACCCCAAGACCTTCAACGCCCTGACCATCCCCGAGGGCATGCGGGCCGCCGACGTCTACGCGGCCATCGACAAGAAGCTCGAACTCGCGCCGGGCACCACCAAGGAGACCGCGCGCAGCCAGGCGAAGAACCTGGGGCTGCCCGCCTGGGCCACCGCCGACCCCAGGGTCAAGGACCCGCTGGAGGGCTTCCTCTTCCCCTCGCAGTACAGCGCGGCCAAGGGCGGCAAGCCCGAGGACGTGCTGCGGCAGATGGTCGCGCGCGCCGGCCAGAACTACGCCGAGCAGGGCGTGGAGGCCAAGGCCGGCGAACTCGGCCTGCAGTCCCCGCTGCAGCTCGTCACCGTCGCCAGCCTGGTCCAGGCCGAGGGCAAGTACAAGCACGACTTCGACAAGGTCGCCCGCGTCGTCTACAACCGGCTCAAGCCGGACAACAAGGAGACCTTCGGCCTGCTCGACTTCGACTCCACGGTCAACTACGCCAGGAGCCAGTCCACGCTCAACACCGGCTCCGTCAACGAGCTGCGGAAGTTCAAGGACCCGTACAACACCTACAGCATCAAGGGCCTGCCGCCCGGACCGATCGGCAACCCCGGTCTGGAGGCCCTGAAGTCGGCCATGAACCCCGCCCAGGGCCCCTGGTACTACTTCGTGTCCGTCAACGAGAACGAGACGCTGTTCGCGGTGACGAACGAGGAGCAGAACAAGAACCGCCAGCGCTACGAGCAGGAGAAGAAGAAGGCCGGCCAATGACACCACGCCACCGGGCCGCGGTCCTCGGCTCGCCGATCGCCCACTCCCTCTCACCGGTGCTGCACCGCGCCGCGTACGCGGAACTGGGCCTGGAGAGCTGGACGTACGACCGCTTCGAGATCGACGAGGGGCGCCTGCCGGGCTTCCTCGCCGGGCTGGGCGGCGAGTGGGCCGGGCTGTCGCTGACGATGCCGCTCAAGCGGGCCGTGATCCCGCTGCTCGACGAGGTCAGCGGGACCGCCGCCGCCGTCGAGGCCGTCAACACCGTCGTCCTCACGTGCGAGGGCCGCCGCCTCGGCGACAACACCGACATCCCCGGCATCGCGGCCGCGCTGCGCGAACGCGGCGTGCACCGGGTGCCGGCCGCCGCCGTGCTCGGCGCCGGAGCCACCGCCTCCTCCGCCCTGGCCGCCCTCGCCCGGATCTGCTCCGGCGAGGTCACCGTCTACGTGCGCAGCGAGGCCCGCGCCACCGAGATGCGGCAGTGGGGCGAGCGGCTGGGCGTGCCCGTACGCACCGCCGACTGGTCCCGCGCCGCCGAGGCGTTCGCCGCGCCGCTGGTCGTCGCCACCACCCCCGCCGGAGCCACCGACGCCCTCACCAGCGCCGTCCCCGAGCGGCCCGGCACCCTCTTCGACGTCCTCTACGAACCCTGGCCGACCCCGCTGGCCGCCGCCTGGTCGGCGCGCGGCGGCACCGTCCTGGGCGGCCTGGACCTGCTGGTCCACCAGGCGGTGCTCCAGGTCGAGCAGATGACCGGCCACCGCCCCGCCCCCCTCGCGGCCATGCGCGCCGCGGGCGAGGCGGCCCTGGCCGCCCGGAGCGCGACCTGACGGAGCCGCCGCCCGAGACGGACCGGCGGCCGGGAAAGCCCGCGTGGCATGGGAGGATCGTAGGGTGGCAGGCCGGGGCCGCTACCCCAGCTGATGCTGGACGCTGCCCCGGGCCGGGTCGCCGCATGTCCCGAGAGGCGCGAAAGAGGAGTCCCGTTGAGCAGGTTGCGCTGGCTGACGGCCGGGGAATCGCATGGTCCGGCACTGGTGGCGACGCTGGAGGGGCTGCCCGCCGGCGTTCCGGTCACCACGGAGATGGTCGCGGACGCCCTCGCCCGGCGTCGGCTCGGCTACGGCCGCGGGGCGCGGATGAAGTTCGAGAAGGACGAGGTCACCTTCCTCGGCGGGGTCCGCCACGGGCTGACCCTCGGCTCCCCCGTGGCGGTCATGGTGGGCAACACCGAGTGGCCCAAGTGGGAGAAGGTCATGGCCGCCGACCCGGTCGACCCCGAGGAGCTCGCCGGCCTGGGCCGCAACGCCCCGCTGACCCGCCCCCGCCCGGGCCACGCCGACCTCGCCGGCATGCAGAAGTACGGCGTCGAGGACGCCCGCCCGATCCTGGAGCGCGCCTCCGCCCGCGAGACCGCCGCCCGCGTCGCGCTCGGCGCCGTCGCCCGCTCCTACCTCAAGGAGACGGCCGGCATCGAGATCGTCTCGCACGTCGTCGAGCTCGCCGCCGCCAAGGCCCCCTACGGGCTGTACCCCGAGCCCTCCGACGTCGAGCGGCTCGACGCCGACCCGGTGCGCTGCCTGGACGCCGACGCGAGCAAGGCGATGGTCGCCGAGATCGACCAGGCCCACAAGGACGGCGACACCCTCGGCGGCGTCGTCGAGGTCCTCGCCTACGGTGTGCCCGTCGGCCTGGGCTCGCACGTGCACTGGGACCGCCGCCTCGACGCCCGCCTCGCCGCCGCCCTGATGGGCATTCAGGCCATCAAGGGCGTCGAGGTCGGCGACGGCTTCGAGCTCGCCCGGGTGCCCGGCTCCAAGGCCCACGACGAGATCGTCCGCACCGAGGACGGCCTGCGCCGCTCCACCGGCCGCTCCGGCGGCACCGAGGGCGGCCTGTCCACCGGTGAACTGCTGCGCGTACGGGCCGCGATGAAGCCCATCGCGACCGTGCCGCGCGCCCTGGCCACCGTCGACGTGGCCACCGGCGAGCCCGCGCAGGCCCACCACCAGCGCTCCGACGTGTGCGCCGTGCCGGCCGCCGGCATCGTCGCCGAGGCGATGGTGGCGCTGGTGCTGGCGGACGCCGTGGCCGAGAAGTTCGGCGGCGACAACGTCGCCGAGACCCGCCGCAACGTCCAGGGCTACCTGCAGAACCTGGCCGTCAAGTGACCCCGCCCGCCGTCGTCCTGGTCGGCCCGCCGGGCGCGGGCAAGTCCACCATCGGCGCCCTGCTCGCGAAGCGGCTGGGCACCGGCTACCGGGACACCGACGCCGACATCGAGAAGACGGCCGGGAAGCCCATTCCGGAGATCTTCATCGACGAGGGCGAACCGCACTTCCGCGAGCTGGAGCGCGCGGCGGTGCGGGACGCCGTCGCCGAGCACCCCGGAGTGCTCTCCCTCGGCGGCGGCGCGGTCATGGACCCCGGCACCCGGGAGCTGCTCGCGGGCCTGCCGGTGGTCTTCCTCGACGTCCAACTGGCCGACGCCGTGCACCGCGTGGGCCTGGACGTGCCGCGCCCGCTGCTCGCGGTCAATCCCCGCAAGCGCTGGCGCGAGCTGATGGAGGCCCGCCGCCCGCTGTACACCGAGGTGGCCCGCGCCGTCGTCGACACCGGCGGCCGTACCCCCCAGCAGGTCGCCGACGCCGTGCTCGACGCGCTCGGCCTGACGGCCACCGCACCCGACACCACTGATCCGCAGTGAGGAACCCATGACCGACGCCGCCCCCACTCCGGGCGAATCCGTCACCCGCATCCACGTCGCCGGCTCCGCGGGCACGGCTCCGTACGAGGTCCTGGTCGGCCGGCAGCTGCTCGGCGAGCTGCCCGCCCTGGTCGGCGCCAAGGCCAGGCGCGTCGCCGTACTGCACCCCGAGGCGCTCGCGCAGACCGGCGAGGTGCTGCGCGAGGACCTCGCCGCGCAGGGCTACGAGGCCATCGCCGTCCAGCTGCCCAACGCCGAGGAGGCCAAGACCGCCGAGGTCGCCGCCTACTGCTGGAAGGCGCTGGGCCAGTCCGGCTTCACCCGCACCGACGTCATCGTCGGCGTCGGCGGCGGCGCCACCACCGACCTGGCCGGGTTCGTGGCGGCGACCTGGCTGCGCGGGGTGCGCTGGATCGCCGTGCCCACCACCGTGCTCGCCATGGTCGACGCCGCCGTCGGCGGCAAGACCGGCATCAACACCGCCGAGGGCAAGAACCTCGTCGGCGCCTTCCACCCGCCGGCCGGGGTGCTGTGCGACCTGGCCGCGCTGGAGTCGCTGCCCGTCCACGACTACGTCAGCGGCCTCGCCGAGATCATCAAGGCCGGGTTCATCGCCGACCCCGTCATCCTCGACCTGATCGAGGACGACCCGCAGGGCGCCCGCACCCCCGCGGGCCGGCACACCGCGGAGCTGATCGAGCGCGCGATCCGCGTCAAGGCCGAGGTCGTCTCGTCCGACCTCAAGGAGTCGGGCCTGCGCGAGATCCTCAACTACGGGCACACCCTCGCGCACGCCATCGAGAAGAACGAGCGCTACAACTGGCGGCACGGCGCCGCCGTGTCCGTCGGCATGGTCTTCGCCGCCGAACTCGGCCGGATCGCCGGACGCCTGGACGACGCCACCGCCGACCGGCACCGCGCGATCCTCACCTCCGTGGGCCTGCCGGTCACCTACCGCGGCGACCAGTGGCCCCGGCTGCTGGAGACCATGAAGATCGACAAGAAGTCCCGGGGCGACCTGCTGCGCTTCATCGTCCTCGACGGCCTGGCCAAGCCCGCCGTACTGGAGGGCCCCGACCCGGCCCTGCTGCTCGCCGCCCACGCGGAGATCGCCGCATGAGCGGGATGAACGGTGGGGACAGCGGGAAGGACGCCCCGCGCCGGGTCCTCGTCCTCAACGGCCCCAACCTCGGCCGGCTCGGCTCCCGGGAACCGGACGTCTACGGCTCGACCTCCTACGCCGGACTGGTCGCGGAGTGCACCCGGCTCGGCGAGGAGCTCGGCCTGGCCGTCGAGGTCCGCGAGACCAACGACGAGGGCGAGCTGATCCGCTGGCTGCACGAGGCCGCCGACGGCCGCCTCCCCGTCGTCATCAACCCCGGCGCCTTCACGCACTACTCGTACGCGATGCGCGACGCGGCCGCCCAGCGCACCGCCCCGCTCGTCGAGGTGCACATCTCCAACCCCTATACGCGCGAGGCCTTCCGGCACACCTCGGTCATCGCCGGCGTCGCCAGCGGCACCGTCGCCGGGTTCGGCATCGGCTCGTACCGGCTGGCCCTGCGCGCCCTGGCCGAGGAACTCGGCGACAGCGCGCGCTGACGGCCCCCCGCCCGGCGCGACGGCGGGCCGCGCGCCGGGCGCGTCGCCGGTCGGCCGGCCCGTCGCGGCGGCACCGCCTCCGGTACGCTCCCCGTGCCCGACGCCGGCCGCCGCCACGCCGGCCCAGCCACGAGACGGAGTGCCACCGGATGCAGCCCGCAGGGGGACCGCCGCTGCCGCCGCCCCACCCTCCGATGCCACCGGGCCCCGCCCCGGTCCCCGGCCTGCCCGTACCGCCGCCCGCCCGCGCGGCGCACACCGCCGTCGCGGTGCTGCTCATCGGGCCGGCCGGGGCGGGCAAGACGACCGTCGCGCGGTACTGGGCGGACCACCGGGCCGCGCCCACCGCCCACATCAGCCTCGACGACGTGCGCGAGTGGGTGCGCTCCGGCTTCGCCGACCCGCGCTCGGGCTGGAACGAGCACTGCGAGGCCCAGTACCGCCTCGCCCGCCGCACCTGCGGCTTCGCCGCCCGCGGCTTCCTCGCCGGCGGCATCTCCTGCATCCTCGACGACGCCGTCTTCCCCGACCGGCCCGCCGTCGGCCTCGGCGGCTGGAAACGGCACATCGGCCCCGGACTGCTGCCCGTGGTCCTGCTGCCGGGCCTGGAGATCGTCCTCGAACGCAACGCCCGCCGCACCGGCAACCGCCGCCTCGGCGACGAGGAGGTCGCCCGCATCCACGGCCGCATGGCGGGCTGGTACGGCTCCGGGCTGCCCATCATCGACAACTCCCGCCACGACGTCGCCACCACCGCCCGCCTCCTCGACGAGGCCGTCGCCCACGCCCTGAGCCGGGCGCCCGCCGCCCCCTGACGGACGCGCTGGAACGGCCCGCGCGCGGCCCGACCCGTAGGCTCAACAGCATGTCCGAGGTGTACGCCGCACGCCGGGCGCGGCTGCGCGAGCGCTGCGAGGCGGCCGGGAACGCCGCCGCCCTGGTGACCGGGCACGCCAACGTCCGCTATCTGGCCGGAGCCGCCCCCGGCGGCGCCGCGCTGCTCGTCGGCCCCGCCGAGGACACGCTCTTCTGCCCCGTCGAGCCCTTCGGCGCGGCCGCCGCCGCCCCGGGCCCCGGCTGCCGCACCGACGAGGAACTGCGGGTGCACACCCTCGTCAGCCCCGACGGCGACCCCGCCGTCGCCGCCGCCGAACGCGCCACCGCCGCGGGCGCCCGCTCCCTCGCGGTGGAGGAGCACCATCTGACCGTCGCCCGGCACCGCGCCCTGCGCTCGGTCGCCCCCCGGCTGCGCACCGCCGACCTGGGCACCGCCGTCGAGCAGCAGCGCCTGGTCAAGGACAGCGAGGAGATCGCCGCGCTGCGCATCGCCGCCGAGATCGCCGACCAGGCGCTCGGCGAACTGCTGGAGTCGATCCTCGTCGGCCGCACCGAGCGGCACCTCGCGCTGGAACTGGAACGCCGCCTCGTCGACCACGGGGCGGCCGGGCCCGCGTTCCCCACCCAGGTGGCCACCGGACCCAACTCCGGGCTCGCCGGGCACACACCCACCGACCGGCGGGTCGAGGAGGGCGATTTCCTGAGCGTCGCGCTGGGCGCGGAGTACCGCGGCTACCGCAGCGAGATCGCCCGTACCTTCGTCATCGGCACCGCCCCGGCCGACTGGCAGATCGAGCTCTACGACCAGGTCTTCGCCGCCCAGCGGGCCGGGCGGGAGGCCCTCGCGCCGGGTGCCGCCTGCCGGGCCGTCGACCGCGCGGCCCGCTCGGTGCTGGAGGCCGCGGGACACGGGGAGCGGGTCGGGCCGCGCACCGGACACGGCGTGGGCCTCGAAAATGACGAGGACCCGCAGCTCGGCCCGTCGGCCATGGGTAAACTGGACGCTTGCGTGCCGGTCACCGTAGACCCGGGAGTCCACCTCCCGGGGCGGGGCGGTGTCCGGATCGATGACACGCTCGTCGTCCGCCCGGAGGCGGACGGCGGCCCCGAGCTACTCACCATTACGACCAAGGAGCTGCTCGCGCTGTAGGCGCGTGCCTTCGGGGTCCCAGCTTCAGTCCAGGAGATTCCGCAACCGTGGCTTCCACGAACGACCTCAAGAACGGCATGGTGCTCAAGCTCGAAGGCGGCCAGCTCTGGTCCGTCGTCGAGTTCCAGCACGTCAAGCCTGGCAAGGGCCCCGCCTTCGTGCGCACGAAGCTCAAGAACGTCCTCTCCGGCAAGGTGGTCGACAAGACCTTCAACGCCGGTGTGAAGGTCGAGACGGCCAACGTCGACCGGCGTGGCATGCAGTTCTCGTACATGGACGGCGAGTACTTCGTGTTCATGGACATGGACACCTACGACCAGCTGCACATCGACCGCAAGACCGTCGGTGACGCCGCCAACTTCCTCATCGAGGGCTTCGAGGCCGTCGTCGCGCAGAACGAGGGCCAGGTCCTCTACGTCGAGCTGCCGGCCGCCGTCGAGCTGACGATCGCCGAGACCGAGCCCGGCCTCCAGGGCGACCGCTCCACCGGTGGCAGCAAGCCCGCCACCCTGGAGACCGGCTACCAGATCCAGGTGCCGCTCTTCATCACGACCGGCGAGAAGATCAAGGTCGACACCCGCACCGGTGATTACCTCGGCCGGGTGAACAGCTAACCGTGGCCGCTCGCAGCAAGGCCCGCAAGCGCGCCTTCCAGATCCTCTTCGAGGCCGACCAGCGCGGCACCACCGTGCAGACCGTCCTCGCCGACTGGGTCCGGCACTCGCGGAACGACGTCCGGCAGCCGCCGGTCACCGAGTACACGATGCAGCTCGTCGAGGGGTACGCGCAGCACGCCGCCCGCATCGACGAGCTGATCGCCACGTACGCGGTCGACTGGGACCTGGACCGGATGCCGGTCGCCGACCGGAACATCGTCCGGCTGGGCGCCCACGAGCTGATCTGGGAGGACGGCACGCCCGACGCGGTGGCGATCGACGAGGCGGTGCAGCTCGCCAAGGAGTTCTCCACCGACGACTCGCCGGCCTTCGTCAACGGACTGCTGGGCCGCTTCAAGGAGCTCAAGCCGACCCTGCGGCGGGACGACGCGGAGCGCTGAGCGCGCCGCGGACGTCCGGTGCGGCGGAAGCCCGGTGCGTCAGCCGCGGGGGTGCGCCGGGGCGGGTGCCCACGCGGCGCACCCGCCCCGGCGTCCCTTCGGGGCACCGCCCGCACCGCACCGGACCTCGCCGGGCCCGCCCGCCGCACGGCGGCAGACGAAAACCGCCGGGGGCGGGAGAACCTTTCGGATTCTCCCGCCCCCGGCGGTCGATGTTTCAGCGGCGGACTCAGGCGTCCTCGTGCTGCACCGCGCGGCGCGCGTCGGCGTCGAGCACACCCCAGCTGATCAGCTGCTCGGTGAGCACCGACGGCGACTGGTCGTAGATGACCGCGAGGGTGCGCAGGTCGTCCTGACGGATCGAGAGGACCTTGCCGTTGTAGTCACCGCGCTGGCTCTGGATCGTGGCGGCATACCGCTGCAGCGGGCCCGCCTTCTCGGCCGGCACATGGGCCAGCCGCTCCAGGTCCAGGACCAGCTTCGGCGGCGGCTCGGCGGCCCCGCCCGGCGTGGTGCCCGGCAGCAGCTCCTGCACGGGAACGCCGTAGAAGTCGGCCAGCTCGGCCAGGCGCTGCACGGTCACGGCACGGTCGCCGCGCTCGTACGACCCCACTACCACGGCCTTCCAGCGGCCCTGGGACTTCTCCTCGACGCCGTGGAGGGAGAGGCCCTGCTGGGTGCGGATGGCGCGGAGCTTGGCCCCGAGCTGTTTGGCGTATTCGCTGGACATAAAGCTCCCCGGACGCTGTAAAGACGTGCGGCTGCGCCGCGCGGCTGGTAACTCACTGTGAGGTTACGCAGCGTAATCTGACTTCGTCAAGCCGAATGGTCCCTGACGTCCCCCGTCAGGGGTGGTGGCGAGGGACGCGCCCGGACCCTGGTACCGTGAAACCGGTAATTCCGACGTCCTTTAATGTCCGTCCCGTGAGGCGGAGAAGGAGGTCCGTTTCGTATGGACGCAAACCGTGGTGCGCGCCATTCCCGGCGCTCCGCAGTTTCCGCGGCCGGCACGGGTGACTCCGGCGATTCCGCCGTCACCGCCGCCGCCCGCCCGGTGCTGGAGGCACCGGACATCGCCCGGGTCCTGACCCGGATCGCCCACGAGATCGTCGAGCGCGCCAAGGGCGCCGACGACGTGGTGCTCCTCGGCATCCCCACGCGCGGCGTCTTCCTCGCCCGCCGGCTCGCCGCCAAGCTCCAGGAGATCACCGGCCGGCCCCTGCCCGTCGGCTCCCTCGACATCACCATGTACCGGGACGACCTGCGGCTGCGCCCGGCCCGCGCGCTGGCCCGCACCGAGATCCCCGGCCCCGGCATCGACGGCCGGCTGGTCGTCCTCGTCGACGACGTGCTCTTCTCCGGCCGCACCATCCGCGCCGCGCTCGACGCGCTCGGCGACCTCGGCCGCCCGCGCGCCGTGCAGCTCGCGGTCCTCGTCGACCGCGGCCACCGCGAACTGCCCATCCGCGCCGACTACGTCGGCAAGAACCTCCCCACGTCGCTGCGGGAGACCGTCAAGGTCCAGCTCACCGAGGAGGACGGCCGCGACAGCGTGCTCCTCGGCGCGCGTCCGGCCGCTCCGGCCGACGGGCAGTAGACACCCCGCACACGGACCCGGTGCCCCAGGGCCCGTAGCGCGGCATGCCCACCGGCTGCCCGCCCGTACCCCCGCACACCTCCTCACCCACGGAGAAACCGGATGAAGCGCCACCTCATCTCGGCCGCCGACCTCTCCCGCGACGACGCCGTCCTCATCCTCGACACCGCCGAGGAGATGGCCCGCGTCGCGGACCGGCCGATCAAGAAACTGCCCACCCTGCGCGGCCGTACCGTCGTCAACCTCTTCTTCGAGGACTCCACCCGCACCCGCATCTCCTTCGAGGCCGCCGCCAAGCGGCTGTCCGCCGACGTCATCAACTTCTCCGCCAAGGGCTCCTCGGTCTCCAAGGGCGAGTCCCTGAAGGACACCGCCCTGACCCTGGAGGCCATGGGCGCCGACGCCGTCGTCATCCGGCACGGCGCCTCCGGGGCGCCCTACCGGCTCGCCAACTCCGGCTGGATCGACGGCGCCGTCGTCAACGCCGGTGACGGCACCCACGAACACCCCACCCAGGCCCTGCTCGACGCCTTCACCATGCGCCGCCGCCTCGTCGGCCCCGACGCCGGGCTCGGCGGCGACCTGGCCGGCCGCCGCATCACCGTCGTCGGCGACGTCCTGCACAGCCGCGTGGCCCGCTCCAACGTCCATCTGCTCACCACCCTCGGCGCCGAGGTCACCCTGGTCGCCCCGCCCACCCTCGTGCCGATCGGCGTCGAGCAGTGGCCCTGCGAGGTCTCCTACGACCTCGACGCGGTGCTGCCCAAGTCCGACGCCGTGATGATGCTGCGCGTCCAGCGCGAGCGCATGAACGCCGCCTTCTTCCCCACCGAGCGCGAGTACGCCCGCCGCTACGGACTCGACGGCGACCGCATGGCCCGTATGCCGGAGCACGCGATCGTCATGCACCCCGGCCCGATGAACCGGGGCATGGAGATCACCGCCGAGGTCGCCGACTCCGGCCGCTGCACCGCCGTCGAACAGGTCGCCAACGGCGTCAGCATCCGCATGGCCGTGCTCTACCTGCTGCTCGGCGGCGCCGAGCCGGCCACCCCGTGAGCCGTCCCGCCCCCGACCGTCCGCGCCCCGCCACGACGCCCGCCCCCCGCCGCCCGCGCGGCCCCCGAGGAGATGCACCGACCATGACCAAGACCCTGATCCGCGGCGCCCGGCCGCTCGGCGGCGACGCCCAGGACGTCCTCATCGACGGCGAGACCGTCGCCGCCGTGGGCACCGGCCTGTCCGCCGACGGCGCCACTGTCGTCGAGGCCGAGGGACACGTCCTGCTGCCCGGCCTCGTCGACCTCCACACCCACCTGCGCGAGCCCGGCCGCGAGGACTCCGAGACCGTCCTGACCGGTACCCGGGCCGCCGCCGTCGGCGGCTACACCGCCGTACACGCCATGGCCAACACCTTCCCCGTCGCCGACACCGCCGGCGTCGTCGAGCAGGTCTGGCGGCTGGGCAGGCAGTCCGGCTACTGCGACGTGCAGCCCGTCGGCGCCGTGACCGTCGGCCTGGAGGGCAGGCAGCTCGCCGAACTCGGCGCGATGCACGAGTCGGCCGCCGGGGTCCGGGTCTTCTCCGACGACGGCAAGTGCGTCGACGACGCCGTGATCATGCGGCGGGCCCTGGAGTACGTCAAGGCCTTCGACGGGGTCGTCGCCCAGCACGCCCAGGAGCCCCGGCTCACCGAGGGCGCCCAGATGAACGAGGGCATCGTCTCCGCCGAACTGGGCCTGACCGGCTGGCCCGCCGTCGCCGAGGAGTCGATCATCGCCCGCGATGTGCTGCTCGCCGCGCACGTCGGCTCCCGCGTGCACGTCTGCCACCTGTCGACCGCCGGCTCCGTGGAGATCGTGCGCTGGGCCAAGTCCAAGGGCTGGCAGGTCACCGCCGAGGTCACCCCGCACCACCTGCTGCTCACCGACGAGCTGGTGCGCTCGTACGACCCCGTCTACAAGGTCAACCCGCCGCTGCGCACCGAGGCCGACGTGCTGGCCCTGCGCGCCGCCCTCGCCGACGGCACCATCGACTGCGTGGCCACCGACCACGCCCCGCACCCGCACGAGGACAAGGACTGCGAGTGGGCCGCCGCCGCCATGGGCATGGTGGGCCTGGAGACCGCGCTGTCCGTCGTGCAGCACACCATGGTCGACACGGGCCTGCTCGACTGGGCCGGCGTCGCCGACCGGATGTCCTTCCGCCCGGCCGCCATCGGCCGCCTGGCCGGCCACGGGCGGCCCATCGCCCCGGGCGAGCCCGCCAACCTCACCCTCGTCGATTCCGCATACCGTGGTCAGGTGGACCCCGCGGGCTTCGCCTCCCGCAGCCGCAACACCCCCTACCAGGGCCGCGAGCTGCCGGGACGCGTCACCCACACCTTCCTGCGGGGCCGGGCGACGGTCGTGGACGGGAAGCTCGCGTGACACCTCTGACATCACCCCTGATCCCCCTGGCCCTGGCCGGGCTCGCGGACGAGAAGAAGTCCCAGGCCGTCACCGACTGGGCGGCCCGCCTCGGCTGGGTCGTCGGCCTGCTGCTGTTCGTCGCGCTCCTGTACTGGCTGATGCGCGAGGGCTGGAAGTGGCGCGGCACCCTCCAGGGCGACCTGCCCGAACTGCCCGCCGCACCGGAGCACCCGGGCGAGCCGCTGCTCACCATGAGCGGCCGCTACCACGGCTCCACCACCGCCGGACAGTGGCTCGACCGCATCGTCGCCCGCGGCCTGGGCACCCGCAGCCGGGCCGAACTGACCCTCACCGACCAGGGCGTGCACGTCGTGCGCCCCGGCGCGCAGGACTTCTTCATCCCCGCGGACGCCCTGCGCGGCGCCCGCCTCGACAAGGGAATCGCGGGCAAGGTCCTCACCGAGGGCGGACTGCTGGTGATCACCTGGGCGCACGGCGACCGGGAGATCGACTCCGGCTTCCGCTCCGACCGGGCCGCCGAGCACACCGCCTGGGCCGAGGCCCTGACCGCCCGGACCACCCGGACCACTTCGCACCACCACGACACGGAAGGCGCACGATGACGACCTCCACCCGGGGGGCCAAGGCCCCCGCCGTACTCGTCCTGGAGGACGGCCGGATCTTCCGCGGCCGCGCCTACGGGGCCGTGGGGGAGACCTTCGGCGAAGCCGTGTTCTCCACCGGCATGACCGGCTACCAGGAAACCCTCACCGACCCCTCCTACCACCGCCAGGTCGTCGTCATGACCGCCCCGCACGTCGGCAACACCGGCGTGAACGACGAGGACCCCGAGTCCGGGCGGATCTGGGTGGCCGGCTACGTCGTCCGCGACCCCGCCCGCACCACCTCCAGCTGGCGGGCCAAGCGCTCGCTGGAGGAGGAGCTCGTCCGCCAGGGCGTCGTCGGCATCAGCGGCATCGACACCCGCGCCCTGACCCGGCACCTGCGCGAGCGCGGCGCCATGCGCGTGGGCATCTTCTCCGGCAACTCCCTGCCCGACGAGGGCACCATGCTCGCCGAGGTGCGCCGGGCCCCCGAGATGACCGGCGCCGACCTCTCCGCCGAGGTCGCCACCACCGAGCCGTACGTCGTCCCCGCGATCGGCGCGAAGAAGTTCACCGTCGCCGCGATCGACCTCGGCATCAAGGGCATGACCCCGCACCGGATGGCCGAGCGCGGCGTCGAGGTGCACGTCCTGCCCGCCACCGCGACGCTGGACGATGTGTACGCGGTCGGGCCGGACGGCGTGTTCTTCTCCAACGGCCCGGGTGACCCGGCCACCGCCGACCACCCGGTCTCCGTCATGCGCGGCGTCCTGGAGCGCGGCACCCCGCTGTTCGGGATCTGCTTCGGCAACCAGATCCTCGGCCGGGCCCTCGGCTTCGGCACCTACAAGCTCAAGTACGGCCACCGCGGCATCAACCAGCCCGTCAAGGACCGTACGACCGGCAAGGTCGAGGTCACCGCGCACAACCACGGCTTCGCCGTCGACGCCCCCCTCGACGGGGCCGCCGACACCCCCTACGGCCGGGTCGAGGTCTCCCACGTGTGCCTCAACGACAACGTGGTCGAGGGCCTGCGGCTGCTCGACCGGCCGGCCTTCAGCGTCCAGTACCACCCCGAAGCGGCGGCGGGACCGCACGACGCCGCCTACCTGTTCGACCGCTTCGTCTCCCTGATGGAGGGCCAGCGTGCCTAAGCGCACCGACATCCAGTCCGTCCTGGTCATCGGCTCCGGCCCGATCGTCATCGGCCAGGCGGCCGAGTTCGACTACTCCGGCAGCCAGGCGTGCCGGGTGCTCAAGGCCGAGGGCCTGCGGGTGATCCTGGTCAACTCCAACCCGGCCACGATCATGACCGACCCGGAGCTCGCCGACGCCACCTACGTCGAGCCGATCACCCCCGAGTTCGTCGAGAAGATCATCGCCAAGGAGCGGCCCGACGCGCTGCTGCCCACCCTCGGCGGCCAGACCGCGCTCAACACCGCGATCTCCCTGCACGAGTCGGGCACCCTGGAGAAGTACGGCGTCGAGCTCATCGGCGCCAACGTCGAGGCCATCCACAAGGGCGAGGACCGCGACCAGTTCAAGGCCGTCGTCGAGGCCGTCAACGCCCGTACCGGCCACGGCGAGTCCGCCCGCTCGGTGATCTGCCACTCCATGGAGGAGGTCCTCGCCGGCGTCGAGACCCTCGGCGGCTACCCGGTCGTCGTCCGCCCCTCCTTCACCATGGGCGGCGCCGGCTCCGGCTTCGCGCACGACGAGGAGGAACTGCGCCGCATCGCGGGCCAGGGCCTCACGCTCTCGCCGACCACCGAGGTCCTCCTGGAGGAGTCCATCCTCGGCTGGAAGGAGTACGAGCTGGAGCTCATGCGCGACAAGCACGACAACGTCGTGGTCGTCTGCTCCATCGAGAACTTCGACCCGATGGGCGTGCACACCGGCGACTCCATCACCGTCGCCCCGGCGATGACGCTCACCGACCGCGAGTACCAGATCCTGCGCGACATCGGCATCGCCGTCATCCGCGAGGTCGGGGTCGACACCGGCGGCTGCAACATCCAGTTCGCGGTCAACCCCGAGGACGGCCGGGTCATCGTCATCGAGATGAACCCGCGTGTCTCCCGCTCCTCCGCGCTCGCCTCCAAGGCCACCGGATTCCCGATCGCGAAGATCGCGGCCCGGCTCGCCGTCGGCTACACGCTGGACGAGATCCCCAACGACATCACCGAGAAGACCCCGGCCTCCTTCGAGCCCACGCTCGACTACGTCGTGGTCAAGGCACCCCGCTTCGCGTTCGAGAAGTTCCCCTCCGCCGACTCCTCGCTGACCACGACCATGAAGTCCGTCGGCGAGGCCATGGCCATCGGCCGCAACTTCACCGAGGCCCTGCAGAAGGCGCTGCGCTCGCTGGAGAAGAAGGGCTCGCAGTTCGACTTCGTCACCGAGCCCGGCGAGCGGAGCGAGCTGCTGGCGAAGGCCAAGGTGCCCACCGACGGCCGGATCAACACCGTCATGGCCGCCATCCGGGCCGGCGCCACCCCGCAGGAGGTCTTCGAGGCCACCCGCATCGACCCCTGGTTCGTCGACCAGCTCTTCCTGATCCACGAGACCGCCGAGGAACTGCGCGAGGCCCGCGAACTGGACCCGCAGCTGCTGGCCGAGGCCAAGCGGCACGGCTTCTCCGACGCCCAGATCGCCGGCATCCGCGGCCTGCGCGAGGACGTCGTCCGCGAGGTCCGGCACGCCCTGGGCATCCGCCCCGTCTTCAAGACCGTCGACACCTGCGCCGCCGAATTCGCCGCGCGGACCCCGTACTTCTACTCCTCCTACGACGAGGAGAGCGAGGTCGCGCCCCGCGAGAAGCCCGCGGTGATCATCCTGGGCTCGGGCCCCAACCGCATCGGCCAGGGCGTGGAGTTCGACTACTCCTGCGTCCACGCCTCCTTCGCACTCAGCGCGGCGGGCTACGAGACCGTGATGGTCAACTGCAACCCCGAGACCGTCTCCACCGACTACGACACCTCCGACCGGCTCTACTTCGAGCCGCTCACCCTGGAGGACGTCCTGGAGATCGTCCACGCCGAGCAGCAGGCCGGCCCCCTCGCGGGCGTGATCGTCCAGCTCGGCGGCCAGACCCCGCTCGGCCTCGCCCAGGCCCTGAAGGACAACGGCGTGCCCGTCGTCGGCACCTCGCCCGAGGCCATCGACCTCGCCGAGGAGCGCGGCGCCTTCGGCCGGGTGCTCACCGAGGCCGGGCTGCCCGCGCCGAAGTACGGCACCGCCTTCTCCTTCGAGCAGGCCAAGGAGATCGCCGCCGAGATCGGCTACCCGGTCATGGTCCGCCCCTCCTACGTGCTCGGCGGCCGCGGCATGGAGATCGTCTACGACGAGCCCTCGCTCGCCGGCTACCTGGAGCGGCACGCGGGCCTGATCTCCGAGCACCCCGTGCTCATCGACCGCTTCCTCGACGACGCCATAGAAATCGACGTCGACGCGCTCTACGACGGCCACGAGCTCTACCTCGGCGGCGTCATGGAACACATCGAGGAGGCCGGCATCCACTCCGGCGACTCCGCGTGCGCGCTGCCCCCGATCACCCTCGGCGGCTTCGACATCAAGCGGCTGCGCGCCTCCACGGAGGCCATCGCCAAGGGCGTCGGCGTCCGCGGCCTGATCAACATCCAGTTCGCGATGGCCGGGGACATCCTCTACGTGCTGGAGGCCAACCCGCGCGCCTCCCGCACCGTCCCCTTCACCTCCAAGGCGACCGCCGTCCCGCTGGCCAAGGCCGCCGCCCGCATCTCGCTGGGCGCGACCGTCGCCGAGCTGCGGGCCGAGGGCATGCTGCCCAAGGAGGGCGACGGCGGCACCCTGCCGCTGGACGCGCCGATCTCCGTCAAGGAGGCCGTGATGCCCTGGAGCCGCTTCCGCGACATCCACGGGCGCGGCGTGGACACCGTCCTCGGCCCGGAGATGCGCTCGACCGGCGAGGTCATGGGCATCGACTCGGTCTTCGGCACCGCCTACGCCAAGTCGCAGGCCGGCGCGTACGGCGCACTGCCCACCAAGGGCCGCGCCTTCGTCTCGGTCGCCAACCGCGACAAGCGCTCGATGATCTTCCCGGCCCGTGAGCTCGTCGCCCACGGCTTCGAACTGCTCGCCACCTCCGGCACCGCCGAGGTGCTGCGCCGCAACGGCATCAACGCCACCGTGGTGCGCAAGCAGAGCGAGGGCGAGGGCCCCAACGGCGAGAAGACGATCGTCCAGCTCATCCACGACGGCCAGGTCGACCTGATCGTCAACACCCCGTACGGCACCGGCGGCCGCCTCGACGGCTACGAGATCCGTACGGCCGCGGTCGCCCGCGCGGTCCCCTGCCTGACCACGGTCCAGGCCCTCGCGGCCGCCGTCCAGGGCATCGAGGCGCTCACCCGCGGCGACGTGGGCGTGCGCTCCCTCCAGGAACACGCCGGAGCGCTGACCGCCGCCCGCGAGGCGTAAGGCGCAGGAGGGGGACACCGGAAGGTGTCCCCCTCTTCGCGAGAGCCCCGCCCCGCACCCCGTTCAAGAAGGCTGGAAATGTACTGTCTCTTCTTCGACCTGATCTTCAAGCGCATGGACCCCGAGAAGGCCCACCACCTGGCCTTCGGCTGGATCCGCCGCCTCGCCCGGATCCCCGTGCTGCGCACCTTCGCCGCCGCCGTGCTCGCCCCCCGCCACAAGGAGCTGCGCACCGAGGCGTTCGGGCTGCGCATGCACGGCCCCTTCGGGCTCGCCGCCGGCTTCGACAAGAACGCCGTCGCCATCGACGGCATGGCCATGCTCGGCTTCGACCACGTCGAGATCGGCACCGTCACCGCCCAGCCGCAGCCCGGCAACCCCAGGAAGCGCCTCTTCCGCCTCGTCGCGGACCGCGCGCTGATCAACCGCATGGGCTTCAACAACGACGGCTCCGCCGCCGTCGCGGCCCGGCTCGCCGCCCGCGCCCCCGTCTTCCGTACGACCGTCGGCGTCAACATCGGCAAGACCAAGGTCGTACCCGAGGAAGAGGCCGTCGCCGACTACGTGACCTCCACCGAGCGCCTGGCCGCCCACGCCGACTACCTCGTCGTCAACGTCTCCTCCCCGAACACCCCCGGGCTGCGCAACCTCCAGGCCGTCGACCAGCTGCGGCCGCTGCTGAGCGCCGTCCGCGAGGCCGCCGACCGCACCGTCACCACCCGCCGGGTGCCGCTGCTCGTCAAGATCGCCCCCGATCTGGCCGACGAGGACATCGACGCCGTCGCCGACCTCGCCGTCGAGCTGGGCCTGGACGGCATCATCGCCACCAACACCACCGTCGCCCGCGAGGGACTGGGCCTGCTCACCCCCGAGCGCACCGTCGAGGCCATCGGCGCGGGCGGCCTGTCCGGCGCCCCCCTCAAGGCCCGCTCCCTGGAGGTGCTGAGCCGGCTGTACGCGCGCGTGGGCGACCGGATCACGCTGGTCGGCGTCGGGGGCGTGGAGAGCGCCGACGACGTCTGGGAGCGCGTCCTGGCGGGCGCCACGCTCGTCCAGGGCTACAGCGCCTTCGTCTACGAGGGGCCCTTCTGGTGCCGCAGGATCCACCGCGGCCTCGCCCAGCGGCTCGCCGCGAGCCCCTACGCCACCCTCGCCGAGGCCGTCGGCGCCAGCGTCGCCGCCGGCCGGCCCGCCGCCTGAACCCTTTACGGAGGAACCCCGTGACCCCCCAGTCCCAGACCCCCGAACCCTTCGGCGCCCGGCTGCGCCGGGCCATGGACACCCGCGGCCCGCTGTGCGTCGGCATCGACCCGCACGCCTCGCTGCTCGCCGACTGGGGCCTGTCCGACGACGTGGCCGGCCTGGAGCGCTTCACGCACACGGTCGTGGAGGCGCTCGCCGGGCAGGTCGCCGTCCTCAAGCCGCAGTCGGCCTTCTTCGAACGCTTCGGCTCGCGCGGCCTCGCCGTCCTGGAACGGGCCGTCGCCGACGCACGCGAGGCCGGCGCGCTGGTGCTCATGGACGCCAAGCGCGGCGACATCGGCTCCACCATGGCCGCCTACGCCTCGGCCTACCTCGACCCCGCCGCCCCGCTGTTCTCGGACGCCGTCACCGTCAGCCCCTACCTTGGCTACGGCTCGCTGCGCCCGGCGCTGGAACTGGCCCGGGCGAGCGGCACCGGCGTCTTCGTGCTCGCGCTCACCTCGAACCCGGAAGGCGCCGAGGTGCAGCACGCGCTGCGCGCCGACGGCTCCAGCGTGGCCGCGACGGTACTGGAGCACCTGCGGGCGGAGAACGCCGGGGCCGCCCCCATGGGCTCCTACGGCGCGGTCGTCGGCGCGACCCTGGGCGACACCCTCGGCGCGGCGGGCGCGGACCTCGCCATCAACGGGCCGCTGCTCGCGCCCGGCATCGGCGCGCAGGGCGCGACCGCCGCGGACCTGCCGAAGGTCTTCGGCGCGGCCGTGCGCGACGTGGTGCCCAACGTCAGCCGGGCGGTGCTGCGGGGCGGCCCGGACATCGCGGCGCTGCGGGCGGGCGCCGCCCGGTTCGCGGACGAGGTGCGCGAGGCCGTGGAGTCGGCGGTCGCGGCCGGGTAGCCGGCGCGGCGGGCCCGGCCGGAGTGCCCCGGAGGAGCTCCCGGGGCACTCCGGCGTCAAAATTCTTCTGCGTTATGTCCGGAAAAGTCCCGGTCGAGCGAGTCTGACCAGGACTTTTCGTCTGTTCTCGCTGACTGGAGCGGGATCGGCCGCTAGTCTCCGTCGAGAGCGAACGTGCAAGCGCGTTGCTCGTTGCTCCGCAGGTGTGGGCCGACTAGGTTCCTCACCGGTCCGTTATCCGACAGTTCGATATCCGAGGTGACGTAGGCGTGGCTCTTCCGCCCCTTACCCCTGAACAGCGCGCAGCCGCGCTCGAAAAGGCCGCCGCGGCTCGCCGGGAGCGCGCCGAGGTCAAGAACCGCCTCAAGCACTCCGGCGCCTCGCTGCACGATGTGATCAAGCAGGGTCAGGAGAACGAGGTCATCGGCAAGATGAAGGTGAGCGCCCTGCTGGAAAGCCTGCCCGGCGTGGGCAAGGTCCGGGCCAAGCAGATCATGGAGCGGCTCGGGATCTCCGAGAGCCGCCGGGTGCGCGGGCTGGGCTCCAACCAGATCGCATCCCTTGAGCGCGAGTTCGGCGGCAAGGCCGCCTGACGTTCCCAGGCACTCCCGGGAACCGGGATAATCACTGCATGAGTAGTGCAGTCTCCCGGGAGAGCTCCCTCCCCCTTCCGTCGCTGGGGGAAGCCCCGGCCCCCCCGGCCGGACGTCCGCGGCTGACCGTGCTCTCCGGCCCCTCCGGGGTCGGCAAGAGCACGGTCGTCGCCCATATGCGCAAGGCGCACCCCGAGGTGTGGCTGTCGGTCTCCGCGACCACCCGCAAGCCCCGCCCGGGCGAGCAGGACGGTGTCCAGTACTTCTTCGTCGACGACGAGGAGTTCGACAAGCTCGTCGCCAACGGTGAGCTGCTGGAGTGGGCCGAATTCGCCGGCAACCGCTACGGCACGCCGCGCCGCGCCGTGCTGGACCGGCTGGAGGCCGGCGAGCCGGTGCTGCTGGAGATCGATCTGCAGGGTGCCCGGCAGGTCCGCGAGACCATGCCGGAGGCCCAGCTGGTCTTCCTCGCCCCGCCGAGCTGGGACGAGCTGGTCCGCCGGCTCACCGGGCGCGGCACCGAGTCGCCCGAGGTCATCGAACGCCGGCTGGCCGTCGCCAGGATCGAGCTGGCCGCGGAGAAGGAGTTCGACGAGACCCTCGTCAATACCTCGGTCGAGGACGTCGCCCGCGAACTGCTAGCCTTGCTGCGCTGAACAATCTTTCATCATCACCCCCCTTCGGAAGGCAGAGAGTGTCCTCTTCCATCGCCGCGCCCGAGGGCATCATCAACCCGCCGATTGATGAGCTTCTTGAGGCCACCGACTCCAAGTACAGCCTCGTGATCTACGCCGCCAAGCGCGCGCGCCAGATCAACGCGTACTACTCGCAGCTCGGCGAGGGCCTGCTGGAGTACGTCGGCCCGCTGGTGGACACCCACGTCCACGAGAAGCCGCTCTCCATCGCGCTGCGTGAGATCAACGCGGGCCTGCTGACCTCCGAGTCCGTCGAGGCCCCGGCCCAGTAAGGCGCCCGACAGTCGTCACCGAGGGCCCGGCAGCACCGCTGCCGGGCCCTTGGTGTGTCATAGAGGCGTACGCGCGCGTCAGGCCGCGTACCCGATGAGCAGTGCGGGGAGAAGCGAAGCGATGGACAAGCCGAAGGTCGTCCTGGGGGTCAGCGGCGGGATCGCCGCCTACAAGGCGTGCGAGCTGCTGCGCCGGCTCACCGAGTCGGGCCACGAGGTGCAGGTGGTGCCCACGGCCGCGGCCCTGCACTTCGTCGGCGAGGCGACCTGGGCGGCCCTGTCCGGCCGGCCCGCCGCCACCGAGGTGTGGCAGAGCGTCCACGAGGTGCCGCACGTGCGCATCGGCCAGCACGCCGACCTCGTCGTCGTCGCCCCCGCCACCGCCGACCTGCTCGCCAGGGCCGCGCACGGCCTCGCCGACGACCTGCTGACCAACACCCTGCTGACCGCCCGCTGCCCGGTGGTCTTCGCGCCCGCGATGCACACCGAGATGTGGGAGCACCCGGCCACCCAGGAGAACGTGGCCACCCTGCGCCGCCGCAGCGCGATCGTCATCGAGCCCGCCGTCGGCCGCCTCACCGGCGTCGACACCGGCAAGGGCCGGCTGCCGGACCCGGAGGAGATCTTCGCGGTCTGCCGCCGCGTGCTCGCCCGCGGCGACCGCGCGCAGGACCGCGACCTCGCCGGACGGCACGTGGTGATCAGCGCGGGCGGCACCCGGGAGCCGCTCGACCCCGTGCGCTTCCTCGGCAACCGCTCCTCCGGCAAGCAGGGCTACGCGCTGGCCCGTACGGCCGTCGCGCGCGGCGCACGCGTCACGCTCGTCTCCGCCAACAGCGCCCTGCCGGACCCCGCCGGCGCCGACGTGGTGCGCGTGGGCACCGCCGTCCAGCTGCGCGAGGCCGTCCTGAAGGCCGCGGCCGACGCCGACGCGGTGGTCATGGCCGCCGCCGTGGCCGACTTCCGGCCCGCCGAGTACGCCACCGGCAAGATCAAGAAGAAGGACGGCGAGGACCCCGCGCCCATCGCCCTCGTCCGCAACCCGGACGTGCTCGCCGAACTGTCCGCCGGGCGCCCCCGCCCCGGGCAGGTCGTCGTCGGCTTCGCCGCCGAGACCGACGACGTCCTCGCCAACGGGCGCGCCAAGCTCGCCCGCAAGGGCTGTGACCTGCTCGTCGTCAACGAGGTGGGGGAGCGGCTGACCTTCGGCGAGGAGAGCAGCGAGGCCGTGGTCCTGGGCGCCGACGGCTCCGAGACACCCGTGGCGCACGGGCCCAAGGAAGCGCTCGCCGACACGGTCTGGGACCTGGTGGTGAGCCGCCTGCCCTGACCCCGGGCGGCCGCGCCGGGACGGAGTGTCGCAGGTCACGCACCATGTGATGTGCAGGAGGATGCCCCAACCACGGGTCCGCCGGATAAACTGACCCAGGACCGCGTCGAGCGCAGCTCTCGAACGCGTCCGTCAATGATCAGCCAGCAGCCGCTGCAACCCCAGGGAGCGATGTGTCCCGCCGCCTGTTCACCTCGGAGTCCGTGACCGAGGGTCACCCCGACAAGATCGCTGACCAGATCAGCGACACGATTCTCGACGCCCTCCTGCGGGAGGACCCGACGTCCCGCGTCGCCGTCGAGACCCTGATCACCACCGGCCTCGTGCACGTCGCCGGCGAGGTCACCACCAAGGCGTACGCGCCGATCGCGCAGCTGGTGCGCGAGAAGATCCTCGAAATCGGTTACGACTCCTCCAAGAAGGGCTTCGACGGCGCCTCCTGCGGCGTGTCGGTGTCCATCGGCGCCCAGTCCCCGGACATCGCCCAGGGCGTCGACACCGCCTACGAGTCCCGCGTCGAGGGCGACGAGGACGAGCTCGACAAGCAGGGTGCGGGCGACCAGGGTCTGATGTTCGGTTATGCCTGTGACGAGACCCCGGAGCTGATGCCGCTGCCGATCAGTCTGGCGCACCGGCTGTCGCGGCGGCTGACGGAGG